>JAFGQR010000109.1 GCA_016935555.1 Verrucomicrobiota bacterium
CAACGCGCATCGTGCCAATCAACCCGGTAGGGCGAGACTCCGTCGAGCCCTGACTTCTTCCCCTGAGATGCGCGTTTGCCACGGCGCGGCACCGGGACGGCGAAGGATCCGCGGTGCCGACGCGGGGAAGTTTGGGCTCGACGGAGTCTCGCCCTACCGGGTTGAGAAGCCCTACCGGGTTGAGACGCCCTACCGGGTTGAGACGCCCTACCGGGTTGAGGGGCCGCTACGCCGCCGTCCCCTTTCCGCTTTCCGCTTTCCGGTTTCCGCTTTCAACTTTCGGCTCTTCCTGGTTCCGCTTTCCGCTTTCCGGGCTCCGGAGGGCTAGGGGGTGTGGCAGGTGAGGATGGCGCCTTGGCTGGCGTTGGTCACCTGCTGTTGATAGCGCGCCAGCCAGCCTGTCAGCAGATGTGCGGGGGGCTGGAACGTTTTTCTGCGTTCGGCGAGTTCGGTTTCGGACAGGCGGATATCGATGCGGCGGTTTGGGAAATCGATGCGGACGCGGTCGCCCGGCTTCAAGAGGCCGATGGGGCCGGCTTCGGCCGCCTCGGGCGAGACGTGGCCGATGCAGGCGCCGGCGGTGCCACCGCTGAATCGCCCGTCGGTGATGAGTGCGACTTTATCGCTCAAGCCCATGCCGACGATGTAACTGGTTGGGGAGAGCATTTCCTGCATGCCGGGGCCGCCGCGGGGGCCTTCGTTGCGGATGATGACGACGTCGCCGGCGTGGACCTGGCCGGCGAGGATGCCGGCGCAGGCGTCGTCCTGGCTTTCGAAGATCACACAGGGGCCCTCGAAGACGAAGTCGGGACCGCACTGGGTCTTGAACGCCTCGCTGATGCCGGCGGTTTTGACGACGCTGCCCTCGGGGGCGAGCTGTCCGAAGAGGATGGCCAGGCCGCCGTCGCGGGAGTAGGCGGTGTCGCCGGTGCGGATGCAATCGCGGGGGTCGAATCGGAAGGCCGGGTCGAAGGGCATGAGGCCGGTGGGCTGGGCTTCGCGGAGTTGGGCTTCGCGGTAGTCGTGATAGGCTTTGGTGAGGGTCCATTCCCGGAGGCGCCCGGTGCGGAGCAGGCAGGCGGTTTTTTTGGTGCCGCCGCGGTAATTCCAGACGATGAGGACTGGGGCGTTTTTGAGGCTGGCGAGTTCGGCGCGGAACAGGCCTTGGAACTCGGCGAACTTGGCAGTCAAGCCGGCTTCGATTTGGCCCTGGCCTTTCCAGGTCAGGGTATCATTGACCTGCAGTTCGCCGTCTTTGGCGAAGAGGGAGGCGGCGGCATGGGCGTCGCCGGCGTTGAAGGCGGCGGCGAAGCGCCAGAGGGTGATGGCCCGGGGGTCGGCGGGGAAGGAGAGCAGGGGTTTGAGGGCGAGGTTGCCGATGGCGGGGCGGGCTGCGGGGCCGACGTTGGCGTTTGGGTCGACGACGATGGCGGAGGCGCCGGAGAGGCGGGCGGCCCTGGCCCAGGGGGTGCAGGTATCCGAGCGCAGGTCCCAGGCGTCGATGTTCTCGCCCAGGGTTTTGCCGGTGACGGTTTTGCAGTGGGTATTCAGGAGGCCGAGGCGTTTGAGTTCGCCGAGGATGGTATGGATGCCGCCGGCGCGGTGGACGTCCTGGAGGTGGTAAGCGGAGGAGGGGGAGACCTTGCAGAGGCAGGGGACGCGGCGGGAGATGTCGTCGATGCGTTTGACGTCGTAGGGGATGCCGGCTTCGCGGGCGATGGCGAGGGTATGGAGGACGGTGTTGGTGGAGCCGCCCATGGCCATGTCGAGCATGAAGGCGTTGTCGAAGGCTTCAAGGGTGGCGATATCGCGCGGTTTGAGGTCGAGTTGGATGAGGTTGAGGATGGTGCGGGCGGCGCGGGCGTAGAGGGTTTCGCGTTCTTTGGAGACGGCGAGGATGGTGCCGTTGCCTGGCAAGGCCATGCCGAGGGCTTCGCAGAGGCAGTTCATGGAGTTGGCGGTGAACATGCCGGAGCAGGACCCGCAGGTCGGACACGCGGTTTGTTCGAGCCGCATCAGGTCGGCTTCGGAAATCCGGCCGGCCTGGAGCTGGCCGACGCCCTGGAAGACGGAGATCAGGTCGGACGGTTTGGCGGCGGGCTGGAGATGGGCGGGGAGGCCGGTTTGGACGGGGGCGGGCTGGGCGATGCCGGCCGCCATGGGGCCGCCGCTGACGAACACGGCGGGGATGTTGACGCGCATGGCGGCCATCAACATGCCGGGGACGATCTTGTCGCAGTTTGGGATGCAGAGCATGCCGTCGAAACGATGCGCCTGGAGCATGGACTCGACGCAGTCGGCGATGAGCTCGCGCGAGGGCAGGGAGAATTTCATGCCGGCGTGCCCCATGGCGATGCCGTCATCGATGCCGATGGTGTTGAAGAGGAACGGCACGCCGCCGGCTTGGCGCACGAGGCGCTTGACCAGCGCGCCGACTTCGTTCAGGTGGGTGTGTCCCGGAACGCAATCGGTGTAACTGTTGCAGATGGCAATAAAGGGCTTGTTGAAGTCGTCTTCGGACTCGATGGCGCCGGTGGCCCGGAGGAGGCTGCGGTGGGGGGCGCGTTCGGCGCCTCGTTTGATGGTATCAGAGCGCATAAAAGGGTTACGTCAGGTTCACTGCATCTATGTCCGGAGGCATGTATCGCAAGGAGGCGCTGATGTCACGCCTTCATATGATTTTACTCAGGGGGCCGTTGGGCTACGGGAAGTCCAGCCGGCCGCACACGGCCAGGATTCTGGGGCTTTCGATGAATCTGCCGCTGGTGATCGAGATGGTGGACACGGAAGCCAAGATCCAGGCCTTCCTGCCCATCCTGGACGGGATGATTGAAAGCGGCCTGGTGACGCTGGAGAAGGTGAAGGTGATCGACTACCGGGCAACCCCGGAGGCGCCCGCTCCGGAGGCGCCCGCGGCGCCGGCGCCGTGAGTGAGCTTGTTCCGCTGTCAGTTCAGCTGCCGGATGATGACGAACCAAGCGGTGTCGTTTTTGTCGTCGCCGGCATACGTGAACCACTCGCCTTGGGCGAGGCCCTTGGTGGCCTTGTGAAGTTCCTTGCCTTCGCCGAAGAGTTTCACCCCGACCTTCGGGCCCTCGAGTTCGGTGACTTCAACCGTGCATTTGTTGCTGAGGACGAACCGGCCGGTTTTGCGGGACGGCACGGTTTTCTCGATGCGGTTGACGACGAAATAATTCTTCCACTTGAACACCTTGCGCAGTTTGTCGGCGACCTCTTTTTCCACGGGTTTATGGGCCGGGTTAGGCGATTTGGGTTCGTTGGTGCCCCAGATCAATTTGGCTTCGAGCTTGATGTCGTGGGCGGCCGCCGGCAGGGCGAGGAGCAGCATCGGCACAATCCAGGCGGCGGCGCGCAGGAGGCGGGACCCGGCAACGGGGAGAGGGGCGGAGGACGGCGCAATCATTGGTAATACATGTCAACATCCGCAGGCAACTCGTCTTCGGGGCTGGACGGGGATTCCTTGTTGGAGATCCAGACCACGAACATGTTGTCGCGCTGGGATCGAAACGCGAACGCGGTGGTGTCTTCGGAGAGGGTTTCCGTTTCGGTCATGTAATGGTCGGGGTCGTCGGCCGGAGCGGGTGTGCCGGGCTTGAACAGGAGGAGGGCCAACCCGACGGCGAGGACCGCCCCGGCAGCGGGGGCGAGGAACCGCCAGGAGCGCGGCTGGAACAGACGGGCCAGGGCGCGGGCGCAGGCGTAGGCACAGGCGGGGGCGGTGAGGGGATCATCGGGACGGGGATCGCCGGCGGCGGCGGCGGCGGCCTTTTCGATGCGGTCGAGGGCGCGGTCGATTTTGCTCCAGTAGAACTCGCGGGATTCGGGCACGTGGACGGGGGGCTCGTTACCGGCGAGCCAGCGTTTGGTGGTGGTCAGTTCGGAAAGCAGGGTCCGGGCGGTGGGGTCGCCTTGGAGGCGGGCCGACACGGCGCGGGCCTCGGCCTGGGGCAATTCGCCGTCCAGGTAGGCCTGCAACTGCAGTTCGAATTCCGTGTTCATTCAGCTTAATTCCTCTCGTTTGTAGGCGGCCATGAGGTTGGCCATGCGGCGTCGGGCGTAGAAGAGACGGGACATGACGGTGCCGATGGAGCATTCCATCCGCCTGGCGATCTCTTTGTATTCAAGCTCTTCAAATTCATGCAAAATCAGCACTGTCCGGTGCTCATGGGAGAGCTGGCCGAGCGCCTTGTCGATGCGTTGGCGCAGCTCGCCGCGTTCGAGGCCTTCCGTTGGATTGTTTTCGACGACGGGCATTTGCCGTTCGACGCCGCCGGAGTCGGCCTCTAATTGTTCTATCGACTCGGCGCGCTGTCTCTTGTGCTTTCTTAGCTGGTCGAGGCACAGGTTGATCACAATCCGCGTCATCCACGTCACAAAGCTGGATTCGCCCTGAAACTGTTTCAGCCGCTGCCAGCCTTTGATCCAGGCTTCCTGAGAAAGATCCAAGGCGTCGTCCTCATGCCGCATCATGCTGAACGCCCGGGCGTAAATTTTGTCCCGATGCCGGGCGACCAACTCCTCGAAGGCCAGGCGCTGGCCCCGCTGCGACGCGCGCACCAGCTTCTCGTCGCTTTCGGAGGAGTAGTTTTTTTGCGACGCCATGGTATGGACGCGGGCTGGGGTGGGATTATTCAGCGGGGTTCAGAGCCGGCCCTTGGTGCTTGGCAGGCGGCCGGCGATGCGGGGATCGCGTTGGCAGGCGGCGTCGACGGCCCTGGCGAACGCCTTGAACAGGGCCTCGGCAATATGGTGCGGTTCATCGCCGTAAAGCAGTTCCATGTGCAGGTTGCACGCCGCCGCGTTGGCGAACCCCTGGAAGAACTCGCGCGCCAGGCCGAATCGGAAGGTGCTCGACATATCCTGCGTTTTTTCGTCGATGGCAAGCCGCCGGTAGGCGAGGCTGTTCAGACCGCGCCACACCAGGTGCGTCCGTCCTCCGAAGTCGATCACGCACCGCGCCAGGCATTCGTCCATCGGCAGATACGCCTCCCCGGCAAGCGGGTTTCGCGGATCGAATCCAGTGCCGTATCGGCGGATGCCTTTTTTATCGCCGAGGGCCTGCCGAAACGCCTCGCCGAGGGCGATGCCACAGTCTTCGACGGTGTGGTGGGCGTCCACCTCCAGATCTCCGCGGCAGTCCAAGCGCAGGTCCACCACTGCGTGCTTCGCAAACAGCGCCAGCATGTGGTCGAAAAACGGAATGCCCGTCCGAATGGACGACCGCCCCCGCCCGTCAATCGCCAGCCGAACGGCGATGCGGGTCTCGTGCGTGACGCGCCGAATGTGCGCCTGGCGTGACTTCATCCCGGCCCATTAAACAGGCCATCCCGGGGAAAAACGAAGCAAAATCTGGCGGGATTTCCGGTTCCGGCCGCAGCCCGAGGTTGCCGCCCGGGTCCGGGGCGACGCGCGGCGCCGCGCGATGCGCTGCTGATGCCCCGCGCCTCCTTTGGCCGCACAACTCACGCCGCCGGCGCGATTTCCAAAAGAACAGAACGAACCGTGCCGCGACAACAAAAGTGAGCGATAGCGGCGGCCCACGACTCACGAACTCGCAAACGGCGTCGGCCCGCCGCCATTCACTCCACTGACTGGTCGGGCGATTGTGTCCTCATGCCTCGTTGAAGGAGCTCCGACGTCCCGGCCTCGCTGACACACATGGACGCCGCCTCGGGCAGAGGAGAAGGCAGAAACATCGAGGGCAGAAACATGGGATCCCATCTTTTTGCCCGAAATATTTCTGCCTTCAAATCTCCGAGA
>JAFGQR010000110.1 GCA_016935555.1 Verrucomicrobiota bacterium
GGCAACTTCCGGAACGCTGTCCGACATCGGCCGGAATCCTGTCCGGATCAAATCGGAATCGGTGTCCGAATACCGCCGGAATACGCAGGTCGGGTATCCGCTGCGCGCCCAGGCCATTGAGAAAGCCTTCGTCTTGTCGGCGCAGTTCGATGTCCCCCATGCGTTCGCCTCCAACCAGGATGTTGTAAGCCAGGTTCAGCACGTGATCGCTCTCGTGATAGGGCAGATGCCGCTTGAGCACGTTCACCTTCTGGTTCAACAGGTCGACTAACCCGATTTTCTGAGACAGCAGATGAATGGCGCCAATGCCGCCGCATCCTATGCCTTGGGTCTTCTCGGCCATCTCATAATGGATATGGCTGCCGGTGAACATCGGCTTCTCCTGCTCAGGCCAAGAACGAGGCTTGAGGCGGCGGCGAATTCTTTTCTTGCGGTTCGAGCGGTATGGGCTGAAGATCCATCCGGAGAAAAGCCGGTTGGTGCAATTCAGTCGGCCGTTTGGGCGGCGCGGCAAAGGGCCTGGGACGTTCGCGTTCCTTGGGTTCGACCACTACTGGGGTAAAACCCTGGACGGTGGCTGGGCCATCAAGCGTAAAACACAAGGGAAACGACTGCGGCGATTCCTGAGCGGGATACACGAATGGTGCCGCAAGAACCGACACTTGGACATCGTGGAGCAATACCAGACCTTGATGAGCAAGCTGCGAGGGCACTATCAGAATGATTGGTCATTTGTGCCTCACGTTGGCCAACTCGGGATTCGTAGGGAAGGTCACCGTAGCACCGCGGAGGTGGGTCTCGAAGAACCAGACCAGACAAGCGTCGATGGCCAGAGCTGGCTGGCGACCCCACGGGATCTGTGTTCCCCAGGCTGCGTCGGAAAAGGTGAAGCGGTCCGCCCCGGTGATCTGGAGCCACGTGGCATTGGTGATCGCTTTATTGAAGAGGGCTTCGCTCTGGCTGAGCCGGGGGGAACCGGCATGATTCATAGCCAGGAAAGGTTTCTGCAACCCTATGGCGGGCAACTGCAGGTTCTCAGCCTCGAGCAAGGCCACGCACTTTACCCGGTCGTCCCGCCGACATACCTCGGCCACCATCCCACCATAGATCAGGCCGTAGATCCCAATGCGCTCCAGGTCGAGCCGCCCGGCGAAGACCGGATCGCTGGTATTCATTTGCTCCAGTTCGTCGAGCAAGAATTGGAAATCGGCGAACCGGCTGGTGTTGTCACCGCTCCAATTGCCGCTCAAGTAACGGCCGTCGGGGAATTCAGTCCTGAAGCAGTCGGCATGATCCGGGGCGATCACAACGTATCCGTGACTGGCCAATTCCTCGGCGATATGGGAGCTGAAGCAACGGTGGGTTGGCAGACAGTGGGAATAGAGAAGGACAGGGTAGGAGGGCTGAGCGTTAGCCAGAGGGGCGTTTTCGAAGCGATAACCGACCAGCAAGGGAGCGAGTCTAGCCCACTGGGTATCGCCACCGCCTAGCTGATAGAGGGTCACATCCGCGCTCAGACGTTGGTTCCACCTGGGGCCTGGCAGTGAGCCTGCGCTGGGGGCTTCGGCCGGATACCAATACGTAACCATGAACGCATTGGTGGCGGGACTGTATCTGTAGAGATTGGATCGGGCTGGATCGCGACAGACCCGATCAAAGGTGCCGACGGCAAACGGTCCGCTCGGTTCGGGAAAGGTGGTAATGAGGTGATTGGTCATCGTCCGGTAAAGCCGCCGGGCAAGGTCCGGCGCGGCGGTGTCTGTAAAGAGCAGCGGTCTGGGATCGTTGTTGGTCCGCGCCAGCATCGCCAGTCGGGTCCAGTCAATCAGGTCTGTCGAGGCTTCCACAGTATAGAGATCGAACATCTGGTTGAACTGGTTGAGGATGGTTCCACTGAGGCCGGGGATCAAGTTGGAGACGTTGCCGTCCAGGCTCAACGCAACCGTCCGGTCGGAGGCGATATCGATGCCGCTGAAATGGTGGGGGGACGGTTGAGCGCTGGCCTCGCCGCCAGTCGTCAGCCAAAGGCCCAGGATGGCGCAGGCCGATCTCAGCGGCCGTGCCGTTTGACGGAAGAAACTCCAAAGGGAGGAGCAATAGCTTGTTTTCATAGGGACACTTGTAGTGGCGGTGAATTGGGGGAGTCGTGCGTATGGCGTTTGGCGATCTTTGGACGGCTTATTCCACTGTTATGGCAAGGAGGAATGGAGCCGACCGGGTCATTTGGGAAACGTAGTCGACATAAGTAACGAGCCGTTCCGGGCTCGGATTGGTGTAGGTGGTTCGGAAGAGCCGGACCTGTTCCTCCGCTGAGGCGGTCTCAGAACGGGGACCAGTCCAGGCCACCTGGGAGAATGGGCTGAGCGATTCCGGGGATCTATCATCCCACCAAGCGACCAACTCCTGGCCGCAACGGATTTCAAAGGCCACCTCTTTTCCATCGGCGTAGTGCAAACGATACTCACCGACGATCCTGCCTCCATCGCCGCCGCGAGCCACGCCGTGAAGGACATGAAAGTGCTGCAACGGTCGACCGATGGGGATTGTGACCTGAGTTGGAAAGGGGCATCCTGCCGAGCCGCCCCAGCCCAATTGAATCAAACCCCGGGTGTCAAACAACACCCCTCCAAAGGTTCCAAGGCCGACCGGGAATGCCGCCAAGTTCTGGCCGGCATCATCCAGGCTGGTGGTCGGCAGCCAGATTTCGTTCAGGGCGGAGTTATAGAATTGGGACAGATCGATTTGGTTGGCGCCGGCCCGTCGGTCCCGTGCAGGCAGGGGGACAGACGGGCCGCTTTTGAACTGACTGCCGCTGGCAACATTAAACTCGCCCAGAAGGTGTCGCTGCATATGGCGGTCCGATCCCGGCCCGTCCTTAGCGGAGATCGAGGCGGGGTTGGCCAACGCCAGTAGTTGAGACCAGTATCGGCGCTTATAGCGCTCCAACCACTCCGTCTCCGACAGGCCGCGGTCAACTTCGGCCACCTGTGCCCGGTCCCAGGCAAATGCACTGCGCACCCGGGCCGTGTTGTCCACGCTGCCAGTGACCAGTCGTGTTCCATCGGGACTGAATGCGGCGCTCCGAACCACATTAAAATGGGGTCGGAGACGAAGAACGCTCTGGTGCGTGTCCACATCCCAGAGGAACACTGAATTATCCAACTGATAGCTTTTCGAGATGTCCATCCCACCCGCGGCAGTGGCCAGGCGACGGCCGTCCGGGCTAAAGGCAACCGAACTGACGCCGTCCCGGTGGCCTCGCAGCGGCGGCAACAGAGCCGCGCCCGTGCGCGCGTCCCACAATCGGGCGGTGGCGTCCTGACTTGCGGTGGCGATGAGGCTGGCGTCTGGGCTCCAGCTTATGTCCAGGACGGGGCCCGTATGGCCTTCAAGCACAAACAACAAACGGCCTGTCTGAGTCTCCCAGATCCGGGCGCTATGATCACGGCTGGCGGTCGCCACCTGCTTCTCATCGGGGCTGAAAGCCACCGAGAGAATCCATCCACCGTGCCCCACCAAGGTGAGCAGCAGCTGGCCAGAATCGGAGGCCCAGATGCGCGCGGTGCGGTCTTTGCTGCCGGTCGCCAAGTGCCGACCGCCAGGACCGTAGGCCACAGCCGTTACCATTTGGGCGTGACCGCCGAGGGTGAGAATCGGGATCGGCCGGTTTTGCGCGGGATAGGAAGTGCTGTCCTCGAGATCCAATGGCCAAACCTGCGCCGTTGCTTTGCTGCCCGGCGTGATCAGCCGCTTCCCGTCCGGACTAAACGCCAGGGAGAGGACCGGGAACATCACCGGGACTGAGGTTACCAGGCGGCCGGTCTCGAGTTCCCAGACCTTGGCGGTTTGGTCGAGGCTGCCGGTGGCCACGTGGTGACCGTCGGGGCTGACTTCGACCGTCCAGACTGCCTGGTCGTGTCCCTCCAGACTCAGGAATTCCGGCAGCGGCCTCGCTGGCCAGACCCTGACCGTGCCGTCAAAACTTGCGGAGGCGATGCGCGTTCCATCCGGGTTGAAAGCCAGGCCCCGGATCGGCATGGCATGGCCTTCAAAGACGTGCGACTCGGTGCCGGTAGCCAGATCAATGACATGAACACCGGCATCAGCTTTGGTCAGGCCCATGACGCCTCCCCCCAGGGCACAAAGCGGCTCCACCGGGCTGAGCGCCACGGACAAGTACCCCCCGAACCCGGTTCCCTTAAACAACGTCTTCACCTCCGAACCGGTCCGCGTATGGGCCACGCCCGCCGTTAAATCCCAACTCGCGGTGGCAATTTGGCTGCCGTCGTGACTGAAGGCAATGCCCGCAACGGTATGAGAGTGACCGGACAAACTCCGAGACCGCCGGGTCTCAAGGTCCAGAATCCTGATCGTGGTGTCCGCACTTGGATGGATCGTATCCCCACTCCCTCCCGCATACGCCAACTGCCGCCCGTCCGGACTGAACGCCACGCAGAGGACCGAGTCGCCGTAATCTTCGATGACTTCAAGCGGCGCACCATCGGCCGCGTTCCAGAGGCGCACCGTCCGGTCGGCGCTGGCGGTCGCGATGGTCTTGCCGTCCGGGCTGTAAACGGCGCAGTAGACGGTTTTGGCATGGCCTTTCAAGGTGAAAAGCAATGCGCCGGAGGGAACCTCCCAGACCTTGGCCGTGGCGTCGAAACTGGCCGTAACCAGGCGGCGGCTGTCGGGGCTGAACCCGATCAGCACAACGATATCCGTGTGTCCCTTCAGCTGGGAACGTTCAGAACCCGTCGCCAAATCCCAGAGCTGTATCGTCCGGTTGTTGCTGCCGGCCGCCAGCCACTGGCCGTCTGGACTGAACGCGACTCCGGTGAAGGCCGCTCCTTTGCCAGAAAGGGTCATCAGATCCAGATTGCAGGCTCGCTGGAGCCATCCCCATTCCCAACCGCGCCTGGGCGCCAGCGCGGGCTGGGCCAGAACCTGTTTGGCACGGCCATATTGACCCTGTTCAATCAGGGCCTGCGCCTCGCCGATACTGGCGGAGTATCGCTGTTCCTCGGCAGTTCGGGTGGCCTCCTCGGCCAGGCGGCGTTGGGTCGCTTCTTGAGCACGAGCCTTCTCGGCCTGAATGCTGGCCCGCACTGCCCGCACCGCTTGCCAGGTGCTGGCTACGATGCCCAGAGTCAACACGGCGGCGGCCGTGGCCCCGGCAGTCACGATCACCTTGTTCCGCCGGACAAATTTTCGCATCCGGTAAACGGCGCTGGGCGGGCGGGCCATGACCGGCTCCTGGTTCAGATGGCGTGTGAGATCCTGGGCCAGATCATGAGCCGTTTCGTATCGTCGGCTCCGGTCTTTTTCCAGGCATTTCATGATAATCCAGTCCAGATCCCCGCGGAGCCAATGGATGAGCTTGGGAGGCTCAGAGCGCCGATGAGTGGCCGTGGTGATCAGTTCCCCCTCCAGCATGCTGCTCAGCCGTGTGGACGGTCGCACCGGATCCTCTTCGCGTATGATGCGGCGCATCTCATCCAGGCCGGCAGCCTGCAGCGTCTTTGCGCTGAAGGGCGTCGTGCCGGTCAGCAACTCGTAGAGCAGAACGCCAAGCGCATAGATGTCGCTGCGCGTATCGATGTCGAGCCCGCTTAGTTCGGCTTGCTCGGGGCTCGTGTAGGCGGGGGTTCCGACAAACTGTTCGAAGGCGGTGTAGAGGGTTTTATCGGTGAGCCGTTGCTGGTTGGTGGCTTTGGCGATGCCAAAGTCAATCACTTTCGGCACCGGAATGCCATCGTGAAGGGTCACCAGGATATTCGACGGTTTAACGTCGCGGTGGATGATGCCTTTCTGGTGGGCGTGCTGGATAGCGTGACACACCTTCGTGAACAGGATCAGCCTCTGTTCCAAGGGCAGCTTGTTCCGATCGCAATAATCGGTGATGCGGATTCCCCGGACCAACTCCATGACGAAGAACGGACGCCCTGTTTCACTGGTGCCCGCGTCGAAAACCTTGGCGATATTCGGATGATCCATCAAAGCCAGGGCCTGCCGCTCCGCCTCGAAGCGGGCCACAACCGACCGGGTGTCCATTCCCAGTTTAATGACTTTAAGGGCAACGCGTCGGCGAACGGGTTCTGCCTGCTCAGCCACGTAGACAACGCCGCACCCTCCTTCGCCGATCCGCTCAAGCAGCTTGTAACGGCCAATGACATCACCCGGCTTTTCATGGATGGTGATGATCTCGGCGGGGGATGTGCCTTGACTCTGGCCAACAACCGCTTCCTGGCATGCGTCATCCAAAGCAAGGAAGCCGCCGGCCTTCTCGTAGGCCCGGATCAGTTCTTCCACGTCCACGCGCAAGGCATCATCGCCACCGCAAGCTCTGGCCAGATAGATCTCCCGTTGCGACGGCTCGGCGAGCTCGATCGCGGCGCCAAAGATGACCTCGATTTCATGTTTCCTTCCGTCCATGCGGGTCTCCACAAGCTTTGCGTTCCCTGCCCAGGTTCAATAAGTGATCGTTCCTGCGCCTTCGTTTAGGTTGGTCATATACAACAGTGCTCCCACCTGAACCGACTCCACGGGTGTCGTCCATCCGGTCCACAATCCAGCAGCGTTCTCGAAACGCCCCGTGCCACCGGTAATCGTGAGGGTGTATTCCGGACTGCCACACTCCTGGCTCAGTGTCCAAAACAGGCGTTCTCCGTCACTGGCGATCAAGCAGCCCTTTCCGGTGGTCAGGCCGGTAACAAAGTCAAGCGTGCCGCCTCCCTGACAGATGTAGGCCCCGACGTGCGTGCCTTGCCCGCTCTCCGCCTCGATCCACCAGGATGCGGCCCCTGTGCCGAAGACGGTGCTCATATCGACTACAATGACGTTGCCACCCCACCACATAAACGGCCTGGTCACTTGATTATCGGCGCTGCCGATGGTGGCTGGAAGTAGCGCCCACGCTGCGAGAAGACCCCCAAAGGTATTGAGTATTCGTGTTTTCATGATTGCAGAGCTTTCTTTTTGGATTGGTTTGGATCGTCGCCGCCGCAGTTTCAGCCAGCACAGCACTTCTTTCGTTCCATGCCGGACAATGCGGTGTGCGCTTCTACTTACCTAAACGTTCTCCTCTGCCAAACCGGCTCAGTTTTTTGGGGGAGTTCAGTTCTCGCGGGTTAAACGCCGATAAAGCCAGGCCCTGGAAAAAGCCCAGGAACGCTTGGCCGTCGCGAGGGAGATGCCCAGCGTCTGCGCCACCTGCGGAAGGGACAGCCCGGTGAAGAATCGCAGCTTCACCAGCTCTGCCTGGGCTGAATACTCACGCGTAAAGTCTTCCAACGCCTCATTCACGGCCAGCAGTCCGTCCGGATCGCTTTCTGCCGCAAGGTGAATCTGGTCCAGATCCAAGTGTTGACAGGCACCGCCTCGTTTCAGCCGGCGCTTCCGGCGCGCGATGTCGATCAGGATCTGGCGCATCGCCTGCGCCGCCACAGCGTAGAAATGGCGGCTGCCTTTCCATTCGCGGTGTTCTTGTTTTACCAGGCGCAAATAGGCCTCGTGAACCAGGGCCGTGGGCTGGAGTGTGTGCCCAGCGGGTTGGCTGGCCATCTTGATAGCCGCCAAATGGCGCAGTTCTTCATAGACCAACGGCAGCAATTCCTTGGCCGCCCCAGCGTCGCCCTGCTGAGCGCGTTCGAGGATGCGAGTGACGTCGCTCACACAGTCATATCATGTGCCCAAATGAGTCAAAGACTCAAGCCGTAATCCAACCGTGAGACCGTGAGGAACTCATGGGAATTTGCTTTTTGCGATGGTGGGAGTCTGACTGGACTGGAAGGACTTGTCAAATCCAGAATCCCGGGAATTGTGCCCGAAGAGGTCCCAAAGTGGCTGGAGCGGCCCTCGGCGGCCGCCGAGGGCCGCCCCAGCCGCTCCCGGGCAGGATCGCAGGGCCAGACCAGCGCTGGAAGGGAAGGCAGGTTATGTCCAAACTGCCCAGTGGCGCAAGCGTTTGGAAACGTTAAAATTTCCCGCCGCCCCTGCGTCTTAGTTGGGACTAAGGCCATACGTTTGGATCTTGAGCGGACGCTTCATTCGGTGTATGATGTCGGGCCGATGAGCGAAGTCACGCGCCTACTGCAAGCCGTCGAGCAGGATAAGCCCCACGGAGGCAGAGCCGCGGAGGATTTGCTGCCGCTGGTTTACGACGAACTTCGCAAGCTGGCGGCGTACAAGCTGGCCCACGAACCACCGGGGCAGACCCTCCAACCGACGGCGCTGGTGCATGAGGCGTGGCTGCGGCTTGCCGGTTCCGAGCATTCGCGTTGGGAAAATCGCGGGCATTTCATCGCGGTGGCGGCGGAAGCGATGCGTCGCATCCTAATCGAGCGCGCTCGCCGCCGCCAGCGGGTGCGCCATGGTGGTGGCCAGGAACGGCTCGATGTTGACGAGATCGAGATCGCAACGCCGGAGAGTGACGAACGCCTCATTCAGGTTCATGAAGCCCTGGACCAACTTGCGGCGGAAGACCCCGCGAAGGCTGAAATCGTCAAGCTCCGTTTCTTTGTGGGTCTGACGGATCGTGAAACGGCCGAGGTGCTCGGGCTGTGTGAACGGACGGTGGACCGCCATTGGGCGTATGCCAAGGCGTGGTTGTTCCGGACGATGCGCCAAGCAGGCTGAGCCGACGCGAGAAGGAATTCCGATGTGGCGGCAGGACGGGCTCATACGGAGAAGCGGCGTGGATGAACACTGCATCGAACCCCGAGGAAGCGCTGTTCGAGGCCGCCCGGCGGCTGGTGGATCCCGATCAACGCCACGCTTTCCTTGATGCCGCGTGTGGCGGCCAAGTGGAGTTGCGCCGTCGATTGGACGAGCTTTTGGCGGTGCTGCCCGAGGCGGAAGCGTACTTTGGGCGGCCGGCGGCTGGGACATTCGCTCGCGTTTCCGAAGGCGCCGCCCCCGCTCCCGATTCCGGAGGCAGCGGCGACGAGGCGCCCGGCACGATGATTGGCCGCTACAAACTACTCCAAAAGGTTGGCGAGGGTGGGTTCGGTGCGGTGTACGTGGCCGAGCAGCAAGAGCCGGTCAGGCGCCTGGTCGCGCTCAAGACGATCAAGCTGGGCATGGATACCCGCCAAGTGGTGGCGCGGTTTGAGGCCGAGCGGCAGGCCCTGGCGCTGATGGAGCATCCGAACATTGCGAAGGTGCTCGAGGCGGGTGCGACGGAGGCGGGTCGACCTTATTTCGTGATGGAACTGGTGCGGGGTGTGCCAATCACCCATTACTGCAAGCAGCACCAACTATCGACGGTCGAGTGCTTGGTGCTCTTCCTCCAGGTGTGTCATGCCATCCAGCACGCCCACCAGAAAGGGGTCATCCATCGCGATCTCAAACCGTCGAATATCCTCGTCACTCGACCCGACTCTGCGGCCGCGGCGGGAGTGCCCAAGGTGATTGATTTCGGAATTGCCAAGGCCACGCAAGGCGAACTGACCGACGAGGCCCTTTACACCCGCCTCCACCAGTTGGTGGGTACGCCGGCCTACATGAGCCCGGAACAGGCGGCCATGGGCGGGTTGGACATCGATACCCGGAGCGACATCTACAGCCTGGGTGTTCTGCTCTATGAATTGCTGGCCGGCACCACACCGTTCGACTCGAAAGTGCTGATGGAGTCGGGTCTGGACGAAATGCGCCGCATCATCCGCGAGCAGGAACCGGTGCGGCCCTCGACTCGGCTAGCGCAAGAACAGGTGGCGGGCCCGCGCCCGTCGGAAGAGAAGGCGTGCCTGGCGAGGGCGCGCCGGCCGCAAAGCAGTGAGCGCATCCGCCTCGTGCGCGGCGATTTGGACTGGATTGTCATGAAGTGCCTCGAGAAAGACCGCTCAAGGCGTTACGAAACCGCCGATGCACTTGCTGCAGACCTCGAACACCATTTGAGACATGAGCCGGTCGTGGCGCGGCCGCCGAGCGCGGTCTACCGGGCCCGGAAGTTTATTCGGCGGAACCAGGTGATCGTCGGCGCAGGCGTGGCCGTCGCCGTGGTGCTTCTCCTTGGGATCTGCGTGAGCGCCTGGCAAGCGCACCAGCAGGGCAAATTGCGCGCCGAGGCCGAGCAGGCTCGCGACAACGAGGCTGCCGCCCGTCTCACGGCCGAACAGCAGCAATATGTCGCCAGCATCGCCCTGGCCCAGAATTTGATTGAACAAGGCCAGTATGACCACGCCCGGCAACGCCTGGCTTGGCCCGGACTAGAGTCGTTGCACGGTTGGGAGTGGGGCTGGCTGCAGCGCGCCTGCCATCGGGATCTGTTGACGTTCGACGGGGGTGGAACGGAGTTGACCGGCGCGGCGTTCAGCCCGGACGGACGGTGGCTGGCCGTCGGCGGTTTCGATGGGCGGGTTCGGTTGTGGGATCTCAACACCGGCCGGCTGGTTCACCAACTCGAAGGTCACACGCAACGAGTGCTGCTCCTTGATTTCAGCCCCCTTCCCGATGACGGGCGGCTGGTCACGGCAGGTTTCGACGGAACCGCCAGAATCTGGGACGCGGGCACGGGACAAGAGTTGATCAGACTCGAGGGGCATGATGACGACTGGGTGTATTGCGCTGTTTTCAGTCCGGATGGTGAGACGGTCGCGACCGGCGGCCGGGACAAGACGGTCCGCCTATGGAACGCGCAAACCGGTGCGCCTCTTGAAATCCTCGAGCATGACTACGGCGACTCGGTCATGTGCGTCGCCTTCAGCCCGGACGGACGGAAGCTCGCGTACGCGGGCGGCAGCGGAGATCCCTACGTGCGGCGACTCGACACGCCAGTCAGGGTCCTGGATCTGACAACCCGCGAACGGCGCGACTTCACGGGGCACTCGAATTCGGTCCCGTGCGTCGTCTTTAGCCCGGACGGGGATCGGATCGCCACCGCTGGTTGGGACGGCACGGCGCGGCTGGCCAAGGTCGCGACCGACACCGAACTGCGCCCGTTTTTCGTCGGGCGCCGTCCCGGTGGCTGGTTCTCGGTGGCGTTCAGTCCGGACAATCGCCGGTGTGCGGTCGGGGGCGCCATGGCCGACCCACGCAGCCTGGCCTTCACGGCCAGCGTGCATGTGATCGACCTGGAAACGGGGCTTCCGGTTCAAGTCTACGAAGGGCATTCCCGACTCGTCCGGGTGGTCAAGTTCAGCCCGGATGGCAGCCGCATTGCCACCACCAGTTGGGACGGCACCGCCAAGGTCTGGCCGGTGTCGGCGCCTCCCGAATTTCTCAGCCTCGAGGGTCATGACCAGGCGGTGTGGACGCTCGCCGTGAGCCCCAACGGTCGATGGTTGGCCACCGGCAGCCTCGACCAAACCGCCAGGATCTGGGAGATCGAGACCGGACGACTGGTCTGTACCCTGCCGGTGAACTCTCCGGTCGTTTCACTGGCGTTCGATGCGGACGGGAGCCGTTTGGTGACCGTGGGACCCGGCGCCACGGCCAGCGTATGGGCCATCCGCAGCGACGAAGGAACCGGGGATCAGACTGCGATCCCCGCGGCGCAGGTCCTCACGTTGTCCGGACATACGCAGCCGGTTCTATGCGTGGCCTGCGATCCTCGGGGCCGTTGGATCGCCACGGGCAGTAAAGATCACACCGCCCGGATATGGGACGCCCGCTCCGGTCATTCACGGCTTACCCTCGATGGCCATGCCGGCTGGGTTGTCGCGGTGGCCTTCAATCCGGATGGCACTCGGGTGGCGACCGCCAGCGCCGATTGCACCGCCAAAGTCTGGGATGCTGAAACCGGGCGACTCCTCTTCACGCTCAAGGGGCACGACGATTGGGTTCTCGACGTCATCTGGAGCCCCGATAACCAGCTCATCGCCACGGGAAGCCAGGATCGCACGGCACGTCTTTGGGATGCTGCCGCGGGCAGGCGCCTGCTCGGCCCGCTGGGAGGACACACCGACGGGGTAAGTTCGTTGGCGTTCAGCCCGGATAGCCGCCGCCTTGCCACCGCGGAAGGTGGAACCGAGACACAGCGGCAATACGACCGCCTTTTCGCGGTCGGTCTCTGGGATGTCGCGACCGGCGAAAACCTGTTGCGCTTCAAAGCCCACAACAACGTGGTCCGTGCGGTAAGATTCAGCCCCGACGGCACGCGCCTGATTACCGGGAGTGTGGACCACACGGCCCGCGTGCGTCATGCGTTCGACTGGACGATCCCGGACCGGGATTTCGAGCGTTACAAAGCCTGGTACTGGTCCCAAGTCCTTGCCCGGGGCGCGGCGCAGGTTCAGGGAGTCTCGAAGGCTGAACGCCGGATGGAACGGGGGACGCTGGGCGAATTCAATCTGCCGGAGTCGGGCAGAACCAAGACCCGGCCGCTGCTCCCCATTCCGGCGCGCGACCCAAACGCGGGTCCCGACCAGATTGATTTGGCGGGTGTCTATAATGCCGCCTTGACGGAAACCTGGAAGCCGATCACGGGATTAACGGAGCTGGGCGATGACCTCTCATTCGTGTCCGTCGGCATGCAACTATTCGAGGGCGTTGGGTTCGACCCTCGGGGGGTGATCCAGTTGTGCCGGTCGGACCCGGATTGGTTTCAGTTCCCGAGCCAAGTCGAGATCCCGCTCGACCGTCACCTTCGACGCCTGCACGTGCTCCACGGAACCGTCTCCGTCGAGCGCGAAGGCGCCATCATCGGCGCTTACCAACTGCATTATGCCGACGGCGAAGCACAGGAACTCGAAATCCGTTACGGTCTCGACGTGCGCGACTGGCAGAGCGCCCGTGATCCCAGGCCTGTCGCCGCGGGCCATCCCGTGGCTTGGACCCCCGCCACGGGCGCCATGGTCCGGTTGTTCACGACGGTCTATGCCAACCCGCGTCCGCACGTTCGAGTCCGGCGCATCGACTTCATCTCCAGGAACACGGGCTCGGCCCCGTTCCTCGTCGCCATGACGGCCGAGCCTTAGCCTGTCGGAATCCGGACGAAAACGGCGCATCTCTAATTGGAAGCGCATGAGTTCGCAGAGGAAAAGCCTCGGATGTGGTAGTCGCATCCGAATCCGGGTGCGGATGGTTTTTCCCATAGGCGGCTTCCGTGAGCCGCGACTTCCAAGGACCCGCGCCCGGAAGAAAGGCATAAGATCATGAATACGCAGAGAGCCAACGGGCTGAGGGCGATGGGTAGTGCAGCCGTGCTGGCGACAGCCCTGATCTGGATCACCCAGGCACAGGGTGCCCAAGCCGCTTTTCCATCCTTCGTGTCGATCAACGGACAACCGGAAGGCGTGGCGGTGGACAAGGTCGGTCATGTTTACGTCAGCGTGCGCGCTGACACGGACCAGGTTTGGCGCTTTTCGCCAGCCGGGGTGGGAACCTTGCTGGCCGACCTGGGAGCACCCGGAGGAAATGCGGGCGGGCTGGCGGTCGATGCCATCGGGAATATCTACCTGGCCAGGGCTTTTCAAGGCGTCCTGCGGGTGACCCCGGACGGCAAGGTGTCGCTGCTGCCGGGCACCGAGCAGATCGCATTCGCAAATGCCCTTGCATTTGACCATCGAGGTAACCTTTACGTCACCGAAACGTTCTCGATCGATCCTGCAAGCGGCGACTTTGGGCCTGGGGGCATCTGGCGCATCCCGAAGTCTGGCCCAGCGGAGTTGTGGCTGCGAGACGAGCTTCTGACCGGGGTGGGGACACTCTTCCCCTTTCCCGTCGGAGCCAACGGCATCGGTTTCTACAACGGCAACCTTTACGTGGTGAATGCGGACAAGGCGCTGGTCGTTCGGGTTGCCGTGCGGCCTGACGGCAGCCCCGGCCAACCGCAGGTGTGGAAAGCGGTCGAGGATGTGCCTGAGTCATTTCTCTATGGTGTGCCGTCTTTCCCAGTCATGGCAGACGGGTTGGCTCTTGACGCGCACGGCAACGTTTACGTCGCCGTGGTCAGCCGCAGCGCCATCGTGTGCATCGATGCCGATGATCGGTCGCAAACGACGGTCGCCGTGTGGCCAGACACTCCGCTCGACACCCCGGCCAGCCTCGCCTTCGGGACGGGCGAGGGCGAGCGCCAAAACCTCTTCGTCACGAACCTCGGCATGCTGAGCGGCATCCTTGGTGGTGAGTTCTGGCCCGGCCCCGGGCTGGTGAAGATCCATGCAGGGACGCCCGGTTTGCCCCTGCCTTAGCGTCTCAAAGGGGGTCACATCTGAATGGCAGTTAGTTAGGGCGGGTGCATTTCTCACCAGGAACCTGGTGAGAAATGCAGGTTAGAGAAGCAGTGCTGGAGTTCAAAGTCTCCCTGCTGACGTTCAACATCACCCGCAACCACGTGCATAGAGCTTCACTTCGTCAAGCATTCACCACGTATTGTCCTGTCCGGCCAAATCGGTCTTCACCCAGCACTCGATGCTGATCGCGTTCGTTGGCGACAGGAGCCGATGGTTTTCCACCAGCACACATCCGCCGCCGCAGATGAGGGCGAGACCGTCGATGCCGTTGGTTCGTGTCGTGTCGCGCTGGAGAATCTTCCGCGACCGCTTGGTCCGGGTCTCGATCTGGATAATGGCCTGGTTGTCGCCAATCCAGCCGCCTTCGCACGAGCCGTAGTAGAAATCGCCATCCACGCAACTCTCATGGGGGATCGCCACCCAGATTGCTCGATGCTCCCCGCCAAGACGTCCGGGTGCCGGCTTGGGCGCAACCAGGCCGGTGATCCCGCCTCATGAGGCCCGATGGATCAGGGCGGCACCGATCCCGAAACCGAGGGTGAGGACCAGCACCTTGCCATACGCTGTCAATCGCGGATCGGCCAAGGCCCCGAGCGCGGCCAATTCGGCATCGTTCAACACATACACCGGGACGGGCGTCAGCCCGGCCAGCGCCAAGGCATCGCTCAGAAACCGGCGGTCGCTTTTCATCCCGGGATAGCTGCTCGCCGCCGGGCTGCCATCCTCCGCCACCCGGGCCGGCAGCGCGCAAAGCAGGGCCGCCGGGGCCGCTCCCGTTTCGACCAGGGCTGAGCGGAAGGCGGAGGCGATGAATTCCCGAAGGCGGCGGGATTGGATTGGCACCTGCGCCGCCGGCACCCGGCCGACGGCGTGGAGGCGGGTCCAATCCCTGGGGAGGACCCAGTGCCGGCCGGGCGCGGCGAGTTTCAGTTGCGAGTTGCCCAGGTCCAGCACCCAGCCGTGGCCGGCGTGGGCACGCAACCAGTCCAGGCCGGCCAGCGCCGCCGCGCACACGGGTTGATCCGCGCAATGCACGGGAAACGGCAACCCGGCGAGCGGCTCCCGGACGAGGGGTTTGTGCACCCGCCCGCCGGTCAGATAGGCTGCTTCGAAACCGGCGATCACCGCTGGAACTGGTTTGCGATTGGAATAGACGCCTTGGCCGGCCTGTAACAGCTCCAAGCCCTGCCGCAGCGCGAACAGGAAATCCGACTCCTGGCTCCAGTCCCACAGGGTGGCGCCGTTCAGCCACAACTCCGACAACTCGAGGGGCACGATGTCAGGGTGTCGGAGGCGCTGGAGAGGAGAGGGCATCGATGGGATCCCGGCCGCCCCGGAGTGTTCGCGGTGCGCCGCAACACGAGGCCGAAGGCGGTATCCCGCCGGGCGGCGGGTTCAGGCAGTTCAGGCCCGGCGCACAGGAGCCCACGTCGCCACGGCGCGGCTGGGTGTTGATCGCGACGCCGGGGGGATAGACGTTGGCCAGCTGCCAACCGTGCTGGCGGATGGCTTCACCGAGCAGAACGTCGTCCCCGAGCTTGATGAGGCGCGGGTCGGGCCAGTCGAGGATGCGAAGGGCCGCCGTCCGGATCATCCAGCAGCCTCCCACCACAAACGTCCAGTAGCCGTCTCCGGTGCCCTGGCCCCGGAAGTTGAATTCGCCCTTGCCTCCGGGCAGCCAGGAAGGCGGAGTGAGACCACGGTACCAAGGGGCGCTGCGGACAAACCCGAGCGCGTCCGCCAGGTCTGTGAAGGCCGAGGGATGGCCGCAGTAGGCGGCCTGTCCCCACAGGACCGTCGAGGCGGGTGCGGCGCGCGCGGCTTGCAGCCAATGCGCCAGGGTGCCCTGGTCCTCAATATAGGAGTCGTCGTCGAACCACCAGGCGAACTCGGTTTCGAGATCCTGGAACATCTGGCGCATCATGGGGCACTTGTTGAGGTTTACCGGGCTGTCCAGCAACCGGTCGATGGCGCCGCTGCGGGCCAGCGAGGCGAGGTAGCGGCGCGTCTCAGGGCTCACGGCGTTGGCGCCCACCACCAGCCGGTAATCCGCGCGCGCGCAATGAGTCCGGATGGAGTCCACAGCCTGCCGGACGAGCGCGAGGTGGTCGCCGTAGGTCAGCAGGCAAACGGTGACAGCGCTCATAGCTGCCGGTCGCCTGGCAGGCGCGACGGTGTCATCGGTTTCTACTCCACCGTGATCGCCACCAGGAAGGGCGCCGACTCTGTCATGAGCGACTCGAAATCCAGGGTGTGCACGGACGCGCCCGGGTTCGGATTTGCCCACCGGTGCACATACAGGCGCAAGGCCTTGCTAATCGTCGCCACGCGCTCTGGCGGACTCACCCACGCGGGAGTCGGCTGCCGCGACTCCGCCTTGCGTTTCGGGTCAAACCACCGGGTCCGAACCGCTTCCCCGTAGGCGATGGGGATCTCCGTGGTCCCGTTCTCGTGATGCAGCACATACTTGGCGATCACCTCGCCTTCGGGCGCGGTCAGACAGGTCCCGTGCAACAGGTAGAGGGTGGCGCAGCGGGAATGGATGCCGATGTTTTGGACCGAGCGCGGGAATGGGATGGGGAAATTTTTCCCGGCCAGGTGCACCAGTCCCCGGATGTCGAAGCGCACGTTGCCGATGGGCTGCAATCCTTCCGGGCAAGCCCGGATGACCTGGCCGGACGAGTCCACCTGGCTGAGGTGGAACAGCGTGGCATTGTAGTGCGGGCTCAGGTCAATCTGCCCCGCGCCGGCTTCCGGCGGGCGGGGAGCGGTGATCAGAAGCGCCGTTTGGTTGGGCGTGTTGGTGGCCAGCCAGTGCACGCTGTGCAACGCGGACCGGTGCTTCGGATCCGTCACGAAGTTGTCCTCCCACTCGGACGGGCTTGGGTAGATGCTGCCATCGAATCCGAGGTTTAGAATCGGGCGGTGGGCGAAGCAGCGCACGATGGGCACGCCGAGCCCGAGCAACTGCATTTGGTGTTCCTTGTAATCGCGCGTGGTCCAGCCGGGAACCCAGCGGAATGGTTCCAGGCACAGCTCATAACTGTAGGAACAATCACCCGGATCCCCAAACACGGGCACGGTGACAAAGTCCTTCCGCCACTCCTTCAGGTAGCCAAAGTTTTGGACAAACGGACAGACCAGCACGCGGGGATCGGCGAGCGGATCCGGGACCAGGTCGGACAACCAGCGCGGCAGCATTCCGTGCTTCTGCCGGTATTGCTGGATCGCGCCGTAGATCAGGTTCAATTGCCTCCGGCACTGGGCCTGGTCTGCGGGGGAGGTTGAGTATTTGGCTCGAGGGCTCTGCTCTGCCGCCCGGCCGGGGAGGTGCAGGAGCTGGCAGGCGGCGGCGAGGAGCACCGCCGCCCGTCGCCAGTGCCTGAGGGATGCTGTGGGATTCATAGGACGGTTTCTTCAGTGCAGGATGGGGATGCCGTTCGAGCTGGAATGGGGATTCCACATGATGATGACCTTGGCGCCGACGATGCGGCGCATAAAGACGGCGGGGAAGATGAAGGCCCATTTCATGGCCTGGCCATAGCCGCTGGCACCCGGCCTGGCCGGCATGATCCTGGGGCCCCGCACATGAGGCTCATGGTTGTTCAAGTCCTTGAGGAAGGCGATATACGCCTCGCGCGCCCTGTTGTATGCGTCCGGGTTGCCCTTGCCGGTGCCATTCGGCTCCAGCCCCAGCCCCTCGTTGATTCGGTTCAACAGGAGATGCGTTTGCGACAAAACCCATTCGAACACGCAAGCCAGGCGCTGCATGCCCAACGGATTCTCACCCGCGATCTTTTCCAGCTTGTTATACTGTGCGGCCGGCAGGCTGGTTCCGGCGATGTGCAGGTCATGCTCGGCGACATCATTGGGGTGACGGTGCCGGAAGTTCGAATCGGGATGAACGTTCTTTGTGTAGCCGTGCTTCTTATTCGGCGGTTTGGCCGGATGGAGTTCGTCGGGGTATGCTTCGCTGTCCGTGAGGAACTCCAACTTCCCGAGATCCCGCCACTGGCCTTCCTCGGTGACGTTGTCCACCAGAGTCGGCTTTCTCGTCGTCCATGGTTCCGGAATCCAATCATAGCCCGGCACGCCCTCCTTGACGCTGCGATCGATTTGCGTCCGGAGATCTAACTTGATGTCATTGTTGCCCATACGGTTGTCCTTTGTGGTTGGTTGTTTGATTCAACGCCGGCCGGCTCGTCCTCGGAACCGGCGCTTGGCGCCGAAAAATAGCCGCACATCAGCGCCCGGAGCGCCGCCTGCGTTCCCCGATGCAGCCACGGGGTCACGGCGCGCGCCTGGTCTGGCGCCAGCAGGTCGAGTCCCAAGTCCCGGATGCAGTGTTCGATCTGTCCGGCGACCATGCCGGGCGTGATGGAGTCCATGCAGCGGGGCAACTGGTTCACCACGTCGACGCACAAGGCGCCCGGCTCATCCTTGTCGTCTCCGTCCCCCAGCGGCACGGTCCTCGATCGCCAGCACCCGCCGTTCGCGCAGCAGGGGAACTGACCGATGGTGTGGAGAAACCGGTGGCTGGGATAAGCCTCCCATGTTGCCGGTTCGCGTCCGCCGGCCACCACGACGCAGGGTCGGTCCGGAGCGCGGCCGGGAGGAACTTCGACGGCGGCGGCCAGATGCATCAACGCGGTGACCGGGCACACGACGCCCTGCGCATGATACACGAGCCGGATCAGTTCCCGCATGGGCGTCTGTCCCCGCAGGTCCAGCACCCCGTCGAGCGGCGGATGATAATGATGTTTTTCTCCCACCTGCGCGAAGAGGATACGGCCACGAAACTGGTCTACGACGGCCTGCCAGCGGCGGAAGTGCCACCACTTGATGGTGAGGTCAAGCTTGCCGCCGCCGACGATGATCCAATAGGGCAGGTTAAGCCCGGTCTTCTGTTCGACCACGGACGGCAGGCTTTTCTCGGCCTCGGAAAGGTGGATGTCGCCGGCCAGGCGCGTCAGCCGGATGCGCAGGTCGAGTGCTTGATTGAGGTAATCGATGAACCCATGAAGGAAATGCACCGGACGCTCGTTCGACAACCGGATGAGCGGGTAATGGCAGGGCAGCAGGCGCACGGCTGGATCATCCACTTCAAGGGGCACCAGGTGCGGATTGTGGATCCAGAGCTCGGGGCTGCCGGTCCGGACATCCGTGAGGAACCGGCCCGGATAACACCGGTGCAGGTCCCGCACCGCGGCGGTGAGCATCACAAGATCGCCGGGCGAGAGATGACTGATCAGGATCAGTTTCTGCATGACACAACGCAGGGCGGCACGCGCAAGCCCCATGGTTCGGGATCGGCCATCAGTATTCCCCATCAAAGCCCGGCCCCTCGATCTTCATCGGCACGTGTTTCAAACTCGCGCCCTCTGGCAGCGGGATGGGGACATAGGCGGTCAGGGTGTAATAATCGCGACGTCGCCGGCCGGCGGCGTCCACGTTGCCAAAGTGGATCTTCAGGTCGCGGGTGAAGCCCTCGCGCGCGATGGGATCGGTGAGGACCCCCAGGGACGCGTAATGATCCTCCAGCCGATCGCGGGCGATCAGCCCCTTCTCGATCGTCTGCAGGCAGGTCCGCTCAGCCCCGACACGTTCTGGGGAAGGCGGGCGCTGACGCACTTCGAGCAGCTGCGCATAATCGCAATTCAGATCGTAATAGACCGCCAGAAACTCGAGGGTGATGCGATCGTTGCGCTCCATCGCCCCGACCGGCGGTGCGCCGTGGCCGTTGGCCAGCGGATAATGTTCCGGGCGAAAATCCGGACGGCTCCGGGGATCGTCAACTTCGCCGGGGCGGGAGGAGTCAGGCGGCAGGGTATTCATAGGCTGATACAATGCGGCGATTCAAGGGAAGGCGAGCCGGTTCGTGTGCAGGTTCATCTCGGCCAGATGCTCGCCGATCAAGGCCAGATTCCACAACATGACCGTCTGGTTCTGCGCCGCCGCAGCTACCCGCCGCCCGTCCGGGCTGAAGGCCAGGAGTTCCAGCGGGTAAAGGTCCGGCGCTTCCAGCGTCGCCACCAGGCGCGGCGCCTTCGTGCCACGCTGCGGCAGGCGGAACAGCTGGATGACGTACCGCGTGGAGGCGATCGCGACCAGTGTGCCGTCGCGGGTGAAGGCAACGGGTGCATGCTGATCCGAGGCGGTTTTCCGGGAGATGACAAACGCGGGCCGTCGCCAGGCGTCGACCTGGTAGAATTCGTATTTCCCCCCCCAACAGGCGACCAACCATTCACCGGAGGGCGAGAACGCAAAGTACTGGCTGCTGCGCATGCGGGCGGCCGGACGTGTCCGCTTCGGATCCGACAGGTCCAGCACGTAAAGGTCATTCGAATCCTTGGTCATGCCCGCAACCCACCTGCTCTTGGGATGCAACGCCAGGTGCTCAAACTTGCCAAAGCCAACGTCGTAAGTCCGCGCCACCGTATTCGTGTTCCGGTTCAGAGAGACCAGCAGGATCTCCAGGTGATGCGCGATGGCCGCAAGGGAACGGTCGGGAGTGACGGCCATGGTCCCCAGTTCGCTGGCCACGCCCGGCCAGGCTTCCGCCGGTGTTCCCCCGCGCCCGCCACCGGTCACCGGACAGCTGAACAATCCGCGGTTGGCGCTGACGAGCAGGAATTGGCTGTCGGCCGAGATCCAGGCCGCCTTCGCGTTCTGCAGCGGCAGGAGGGCGAACTCCCGGCCCGAGCCGGCCGCCCAGATGGACGCCTGCTCGCCGTTGGCCACCACCAGCCACTGGCCGTTGGGGCTGAAATCGACGGTGATGATCTGGCTCGCGGGGTTTCCGCGAAGGCGCAACGCCCTATACTCCTCGCCGAAGGTCTCCCAAACCCGGCTGTTCCGCTGCGCCTGGTCCGTGGCCATCAGCAGCCGCCCGGAGGTGTTGAACTGGAGTCGCTCAAAGCTTTCCCCGTCCAGACGCCGGATCAGCTGCCGCTCCGTCGCCGGCACCCAGAGGCGGACGGTTTCATCCAGCCCGAGCGAGGCCAGGAAGGTGCCGGACGGATTGAACGCAACGGCAATCACCGGCCCTTCGTGCCCGCTGAGTTTCTTCGGCCGGTTTGGGGCGTTCGTGCTCCACAGATACAGGTTCGCATCGCGACAGGCGGCAGCCAGAAATTCGCCCCCGGGATCCCAGGCCAGCCCGTGGACCACGTCCGCATGCGGCAGCCGCGCCACGGGCTCCGACGCCTCCAAATCCCAGATTTGCACATACAGATCGTCCAAGGAGGATTCGGCCAGCAGTGTGCCGGACGGATGAAGCCGGACCACGTGGGGCACGCGAGGTGTGCCGGACGGCAGCCGGAGTTCCAATTCGAAGTGAATTTCCCCGCCCGGGATCGCGTAAACGAACACGCGGCCGTCGGAGCGGCCCACCGCGACGGCATTCGTGGCCGCATTGAAGTCGAGAGCCTCGGCATGAATCCCGTGTTCCTTGGCCAAAAGCGTTAGCTCCCGCTCCCAATCCCAAACGGTGATCTGGCCCCGGGCCTGGCTGCGGTGCTCCACCAGCAGCAGCGACCCGCCCGGCCCAAACCGGAGGCGGCTCACCTCCGCGCCGCGGCCCGGCAGCGTCCGGAGCAGTCCCCCGTCCTTCAGGGACCGGATTCGGATGGTCCCGTCGGTGCCGGCCTCGGCAGCGACGTGCGCATCGAGGTCCATCTCGAAGGCCTGCGCCCGGTTTGACAGCCTCAGGCCTGGGGCGAACTCGGCCAGGTCGGGCAGAGCCATGGCCGCAATCACCTGGTCGCGCAGCACGGCTTCGTTGGTGTAATACGCCTGCGCCCGGGTCAGGGCTCGGAGACTTTCGGTGCGTTGGCCGGCGGACCCGCTCATCCGCCGGGCCTGGGCCTGCGAGACATACGATTCAGCCAGGGCTTTCTGGGCCCGGGCCGCATTGGTTCGGGCTTCCTGCCATTGCCAGAGGATGCCGAAGAAGCCAAGCACGGCCACGAGGCACAGCGACACCGCAAGGCTCGCGATGAGCGGCTTGCGCCGGGACCATTTCACGATCCGATCCCGGTAGGTGCTCGGCTTGGCCTGAATCGGCTCGCGGCGCAACCATCGCTCGAGATCCTCCGCCAGAGCTGCCGCACTGAGATAGCGGCGTTCAGGATCTTTTTCCAAACATTTCAGGCAGATGGTTTCCAGGTCGGCGTCCACCTGTCGATTGAGGGTGCGGGGCTGGACCGGTTCCTTCTCGACGATGGCTCGGAGCATTTCCCAGGTCGTATCCGCCGGGAACGGCACCTGGCCGGTCACCAGCCGGTAGAGCACGCCCCCCAGGCTCCAGACATCGGTCGCCGTGGTGAGCGTCTTGTTCCTTCCTTGGGCCTGCTCCGGGGACATGTGGTTGGGCGTGCCCATGATGGACTCGGACTGGGTCAGATCGCTCGGGACGTCCACCCGTTTGGCCAAGCCGAAATCCGTAACGTGCGGCTCGCCCTGGCTGTCGATCAGGATATTCCCCGGTTTGATGTCGCGGTGCAGAATGCCCCGCTGGTGCGCGTGGTGAACCGCGCGCGCGACCGTGGCCATCAGTTGCGCCGCGGCGCGGATATCCTGATGGTAGCGAGAGAGATGCCCGTTGAGGCTGTCCCCATCCACCAGGCGCATGCTGAAGTAGTGTTGCCCCTCATGCTCCCCCACTTCATAAATGGGCACGATGTTCGCATGGTCGAGATTAGCCGCCGCCTCCGCTTCGCGCCGGAATCGCTGGACCTCCACCTCGCTGGCGAGTTCGCCGGCCAGGATCATTTTCAGGGCTACGAGCCGGTTCAAACTGCGCTGGCGCGCCCGGTAGACCACCCCCATGGCACCTCGGGCAATTTCACCCAGCAGTTCGTAGTCACCCAACGTATGTGCTTTGCTCGCCGCCATGGCTGGTGTATTGCTGGCGCGTCCCCTTCCTGCGGCGCTGCTCCGCTTGGCCCTCAAGCGCTCGTCATGGCCCTGCCCCCGTACCCAAACCCGTCCGGCTTGCCTGCCGGGAAAACCTCCGCCCGGCACACAGCTTGGCAATTTGGCTTTCCGATCCGAGTCGAGGGTGCATCAACCCGTCGAACCGTCAAGATGAAAAACAAGTGAGACACCACACTAGAGTCCTTGACCCGTGAAATACGTTGCTGGCAGATCAAGTTTGTGCGCTGCAAGGCGCAAGTTGCGGGCCGCTCGCCACCCCCGCCTCCGTCTCGATGCCAACGGCCGCCTCGAACGGTCTGAGGCGCGCCTCGTATAGCTTCTCCGGCGTTGTTCACCGGATGGGGAAGAGTCTCCCCGATCTACTCGACCCATCCGGTCAGCAACGCCGGAGTTGTCAATGGGCGCCATTCGAGTTTGAATCGCGCCGCATGAAGCCTGCTGCCAAAGCCTTTCTGCTGCTCGCAGCTTGTTCTGCTTCGCTGTGCGTTGCAGCCGATGGGGTGACTAATGCCCTCCGCCCCTGGCCCGAGTACCGCACCATCCTCTGGATCGGTGACAGCGCGAGCAAGCAACCGGACAAGCTGCCGATCTTCTGTCAGCGCCTGCGCGACATGGGCATCAACACCGCCATGGCGTATGGCGACGCCAGTCCAAAGCCATGGGTGGACGCCGGCTTTCCCTACTACGTGGAGAACCTGGTCAACCGCGGCCTCTGCTTGAAATGGAATTCAAAGGTGCGCGACTGGGACAAGTTTGTGACGCAGTGGACCCAGAATGGCCGGCCCGAAAGCGCCCTCATCCGCGACTACTGCCTGGACGACCCCGAGTGGCGAGGCTGGGCGCGTCGGGAAGTGCAGCAGATTGCTCGCAAACACGCCTCGAATGCCCCGGTCGCTTACGACCTGCGCGACGAGTTGTCAGTGACCGTTTCGGCCAACCCGTTCGACTATGATTTCAATCCCCTGGCGTCTGTCCCAAGTCCTCGACTGGGTGGAACCTTACGATATTGGGAACGCCCGCGAAATCTTCGGATCCTTCATGCCCGGCCAGCCCATCCTTTGCACCGTCTTCGAGAAAGACACCCATCCGGCAAGCCGACGGCTCTGGCACCTTCTGCTCGAAGGCGACCGTGGCTGCATCGTATGGTGGAGCGAAGACTGCATCGACTGGAAGAGCCCCGACTGCGCGCTCACGCCCAAGGCCCGCGCGCTGGCACCGGTGTTGCAGGAAATGACTTCCCCGCTCGCGCGGCTTTTCCTCCACGCCGAGAAGCAGCACGACCCGATCGCACTCCATTACTCCCAGCCTAGCATCCGGGTGAACTGGCTGCTGGAATCCACGGTGGACGGCTCGACATGGCACCGGCGTTTCTCGAGCCACGAGTCCGACCACAACCGCATGGCGCGTGTGCGTGACGCCTGGCTCAAGGCGTTCCAGGACCTGGGATTCTCGCCGGTCTTTGTCTCCTCCGAACAAGTGACGGGCGGCGTGCTGGCCAAACGCAGATTTCGGATTTTTGTCATGCCCGAGTCCTTGGCGCTGACCGCAGCCGAGGCCGAAGGCATCCGGGCCTTCTTGATGTCGCCGGCCGGCCCCGCCGCCAGCGGGCGCGCGGTCCTCTGCGACGGCACGCCCGGATTGTTCGATCACTCCGGTCGGCTCCGGCCTCGCAGCGGGCTGGAAGACTGGTTTCCGTGTGCCACGTCGGAAACGCGGAGCTACGCTTGCTTCCCGGGCGAACGAACTCTCTCCCGCGATGGCGACATTGCCCGCTATGCGCGTAATCGCGTGGCGGCCGAACCTGACCTCGGCTGGGGCCAGTGGGTAGCCGAGGTGTTGCGCGGTTTGACGCCCGAAGTGCGAGTGCCGCTGAAGGCCCGCACGCGGGTGCATCGCTTCAAGCTCGGCGCCGCCCGCCTCTACGCCTTCGAACGGAACATCAGCTACCACATGAGCGAGGAACTCAAACAGGCCGGTGGCAACGAGGCGCTGGAGAAACCCGTGTCCGTGGCAGCCACTCTGGCCGCTGCCGCCCACCTGTACGATCTGCGAACGCAGAGCTATCTTGGCCGCACCGACCGTTTGCAGTTCACGCTCGATCCTTGGCAGCCGTCGCTCTTCGCCGCGTTGTCCGAGCAGGTGCCGGCGGAGACGTTGATGTCCTTCCTGGAACGTCAGGCAACCCAGCGGCGTTGATCGCGTTCACTTGGATTCCGGCTTCGCCGGCAGCAACGGGGGAACCGCCAGACGCTGCCATTCCGGGGTGATGGCCTGGAGCGTGGCGGGCACGTTGCCGGTCAAACCTTGCAGCACGCCCCGGACTTTTCCGTCCGCCCCGCGTGTGAACACATAGACGCGACCAGGGACGAGCCGGCCGCCGGAGGGCAAGTGGATGGTTTGAGGAGGACGGGACCAGGGGCATTGGGCTTGACAAGCCGTTTGGGCTCAGGGATATTTGAGGAAATTGGCGATAGCGACCCTGAGCTTCGGCTCCTACTCATGCCGACGAGGAACCACACCATGAAAACACAACGAGCAGTGCAAGTGGAACGAAGCGGTAGCAACGCGGGCGGCGTTTTGGAGAGGGGCGGTCCTCCGCCGCTTTCGCGCTGCGGGAGGCATGATGACCATGCCCAGGGCACCCGGGGTCCGGCGCAGCTCAAGCTCTGGCGGTGGGTGGTGTGTGGCTGTCTTCTGACCGTTCTCTTCTGCGTTCCCGCCCTGGCGCAATATTCGATTGACTGGTATAGCATGGACGGTGGAGGCGGCACGAGCACGGGTGGCGTTTACACGGTGACTGGCACGATGGGGCAGCCGGACGCGGGTGCGATAAGCGGCGGGACCTACGCCCTGCAAGGCGGTTTCTGGGGCATCGTTGCGGCCGTCCAGACGCCCGGCGCGCCTTATCTGACGGTCGCGCGAAGCAACCATGTGGTGGTGGTCTCGTGGCCCTTGCCAGCCGAGGGATGGGTGTTGCAGTGGACGGATGCGCTGCCGCAGGTTTCGTCGCCTTGGTCGGAGATTTCGCCGCCTTATGCGACGAACGGCCCGACCCTCCAGTTCGTCGAGCCGACGCCGGTCGGCAACAAGTTTTATCGCTTGCAGAAACCAACCCGTTGACCGGACGGCGCGGCTGCGGCAACCGACGCGGTGACGTTCCACCCGGAGTTTTGATGACTTGAGGGTGGGGAGGACAGTGCTCCTGATGACAATTCCCGGGCGCAAGGCGCGAGCGTTTTTGTGCGTTGCGTTTGCGGAACCGGTTGGGCATCGTGGGCGGCGATTTATGTCTGGCATGAGTTTATCGACCCTGGCGGTGTTGTTGGGAGTTGGGGTGGCGGCGCTCAACGGCTGGGGGTTGTGGAAGCCGGCGAGTTTCGCGCGGGCGGCGCGGGGGTTTCCGCGATCGGTGCCGGTGGGGGTTGCATTGATGGTGGTGGCGACGCTATGGTTTTTGCACTACCTGGGGCAGGAGGAGGTGTCGGATTTCACGAGTTTCAAGCCTGGGTTGTATGCGTTGTTTGCGGGGGTGGGGCTTGGGGCGTGTCTTTTCGTGCAGGATTTTCTGCCGGTGCGGGCGTTGGCGGTATTGATGTTGCTGATGGGCAAGCACATGGTGGACACGGCGCGGTGGGAGGACACGGCGTGGCGCCTGGTGATTGTGACGTGGGCGTATGTGTGGGTGTTGGCGGGGATGTGGCTGACGATATCGCCTTGGCGGTATCGGGATTTTCTGGAGTGGAATGTGGCGAGCGGGGCTCGGCTGCGGATGTTATGCGGTGTGCGGGTGGCGTTTGGGATTGGAGTGGTGGTGTTGGGGTTGACGGCGTATCGCGCCGGGGAACTTCCGCACGCGGACATGCCTGGGGTGTCGTCGGGAGACAGTGTGGCGGCGCCTGTGCAGGTGGACGTGTGAGTGGAACGCGGGGCAGGATTCTGGTGATCCGGGGGGGTGCGATTGGGGATTTCATTTTGACGCTGCCGGTCTTGGCGGCGCTGCGCCGGCACTTTCCGGAGGCGCATTTGGAGGTGCTGGGCTACGGGCACATTGCGCAATTGGCGCTGGCGGCAGGAATGGTGGACGCGGTGCGGTCGATCGAGGCGCGGGCGTTGGCGGGTTTTTTCGCCCGCAACGGTCCGTTGGAGGAGGAGTTGCGGAATTACTTTGCGGGGTTCGATCTGGCGATCTCGTATTTGTATGATCCGGACGAGATATTCCGGGCCAACATTGCGCGCTGTTCGCGGGTGCAGTTCATTGCGGGGCCGCATCGTCCGGACGAACGCAGCCGGCTGCATGCGACGGAGGTGTTCCTGCAGCCGCTGGAGCGGGTGGCGATTTACGGAGCGGACCCGGTGCCGCGGCTTGGGATTGGGGCGGTGGGGTCGGAGGGGTTTCGGGTGGGGGCGCATCCGGGCAGCGGCAGCGAGCGGAAGAACTGGCCCGAAGCACGGTGGGCGGTGTTTCTGCGGAAACTGATGGTGGGGACGGCGGCGGGGGTATTGTTAATGGGGGGGGAGGCGGAAGGGGATCGGCTGGAGCGTTTGAGCGCGGAGGTGCCGATGAAGCGTTTGCAGTTGGCGCGGAACGTGCCGCTGGTGGAGTTGGCCCAGCGGCTGAGGTCATGCGCGGCGTTTGTGGGGCACGATTCCGGCATTACGCATTTGGCGGCGGCGCTGGAGGTGCCGACGTGCGTGTTATGGGGGGAGAGCGAGGAAACGGTATGGCATCCGCGGGGAGAGCGGGTGACGGTGGTGCGGCATCCGTTGGGGCTGGCGGGGATTGAGGTGGGACAGGTGCTGGACGCGTTGCGGCGCTGGCTGTGAGGTCATCCGCCCAAGGCGGCGGGGTTGCTCAAGTCGCCTTTGTTGAAGTCGACATAGGTCTCGGTGAGGTCGGCTGCGTAAATGTAAGCGCTGGCCCGGCCCAGGTTGAGGCGGATGTGGAGGTCGAATTCGCCGGGGGCGACGGCCTGACAGAGCTGTTTGAAAGTGGCGGTTGTGGGCTGGCCACGCTTGAGGCTCCAGAGCACCTGCCGGCTGCCGGGAGCGCTGTAACCGATGTCGACCCTCGTTTCGGCCACGGAGGCGGCGCTGTAGCCCAGCGCGCCCATGATGCGGCCCCAGTTCGGGTCGCCGCCAAACCAGCTTGTCTTCACCAGCGCGCTGTTCGCCACCGCCCGGGCGGCGGCGTCGGCGTCCGCGGCGGACCGGGCGCCTTGGACGCGGACGGTGACGAAGCGGGTGACGCCTTCGCCGTCGCGGACGATGCTTTTGGCCAATTCGAGGCAGAGGTGGTTGAGGGCTTCCTGGAAGGTGGCGAACTCGGGTTGGCGGCGCATGATGTTCCAGCCGGCCTTGAGGGGCGGGTTGCCGGCCAGGCCGTTGGCGAGGGCGAGGACGGTGTCGTTGGTGCTCATGTCGCCGTCGACGGTGATGCGGTTAAAGCTGCGGGCGACGGCCTCCTGGAGGGCGGCCTGGAGGGCGCGGGCGTCGATGGCGGCGTCGGTGGTGAGGAAGCACAGCATGGTGGCATGGAGCATGCGGGCGGCGGGCGGGCGGGCGGAGGCGCTCAAGCCCGGGTGGATCATGCCGGCGCCTTTGCAGATGCCGCCGAGGCGGACGGTATGGCGGCCGAGGCGGCACTCGACGGCGAGTTGTTTGGGCCGGGTGTCGCTGGTCATGATGGCTTGGGCGGCGAGTGTGGCGTCGGCAACGGTGCTGCCGAGGGAGAATGCGGCTTGGCGGATGCCGCGGCGGACATGGGGCATGGGGAGGGGAATGCCGATGCGTCCGGTGGAGGCGACGAGGACGTGGTGTATGGGGATTTTGAATTCGGCGGCGGTGGTGGCGGCCATGTCGAGGGCGTCGCGCATGCCTTGGCGTCCGGTGCAGGCGTTGGCGTTGCCCGAGTTGGCCACGATGGCGCGGGCGCAGCCCCGGGCCACCCGCGGGATGCAGAGCTTGACGGGCGCGGCGCACACCTGGTTGGTGGTGAAGAGGCCAGCGGCGCTGCAGGGCACTTCCGAGTAAATCAGGGCGAGATCGGGTTTGCGGCCCCGGTCGGATCCCTTGCCGGTGCCCAGGCGTTTCAAGTCGCAGAACACGCCCGAGGCGAGAAAGCCCTGGGGGGCGACAATGGAACCGGGGACGGCATGGAAGGGCGCTTTCATGGCTGGGAGCTGGAAGGTGGAGGCGGGGTGTCGGGTGGGGCAGGGTTCAAAGGAGACCGGCGGTTTCGGGGTAGCCGCGCATGATGTTCATGGCTTGGACGGCCTGGCCGCTGGCGCCCTTGACGAGGTTATCCTCGGCGCTGATGACGATCAGGCGGCCGGTGCGGGGGTCGAGGCGCCAGGCCAGTTCGACCACGTTGGTGCCGACGACGTTTTTGGTGTCGGGGAGCGCCTTGCCTTCGAGAAGGCGCACAAAGGGTTCTTCGCCGTAGGCGGCTTGGTAACAGGCGGCGATCGGGTCTGCCACGGCGCTGACCCCGCCCGGGCCGGAGACGGGGCTGACGGGTTCGAGGTAAAGTGTGGTGAGGATGCCCCGGTTCACCGGAACAAGGTGCGGGGTGAACTGGAGGATGACGCCGGTTCCGGCCACCAGGGAGAGTTGTTCCTCGATTTCGGACAGGTGCCGGTGTTTGGGCACGCCGTAGGCGCGGACGCTTTCATGGCATTCGCAGAAGAGGTAAGCCGGCTCGGCCTTGCGCCCGGCGCCGCTGACACCGCTCAGGGAGTTGGCGATGATGCCCCGGGGCTGGACGAGGCGTGCCCGGAGCAGGGGGATCAGGGGAACGAGGATGCCGGTGGGATAGCAGCCCGGGGACGCGACGAGCAGGGAGCCGCGGATGGAGGCGCGGTAGATTTCCGGAAGGCCGTAGACAGCCCGGGCGAGCAGGTCGGGGGCGGGATGGTCATGGCCGTAGAATTCCTTGTAAATGGCGGGATCCTTGAGGCGGAAATCGGCGCTCAGATCAATGACCTGGCAGCCCTGCTGCAGCAGAGGCACGGCGAACTCGGCGGCGACCCCGTGAGGCAACGCCAGGAACACCACCTGCGCCTGCCGGGCCAACAGATCCACTTTCGGCTCGCAGAAGCGGATTGTCCGCGCCGGCGGGTGATGCGCGAAACGCGGAAACACCTGGGCGAGGGTCTGCCCGGCGTATTGCCGGGAGGTGACACTGGCCAGGTCCACATGCGGGTGCTGCAACAGCAGCCGCACCAGTTCTTCTCCGGAATAACCGGAGGCGCCCACAATGGCGACCTTTGTTCGATGCTCGCTCATGCCATCCAGCCGCGGCGCGTGGTCACGACGCCGACCCATGCCGCATCCGCGCAGGGTCGGGGTCCACCACCGCCAAGCCTTGTCGGGGTTGGTTGGCGCGTATGATGCGCGCCCGGGCGGGCCGGTTCAAGCCCGGGTTGCGGAATTTGCGCGGCTTGCGCGGGGCGGACGCGTTGGCTAGCGTGCGGCCCGGATGCGGCTGTTGGACCGATACCTGTTGCGCGAGCTGCTGGTTCCGCTGGGCTATTGCCTGGGGGGCTTTTTTCTTTTCTGGGTGTCGTTCGACCTGGTGGCGGAGATGGCGGATTTTCAGAAGCGGCGGCTTGGGGTATCGGACATTGCGGAGTATTACGCGTGCATGGCGCCGGAGTTTCTGGCGGTGGTGCTGCCGGTGGCGTTTCTGCTGGCGCTGCTTTATGCGCTGACCAACCACGCGCGGCATCAGGAGCTGACGGCGATGCGCGCGGCGGGGATCAGCGTGTGGCGAATGGCGAACCCGTATTTGGCGGTGGGGCTGGGGTTGAGCGTGATCCTGCTGGCCATCAACGAAACCTGGGCGCCCCACGGGGCCGAGGCTGCGGAACAGGTGCTGGCGCGGCGCGCGGAAGACCGGCAGGCGGCCTCCGGGAAGACCGTGTTGAAGCTGGGCTTCCGAAACGCGCGCGACCGCCGCAACTGGTACATGGCGGCATTCAACCTCGTCACCCACGAAATGCTGTATCCGCATGTGACATGGACGCTGCCGAACGGTTCGATGCAGGAGATTTACGCCGACCGCGCCGTGTGGGAGGACGGGCGCTGGGTGTTCGGCGCGGTCCGCACCAACGTGCAGGTGCTGTTGTATCCGCCGGGACAGGGGCAGATCCGGGGTGTGCGCACCTTTGAGACGAACCGGCTGGCAATGCCGGCGTTCACCGAAACCCCCGAGGCGATCAAGACCGAGATCAAGGTGCAGAAGATGAACAACCTGCGCCGCGCGCAGACGACCGAGCTCTCAATCCGCGAGATCCAGGAGTATCTGAGATTGCACCCGGACGAGCAGTTCAAACGGTCGATGCTCGAGACGAAGCTGCACGGGCGCATTGCCGCACCCTGGACCTGCCTGGTGGTGGTGCTCATCGCGCTGCCCTTCGGTGCCGCCCCCGGCCGCCGCAACGTCTTTGTGGGGGTGGCCAGCAGCATCCTGATCTGCTTCACCTACTTCGTCATGGGCCAGCTCGCCCTCGCCTTCGGGGCCCGCGGCACCCTGCCGTCCTTCCTGGCGGCCTGGAGCCCCAACCTGCTGTTCGGGCTGGGCGGCCTGTGGCTGACCTGGCGCATCCGATAGGATCCCCATGCCCCCCCGCCATTCCCGCACCCCATCCGCCCGCCGCCCCGGCACCGCGCGGCCGGGAACCGCTTCGAAACCGTCGCGCCCGCGCCGCCGGAAGCCGGGGTCGCGTTTCGACCGGTTGAACCTTTTGTACCGGGTGAGCGATGTGCTGCATGCGACGTTGAACCCGCAGGAGGCGCTGCAGGGCATTGTGCGGGAGTCGGTCCGGGCCATGGGCGCCTCGAGCGGGTCGCTGGCGCTGGTGAATCCGACGAACGGGCTGCTGGAGATCCAGGCCTGCGAGGGGCTGCCGGCGCGCGCGGGCGACTTGAAACTCCGGGTGGGCGAAGGGATCACGGGCTGGGTGGTGCGGACCGGACAGGCTGCGCGCGTGGGGGACGTGCGGGCGGATCCGCGCTACGTCATGGTGCGGCCGGAGGTGCGGTCGGAGATGGCGGTGCCGTTGGGCATGCACGGGGACGTTTCGGGCGTGATCAACGTGGATTCGGAGCGCGCGGAGGCGTTCAGCGAGGAGGATCTGGAGCTCTTGACGGAACTGGCGCGGCAGGCGTCGCGGGTGATTCAGAACACGTGGTTGTATGAGCAACTGCGGCGCAAAGCCCGCCTGTTCGAGTCGCTGGTGAGTGTGGGGCAGGCGATCAGTTCAACCGTGGGCTTGGACGATGTCCTGGGGGTGATCACCCGCGAAGCCTGTCAGTTGATGAACAGCCGGATGTGTTCGCTCTTCCTGGTGGACGACGCCGGATCGGGCCTGGAGCTGCGGGCCCATCACGGCGCCGGCGCGGCCTATCGGCTCAAACCCCCGTTGAGCGTGGCGGAGAGTTTGATGGGCACGGTGGTGCGGCGCAAAAAGCCGCTGCAGGTCGAGAACGTGCAGACTGATCCCCGATACCAGCACGCGGACGTTGCGCGCCAGGAGGGGCTGGTTTCCCTGCTGAGCGTGCCGCTGCTCTTCAACGCCGACGCCATCGGCACCGTCAACGTCTACACCGGCACCGCCCACGTTTTCTCCAACGAGGAAATCCGGATCCTGTCGGCGCTGGCGGCGCTTTCGGCGATTGCGATTGAGAAGGCGCGGCTTTACGAGCGGATTGTGGATATGGAGGAGCTGTTGCGCCAGAATGAACGGCTTAGCGCGCTGGGACTCCTGGCGGCGGAAGTGGCGCACGAGGTCCGCAACCCGCTCACGGTGATGAAGCTGCTCTACCACTCGTTGGACCTGCAGTTTGCGCCGGACGATCCCCGCGCGCGGGACGCCCGGGTGATCAGCGAGAAGATGGACCACCTGAACCGCATCGTGGAGCGGATCCTGGATTTCGCGCGCAGCAACGAACCGGAGTTGCGCCCGGTGGACATCAACCAGGTGCTGGACGAGATGAGCCTGCTGGTCCGCCACAAGCTGAACCACCAGCAAGTGACTCTTGTGCGGCAACTCGCCCACGGCTTGCCGCCCGTCATGGCCGACGCCGGGCTCCTCGCCCAGGCCTTTCTCAACTTGGTGCTCAACGCCGTCCAAGCCATGCCCCGCGGCGGAAGGCTCACCGTGACCACGCGCGCCGTTCCCACGACCCGCCCGCACTCGACCCCCTCGCGCGTGGCCGTTGAATTCGAGGACACCGGTGAAGGAATGCGCCAGGACCGGCAGCATCAAGTGTTCGGCTCCCTGCTGAAAACCACCCGGACGCGGGGCACCGGGTTGGGCCTGGCCATCGTGCGCCGGGTGCTCGAAGCGCATCGCGGCAACCTCGAAATTCATTCCCGCCCCGGTCAGGGCACTCTGATCCGCCTGCTCCTGCCTGCCCAGTGAGGACGGAGGGCAGACCGCAGAGGTTCGAATGGCGGAGATCGAAGATCATCGGGCTGGGTGGGCGCGGCTCCAGTCTCCTGGGCAACCTTCTTCAAATCGAGGGGGTCGAGATCAAGGCGGTCTGCCGCTGCCCGCCCCGGCTTCAGCCGCGGCGCCTGGAAGGCGTGAGGGGCGGCCAGCCTGCTCGATGGACCCGGCCGGTAACAAGATCCTTGTCCGCTCACCCCGTTACGCGGATTCGTCCTTCGCGGTGCGCCTTGAGAAGCTGGATGTCGGCGTCGACCATCAGTTTGACCAAGTCGTGGAACGTGGTTTTGGGTTGCCAGCCCAACTGGCGGCGCGCTTTGGAGGCGTCTCCCACGAGCAGGTCGACCTCGGCGGGGCGAAGATACCGCTTGTCGAGGGCGACATGCCGCTGCCAATCCAGGCCGGCGTGACTGAAGGCGGCTTCGAGAAACTCGCGCACGGAGTGGGTCTCGCCGGTGGCAATGACGTAATCGTCCGGCTTGGGCTCCTGCAGCATCAGCCACATGGCTTCCACGTATTCCCTGGCGTAGCCCCAGTCGCGTTTGGCGTCCAGGTTGCCGAGAAACACCTTGTCCTGCAGGCCCGCCTGAATGTGCGCCACCGCACGGGTGATCTTGCGCGTCACAAACGTCTCCCCGCGCCGCGGCGATTCGTGGTTGAACAGGATGCCGTTGGTCGCATGCAGCCCATACGACTCCCGGTAATTCACCGTCAGCCAATAGGCATACACCTTCGCGCACGCATACGGGTTCCGCGGATAAAAAGGCGTCCTCTCCGTCTGCGGAATCTCCCGAACCTGGCCGAACATCTCGCTCGAGGACGCCTGGTAGAACCGCGGCTGGAGGCCGATGAGGCGAATGGCCTCCAGAAGACGGGTGGTGCCGGTGGCGTTGACGTCCGTGGTGTATTCCGGATTGTCGAAGCTGACCCGCACATGACTTTGCGCGCCGAGGTTGTAAATCTCGTCCGGTTGGACCTTGCTCAAAAGCCGCACGAGCGACGCCGAATCCGCCAGGTCGCCATAGTGCAAATGCAGCCCCGTCCGGTCCGGTTCCGGATCCGAAACAACCCCTTCGAGCCGGCCGCGGTTGAAGGTGCTGGACCGGCGCACGATGCCGTGCACGTGGTAGCCCTTCGCGAGCAGCAACTCCGCCAAGTAGGACCCGTCCTGCCCGGTAATCCCCGTGATCAACGCGGTTTGTGCCATGCGCTCCAAAGCTTTGCCGAGCCGAATCCCACTGGCAAGCGGGGAATCCAGCCGCACGCACCATTGGGGCCGGAGAAAAGGCATCGGGCAATCTGAGTTTCCAGTGTCTCGTGCCATGTATGGGTAAAATGGGTCATTATGACGCATCCATTGTGGTGTGTTGCATGCGTCAAACGTCGAGTTCTTGTTTTTTAAGTTGCTAAAATACAATATCTTATAAAAACCAATCCCGCCACGCCCTCAGTGGCACGCCTCATGATTATCATGTTCAGGTCATGGCCCGCCTCAGTCATTATTGGTTCGGATTTGAGGCGTGGAGCATGCGACTCTGGGTCAAGGCGGTGGCCTTGGGTCTTGCCGAATTGGAACCGCCGGTGGAGTAAGAGCACGTGGATCTTAACAAGTTTACCGAGAAATCGCAGTCGGCTTTGGCCGAGGCGCAGAGTATGGCGACCCGTCACCAGCATCAGGCGGTGGATGTGGAGCACCTCGCGCTGGCGTTGATCGAACAGGAAGGCGGGCTGGTCGGGCGCCTGTTTGAAAAAGCGGGCGTGGCTCCGGACCTGCTGCGGGCGAAGCTTGGGGAGGAACTGGCGAAGCTGCCGCAAGTGCGTGGGGACAGCACGACGGGGACTGGGGTTTACGTGACGCAGCGGTTGAACCGGCTGTTGGTCCGGGCTCAGGACCACGCGAAGAAACTGCGGGACGATTATGTGAGCGTCGAGCACCTGGTGCTGGCGATGTTTGACGAGCCGGGCAGCTCGCCTGTCGGGCGCCTTTGGCAGGCTCTGAACCTGCGCCGGGACGACATTTTGAAAGCCCTCACCTCCGTGCGGGGCCATCAGCGCGTCAGCAGCGCCAACCCTGAGGCGACCTACGAGGCGTTGGAGAAGTACGGACGCGACCTGACACGGCTGGCGCAGCAGAACAAGATCGACCCGGTGATTGGGCGCGACGGTGAAATTCGGCGTTGCATCCAGGTTTTGTCCCGCCGCACGAAGAACAACCCGGTGCTGATCGGCGAGCCCGGCGTGGGCAAGACCGCGATTGTGGAGGGGCTGGCCCGCCGCATCGTCGCCGGCGACGTGCCGGACAGCCTGAGGGACAAGCGCATTGTGGCGTTGGATCTGGGGGCGTTGATCGCCGGCGCCAAGTTCCGCGGCGAATTCGAGGAGCGCTTGAAGGCCGTGTTGCAGGAAATCACGCGTGCGGAGGGCAGGGTGGTGCTGTTCATTGACGAACTCCACACTGTGGTCGGCGCCGGCAAGGCCGAAGGCGCGATGGACGCCGGCAACATGCTCAAACCCATGCTTGCCCGGGGCGAACTTCATTGCATCGGCGCCACCACCCTCGATGAATACCGCCAGCACGTCGAAAAGGACGCCGCGCTCGAACGACGTTTTCAACCCGTGCTCGTCAGCGAACCCGGCGTCGAAGACACCATCTCCATTCTCCGGGGCTTGCGCGAGCGCTACGAGGTTCACCACGGCGTCCATATCCAGGACGGCGCCCTCGTCGCCGCGGCCCAGCTCTCCCACCGCTACATTTCAGACCGTTTCCTGCCGGACAAGGCCATCGACCTCATCGACGAGTCCGCCGCCAAGCTCCGCACCGAGATGGAAAGCATGCCGGAGGAACTCGAGACGCTGCAGCGCCGCCTTGTGCAGTTGGAAATCGAACGCGAAGCGCTCCGCAAGGAAAAGGATGCCGCCTCCAAAGACCGCCTCGCCGCCCTCGACAAGGATCTCGCCAACCTCAAAAGCGAGCGCGACGCCCTCAAGGCCCAGTGGGACGGCGAAAAGCGCGCGATCGAAGACGTCCAGAAACTGCGCGAGGCCATCGAAATGACGCGCCACCAGATCGAGGTGGCCCAGCGCCAGGGCGAACTGGGCCGCGTTGCCGAACTCCAATACGGACGCCTGCCCCAGCTCGAAAAACAGCTCAAAGCCGGCGAAGCCAAACTGCAGGCCGGCTCCCAGTCCGGCCTGCGTCTCCTCGTCGAGGAAGTCACCGCCGACGAGGTCGCCGAGGTGGTTTCCCGCTGGACCGGCATCCCCGTGTCGCGCCTGCTTGAGGGCGAAAAGGAAAAGCTCCTGCGCCTCGACCAGATCCTCCACCAGCGCGTCATCGGCCAGAACGAGGCGGTTCAAGCCGTCGCCGATGCGGTCCTTCGGGCCCGGTCCGGCCTGAAGGATCCCAAGCGGCCCATCGGCTCGTTCATCTTCCTCGGCCCGACCGGTGTGGGCAAAACCGAACTGGCGCGCGCCCTGGCCGAAAGCCTCTTTGACAGCGAGGACAACATGATTCGCCTTGACATGAGCGAGTATATGGAAAAGCACGCCGTCGCGCGTCTGATCGGCGCGCCGCCCGGCTACGTCGGCTACGAGGAAGGCGGCCAGCTTACCGAGGCGGTGCGCCGCAAACCCTACAGCGTGGTGTTGCTTGACGAAATTGAGAAGGCCCACCACGACGCCTTCAACGTCTTCCTCCAGATCCTCGACGACGGCCGCCTCACCGACAGCCACGGCCGCGTCGTCGATTTCAAGAACACCATCCTCATCATGACCTCCAACATTGGCAGCCCCCTGCTCATCGAGAACGCCAGCCAGGACGGCGACATCCAGGAACCCATCCGCCGCCGCGTCCTGGAGGAACTCCGCCGCCAGTTCCGACCCGAATTCCTCAACCGCGTCGACGACACCGTGCTGTTCAAACCCCTCACCCTTGCCGACATCAAGCAAATCGTCGACCTCCAACTCCAGCTCCTCCGCCAGCGCCTCGCCGACCGCCACGTCGAACTCCGCCTCACCGACGCCGCCAAGGAACACATCGCCCGCGAAGGTTACGACCCCGTCTATGGCGCCCGCCCCCTCAAGCGCTTTCTCCAACGTGCCCTTGAAACCCCGCTTTCGCGCCAGATCGTCGCCGGGGACATCCCCGACCACACCCGCGTGACGGTGGGCTTTGAAAAGGGCGCTTTGGTGTTCCAAGCCAAACCCGCCAGCCGCCGCAATCCGGACTGAGATTTGGCCCTTGGCCTTTCGCGCGGCCGCCTTACACTGCCGCGGTGACTTTGCTGGCAGTGGAGACGTCCTGCGACGAAACCAGCGCCGCGGTCATCCGCGATGGCCGGGTGCTCTCGAATCTCGTCGCCTCGCAGATCCGGCTGCATGCGGCCTATGGAGGCGTGGTGCCCGAGCTGGCCACGCGCGAGCATTTGCGCAACTGGCTGTCCGTGACCCAGGCCGCACTGGAAGCGGCCGGGGTGCCCGTGTCGCAGGTCGACGCCGTCGCCGCCACCCAGGGTCCCGGCTTGCCCAACGCCCTGCTCATCGGCTTCCAGGCCGCCCAAGCCGTCGCCTTCGCCCTCCAACGCCCCTTTCTTGGCGTCCACCACCATCTCGCCCACCTCTATTCCCCCTGGATCGGCGGCACCCCACCCGCCGCCGACTTCGCCGCCTTCGAGCCCAACGTGTCGCTCGTCGTCAGCGGCGGGCACACCCTGCTCGTCCACGTGCCCGCCGAACTGGAACACCGGCTCCTCGGCGCCACGCTCGACGATGCCGCCGGCGAGTGTTTCGACAAGACCGCCAAACTCCTCGGCCTCGCCTACCCCGGCGGGCCGGAGATGGACCGCCTCGCCGAACATGGCAACCCCGACGCCTTCCCCTTCCCCCGCCCCCTGCTCAAGGAACCCGACGACAACTTCAGTTTCTCAGGCTTGAAAACGGCCGTCCGCTATTTCCTCGCAAAACATCCCGCGCTCCTCGACAACCCGGCGCGCCGGCGCGACCTCTGCGCCAGCGTCCAACAGGCCATCGTCGATGTCCTCGTCGCCAAAACCGTCCGCGCCGCCCGCCGCCTCGGCGTCCCCTGCGTCACCGCCTCGGGCGGTGTCACCTGTAACCGCGCCCTGCGCCGCCACCTGGCCCTCGCCTGCGCCCGGCACCACCTGCATCTGCGACTCGCCGAACGCGGTGTCTGCACCGATAACGCCGCCATGATCGGCATCCTGGCCGAACGCCAGTTCCTCCGCGGCCACCCTCCGACCCCCCTCGACGCCGAAATCCGCCCCCACTGGGAACTGGAAGACACCGGACCATGAGCGGCCCCTGGGCAAGGGGGAACCGAAGCCCGTCCCCGTGAGCCTCATTGCCCCCTCCGGCAAAGTCACGAAAATGCCCGACGCTTCCGGCGGCAGGGAAACCGCCTTCGAGTTTACGGCCACCGAGTCCGGCGCCTATGGAATCGCCTGCCAACCCGAACAGTGGACCGCCACCGTCAACGTCCCCGATCCAAGGTCGATCGAGGTTCGAGGTTGCGGTGCGGGTCGGGCCGGGGTACGAATGGGGGCGGCGGATGTGGGAGATTTTGAAAGAGTTCCTGCAATTTTTGAGGCAGGAAAAGAAATGGTGGCTGGTGCCGCTGGTGGTGGTGTTGTTGCTTCTGGGCATGCTGCTGATATTCAGCGCGTCCTCGCCGCTGGCGCCGCTGCTCTACCCGTTGTTTTGAAAGTCCGCGATGAAAGACTTCTGGGGCCGTCCTTACTGAGGTTGCGACTTGCCTTGGTTGTGGCTACCTCAATACCCAGTTGGAAATGACCAGTTACCAGTAGCAACTGACGGGTCACGGGTATTTAGGCACTGGTCATTGGGGAAAATCGTATTGATCGGTGCTCACGAGTCGTCATTGGCCGCTTTCGGGAGGGCTCAACGTGGTGAAACCAACAGCCCAAAAGTGTTTGTCTTTTGCAGCAACGCGTTGGCGTGGCGCAGGACGGCAAACGCGTCGGTCACATACAGCACATCGGCTTTGCCCCGCGCCCAGCCGCAGTTCGGGTCAAGGCTGATCGCGCGCCGCTCGCCGATGAACCGCCAGCCCACGGTGTGGGGCTCCTCGCCGTGGCAACACGTTGAAAGCCCCTTCGGATGCCGCGGCGTCGAGCCCGTCTGCCCGACCTGGTTGAGATGCGTGAGGAACGACAACACCGCCTGCCCCTCGCCCCCCAAGTCCACCAGCGACTTGCTGCTGCCCAGCGACGCCCGCGTCAGCTTCAAAAACTCCCGGATCAATTGCTCCGCCTCCGGCACGTGCGTCTGGCCGTCCGCCTGTTTTTTCGTCCACCCGGCGCCGGCGACAAACAGCAGGCCGGCGTCGGGCCGGATGGTTTGCGCGTCCGCGGCCGGCTCCTTCACGCCGGTGACCCGGGTGCGCGCGCCGCCCGGCGGCAGCGTCACCGTCAGCGGGTGCACTGTTGCGGTGCCTGGGGTGCCCTGCCAGGGGGGCTGGCTGCCGGGATCGGTCAGCAGAAACCAGGGCCGGGTGGCGCGCTGCAGGACGGCTTCCATCCGCTGCCGGTAATACCACCGGCTGACGCCAATCCCGCCGCCGGTCACCGAAACGCCCGTCACGTGGGTGTCAACCCGGCCGTTGACCCGCTGGGCGACGCCGGGCAGACACCGGTTCCACCGGGACGTCGCCGGAGCCACGACGATCGTGGCCCGGGCCTCCCGGGTCAGCGCCTCCGCCGCAGCCGCGTCGCTGACATACCGGGAGGACTCGAAGTCCGGACCCGACACGGCGAGGAACCGGCTGGCGCCGCAGGCGGCGATTTGATCGGCGCCGGGCTGGACGGTGGCGCCCACCAGGCCGGCGAGGAATTGGGATCCGGGCAGGGCCGCGGCGAGGGATGCCGCGGCGCCGGCGGCTTCGAAGGCGGGCACGGCGAGCGACCCGTCGGTTTCGGTCGAGACAAGGAGCAGAATGGTTTCCATCGGGGGAGAAGGGGGGTATTGGGACGTTGGAGTGTTGGAGCGTCGGGATGTCGGAGAGATGGGGCCGGTTGCCTCAGTCACGCGCCGTCATTGCCGAATCCATGAGACGATTTCGGCGGCGATGGTTTCCGGCGACTGATCCTTCACGATGCGGGTGGCGCGCTGTTGTTTGGGGAGGGTGACGCTGGCGAACACGACTCCCTCGGCAGGCAGCGGGGCGGGTTTGGCCTTTTGCAGGGCCGGCATGATGGCCCGCATGTTGGCCATGCCCACCTGCGGGTTGTTTTTCGGCTCGGGCAGGTTGCCAGTGGCCCAGCCCAGGACTGCGGGTGGCCCGGCACAGAGGGAGACCTGGTGTTTGCCGCCGTCGATCCGCTCCAAAATCGTGAAGGCGCCGTCGGCGCCGAGTTGGAGTTCGTCGACGCCCTGGAACTGGTCCACGATGCCGAGGCGCTCACCGAGCATCTGGAGCGTGGCGCCGGCGCCGCGGCAGGCTGATTCCCATCCGCCGAACACCAGCAGCCTCGCCGGATCCAGTCCGGGGATGGCCCGGATGGCGTCGGCGAGTGCGGCGGCGGTTTCGAACGGCTCGGTGAATCCGCCGGCGGGGCCGTCGAGGGCGACCAGTTCGAAAGGCGCCTTTTGGCCCACGGTCATGAGCACCTGCTGCAGTTTGGCCTTGGGAGCGAGGCTGACGAGAAAGACCTTCGTGCCGGGTGCCTGCCTGGCCAGGTGCGCCGCCTCGTACAGGGCATGGCTGGCCCACGGGTCCAGCACGGCCGGCAGCATCATTTCATTCTTCAACGCGGGGCCGGCCGGGCCCGTGACCGGTTCGAGGGTTTGAAGCGGGTCTGGCACGATGCCGCCGCAGACGACGATTTGATAGGCATTGTTCATAGGATCGACGGTCGTAATAGCGTCAAAAGAACGCCGCGAAGGCAAAGAAAATTTTCGGAAATTCCGCCGCGGGCAGCGCAGTGTCCAGGGGTGCCGCCAGGGGTGCCGCCATGCGTTCCGACGGCGACGAACCGCGCCTGCGCGTTCATCAACGGTGGGCGGTGCGGACGCCGGGCGGGCCGATGGCGGCACGGGAACGGTTCACGAGTGGCCGGGTTACAAGCCGGCCACGACGGGTTCCGCCACAGGCGCGGGCGAGCGGCTGAAGAAATCCTCGGCGCGGCGGATGACCTCGCCGAGCGAGGGGGCGTTGGCGACGGCGGCGTGAAAGGGGTGGCCGAAGGCGAAATTGGCGGCGAAGTATTTGGTGAACATCTGGATGCGCCGATAGGCGACGGGCGGGGGGAAATCCTCGCGGATGTAGCGGCACATGGTCCGCCAGATCTCGGGCAGGTCCACCGTCACGGGCCGGTCCCAGCCGGCAAACAGCCAGGGTCGGACGATGGCCATGCGCCCGATCATGACGGCGCAGGCGGCTTGGAGGGAGTCTGCGCGGGCGTGGACGTGTTCGGGGCCGTGCAGGTCGCCGCTGGCAATGACCGGCAGCCGGGTGCGGGATGCCGCCCAGGCGATGCATTCGAACCGGGCGGTGCGCCTGAATTTGTCCTCGAAAAACCGCGGATGCAGCACGAGGGCGTCGGCGCCTTCGTCTTCGAGCAGCCGCAGCCGCTCGGCGAGTCGGGGTTGCCAGTCGGGACGCCGGCTGCCGAGGCGCAGTTTGGCGGTGAGGAGGCCTGGCCAGTGGCGGCGCGCGGAGGCGAGAACGGTGCGCAAGGCGGCGAGGTTGTCGAACAGGGCGCTGCCGGCCTGCTGGGCGCGTACGGACAGGGCGTCGCAGGCGAGGTTCAGGTCCAGCGCGTCGGCGCCGTGCGCGGCGAGCCGGGCAAGGATGCGGTCGAGGGGATCGCCGGCGCGCACCATCAGCTGGTAAACCAGGGGCGGCGCGTGAGGGGGGCGCCGCAGCCAGGGTGAGGTGTCGAAGTTCTCGTTCAGGATCTGGCGTGCGGCGAGCATTTCCGTCCACAAGGCGCCGCAGCCGCCCAGTTCGGCGACGAGCCGGCGGAACGCGCTGTGGGTGTAACCGGCCATGGGCGCGCAGAACCGCGCCGGGACGAACCGCCGGTGCCGGATGACGCAGGCGTCAAACATGGGGGCGACCGCGAACCAGTTGGGCGACGTAGGCGCCGTCGACGCCGTGCTCGAAGGGCAGCAGGGTTTGTTCGTGGCGCAGTTCGAAGGCGGCGTGGTCGGCGAGGAAACGCCGAATAACGTGCGCGTTTTCCTCCGGCTCGAGGCTGCAGGTGCTGTAGACGAGGGTGCCGCCGGGGCGGAGGCGGGTGGCCGCTCGGGCCAGCAGTCCGAACTGCGCGCGGCTCAGCCGTTCCATTTCCCCGGGCCGGATTCGCCATCGGACTTCGACCCGGCGGCGCATCACGCCGGTATTGGAGCAGGGCGCATCGAGGAGCACGCGGTCGAAGAGGGGCGGGGCGTCGCCGGGCGCGGCGGGGCGGGGCTCCGCCAGCCGGACGCAGGTGATGCCGAGGCGCTCGCAGTTGGCGCGGATCAGGCGGCGGCGGTCGAGTTCGACGTCTTCGGCTTCGACGCGGCCGGTGTCGCGCATGCGCTGGGCGATGGCGGTGGTCTTGCCGCCGGGGGCGGCGCAGAGGTCGAGGACGGATTCTCCGGGTTGGGGGTTGAGGGTATGGACGGCGAGGAGGGTGCTGGGGTCTTGGACGTAGAAGGCGCCCTGTTGGAAGCTGGGCAGGGTGGCGAGGGGCGGGTGGGAGGCCAGTTCGAACATGGGCTCCATGGGGGTCCACTCATAGTGCCTGGGGACGAACGTGACGTGTTCGTCGGCCCACAGGCGGGCGAGGCGTTCGGGGTCGGTGCGGAGGGTATTGAGGCGGGCGTAGGTGGGCGGGGGGGAGTTGTTCCAGGCCAGCAGCCGCCGCAGCGAGGCGTCTCCCCACCGGGCCTGCCACCGGTCGCAAAGCCATTGCGGATGGGAAAAACCCGTGCCGGGCGAGGTCTGTTGCAGTTCGGCCAGCTCGCGGCGGATGGCGTCGGCCTCGCGCAGAGCGCGTCGCAGGACGGCGTTGACGAATCCGGTTTGGCGGCCGGCGCCGAAGTGGCGTGCGAGTTCGACGGTGGTGGCGACGAGGGCGTGGTTGGGGATGCGCTCGAGCCAGAATTTTTGGTAGAACCCGAGGCGCAGCAGGGTTTGGAGGGCAGGGGTTTGGGGGCGGTTGTTGGTGTATCGGACGATCAGCCAGTCGAGGGTGGCCTGCCAGCGGACAACGCCGAACGTAAGCTCCTGGGCCAGTGCGCGATCGGCGGGCGGCACGGTGGCCCGGGCCAGCTCGGCCTCCAGGAGGGATTCGACGAACTCGGCGCGCCGGGCGCGGGCTAGCAGAACCCGGGCCGCAATTTGTCTTGGTTTTTGGCCGGTCACGAGGTAAACATGCACTTTCGTTTATGGCAGGCGAGACTTTAGTGGACTTACGAGAGGCGTTTGAGAAACTGGTGGCGGCCGGGAAGCTGGGGCGCCAGCATGTGGAGGCGTTGCTGGAACTGACCAGCAGCGGTTTCTGTTCGCATCGGAACTGGGGCTTTGGCCGGATCACGAGCGTCGACACGGTGTTTGCCAGGTTCACCATTGATTTTCCGAATCGTCCGGGTCACGCGATGGATTTGGGGTTTGCGGCGGAGTCCTTGAAGCCCATTCCGCGCGATCACATCCTGGCGCGCAAGTCGTCGGATTTGGAGGGGCTCAGGCAGTTGGCGGCGATGAACCATTTGGAGCTGATCAAGTTGGTGCTCAAGAGCTACCAGGGCCGGGCGACGCTGGACCAGATCCAGCACATCCTGGTGCCGGACGTGATTCCGCAGGACTGGCGGAAGTGGTGGGAGAACGCCAAGCACGAGCTGAAGAAGGACGGCCATTTTGTGGTGCCGACTAAGAAGACCGAACCGATCACCTACCAGCAAACGGAGGTGCCCCTGGATCAGCGGTTGCTCTCGGAATTCAACAACAGCAAGGGCCTCAAAGCCAAGGTCGCCGTCGCCATCGAGGTCCAGAAAAACCTCGAGGACGTCGACGACAAAGCCGTGCTGGTCGGCCCCATCCTCGCCGCGCTGAACGCCGACATCCACACCCACCAGCGCACCCAGCCCGCCGTGGCGCTCGAGGCCATCTTCGTCCGCGACGACCTGGCCGCCACGATCGGCGCCCCGCCCGACCCGACGGCGCTTTCCGCGTCGAGCGTGTGGACGCCGGAGACGCGGCTCGCGGAGGTCTTGGCGGCGGCGCCCGTGGCCAAGCATCGGCGCATTCTTGAGTCCTTCAAGGCCGCGCATGCGGGCGATTGGGACGAGGCGGTGCTGGCCACGCTCAACGACACCCCCTCCAAGGTGTGCGGCGAGTGCGCCCACTTGTTGATTCATGAAGGGAAGCTCGACGCGTTGAAGCAGAGGCTGGCGATCTGGATCAGCCAGCACAAGGCGAGCAGCGAACTGCTGCTGTGGCTGGCCAAGGAACGCTCCGACAGCTACGCCGACATTCTCGGGCCCGAAGTTTTCCGCGCGATGATGACCGCGATGGAACGGGACGAATTCAACGAGAAACGGTCCAACCGCCTCCGGGATTTCATCGTCGACGACCAGGAACTGCTCGTGGAACTCATCGGCGTGGCCGACCTCGACGTCATCAAGGACCTCACCCGCGCCCTTCAGCTGTCGACCGTGTTCGACGACATGGACAAGCGCTCGCTGCTGGCGCGCATCGTCAAGAGCTACCCCGCCGTCCAGTCCCTCATCAGCGGCGAACAGAACAAGCCGGACGACTCGCTGATCGTCTCCGGGAAGAGCCTGGAACGGCGCCGCGGCGAATACAACGAGCTGGTCCATCAGAAGATTCCCGCCAACTCGAAGGAGATCGCCATCGCCCGCAGCTACGGCGACCTCCGCGAGAACCACGAATACAAGGCCGCCAAGGAAATGCAGAAGCTCCTCATGCGCCGCAAAGTCGAACTCGAACTCCAGCTGCTCCAAGCCCGCGTCACCGACTTCACCAACCCGCGCACCGACGTCGTCAGCCTCGGCACGCGCGTGCGCCTCACCGACCTCGACACCCAGCACCCCGAAACCTACTGCATCCTGGGAGCGTGGGACACCGATCCGGACCGGGGCCTCATCAGTTACCTGACCCCCATGGGCCGCAGCCTCCTGAACCGCCTTGTCGGCGACACCGTGGAATACGAAAGCGACGGCCATCGGAAACGATATCGCATCGACGCCATCGAGGCGTATGTCCCCACCGAATTGGCCGCCCCGCTGCCTGACGCCGGCTCTGCCCCCCTCGCATCGCCCCCGACCGTCATCCCAGCCATGCCGCCCGCCCACGCCGCACCGCAACCGCCTGAGCCCCAACCCGCCCCGGCTTCCGCCCCCGAACCCGGACCGCTGTCGGTTCCCGCCTCCGGTTCCTCTTCCGAGACGGTTTCGATCGCGTCCGCCCAGCGGCCTCCCTGAGGCCGCCACCCTGTGCCGGGGAGCGCCTGGCGGCAGGGGGGACAAGCCTGTGCGGCACCACATGCGCGTGCGACTCATGGAAAGGCTCTGGATCGGGTTGGGGATCAGCCTGGGGTTGGCGTGTGTTCAGGCCACGGCGTGCTCGGTGCCTGTGTTCCGCTACGCGCTCGAGCGCTGGCGGTCGGATCTCTTCGAAGTGGTTCTGGTCCATCGCGGGTCGCTGACTGCCGAGCAGGAAGCCATCGCGCGGGCGCTGGATCCGGACGCCGATGTTCAGCCCGGGGCGGAGACCGGTCCTGTGGCGGCGAACGTGGAATTTCACCGTCTGGATGCGAGGGCCGAGCCGCCGATGGAGCTGGCCGGTCTGCGGCGCCAGTTGCCCGCGGACCTGTCCCTGCCGGCCGTCACGGTCCGGTTCCCGCGGCTGTTTGGAAATCCGGCGGTGTTGTGGTCGGTGCCGTTGAGTTCCGGCGCGGTGCGTCAGATCCTGGACAGCCCCGTGCGTCGGGACCTGGCTCGCCGGCTGATCCGAGGCGATTCCGCCGTTTGGGTGTTTCTGGACATTGGCGATCCGGCGCGCGACGATCCAGCGGCGGCCCTGTTGCAGAAACGGCTGGGCCACCTGGAGAAAACCCTGCAACTTCAGAGCCTTGATCCCGCCGACGTGGCGGGCGGCCTGGTCTCCGTGCCGGAAGACAAGCTGCGGGTGGCCTTTTCCATGGTGCGCGTCTCGCGCCGCGATCCCGCGGAGCAGTTCCTGATCCGGATGCTTTTGGACATCGAGGAGGATCTGCGCGAATTCAAGGAACCCATCGCATTCCCCGTTTTCGGCCGCGGCCGGGCGTTGTTTGCGCTGGTGGGCAAGGGGATTGTGGAGGACAACATCGACGAGGCGTGCCATTTCCTGACGGGCCCCTGTTCGTGTCAGGCCAAGGCGCTCAATCCAGGTGTGGACCTGCTCATGGCGGTCGATTGGGACGAGGAGGTCGAGACCATGGCCGTCAACACCCGCGAATTGCCCGAACTGTCCGGCGTGGCCGGCTTCGGCACCGGCACGGTGTCCGCCGCGGCGCGCAGCCCGGCCGAGCCGGCCGAGCCGGTAGCGGCCCCGCCGGCCCCGGCGGCCCCGCCGGCAGCCGCTCGTCAGGGGTATCGTCCGCTGGTGACGGGCCTGGCGGTGGCGGGCGGGGCGGCGCTGCTGATCGTGGCGGGGGGCACCGTGTTGCTGCTGCGGCGCAAGGGCGGCTGAGTCGGCGGCGCTCATGGGCTCGCGGCCGGAGCCGGGCCGGCGCGTTGTCTCGCAGGCCGCCGTCGCCTGGGGTGCGGCGGTGCCGCGCTCAGGCGGTGCGGCCCAGGTCGTCGAGCAACAGCCGCGTGCTGATGCGGGCGGACTCGAAGATGACGGGCAGGCCGCTGCCGGGGTGGGTGCCGCCGCCGACGAGGTAGAGGCGGTCGAACTCTTCGAACCGGTTGCGGGGGCGCAGGTGCAGCATCTGGCCGAGGTTGTGGGCCAGGTTAAAGGTCGCGCCCCGGTAAATGCCGCTGTCCGCTTCCCATTCGTCCGGCGTGATGATCCGTTCGAAGCGGATGCGCCGCTCGAGATCCGCCAGGCCAACCTTGGCGAGCTGCCGCAACACAACCTGCCGGTAGGCTGCGCGTTGGCGGCTCCAGTCGATATTGGGATGCCGGTGGCTGACGGGGACCAGCACATACAGGGCGGTGTGCCCCGGCGGCGCCAGGGTGTCGTCGGTGCGAGACGGATTCTCGACGTAAAACGACGGATCGTCGGTGAGCACATGCCGGTCTTCGATGTCTTCCAGGTTCCGCCGGTAATCGCGGGTGACGAAGATATTGTGGTGTTCGAGCTGGTCGCACGGTCCCTCGACGCCCAAATACATCATGAAGGTCGAACACGAATACCGCTTGTGAGCAAGAACCGCGTCCGTCCATTTGCGGCGCAGTTCGGCGGGCACGAGCGTGGTCATGGCATGGCCGAAGTCGGCGTTCACCACCACCGCATCCGCGCGGCAGTCGCCCGAGGCGGTGCGGGCGCCGACGGCGCGGCGTCCGGCGAAGAGGATTTCGCGGGCGGGCTCGTTGAGGCGCAGGGTGACGCCGAGGTCGGTGGCGATGCGTGCCATGGCGGAGGTCAGCGCATTGCAGCCGCCGATGGGATGCCAGATGCCGTGTTCGTATTCGAGGAAGGAGAGGATGGAGAACAGGCTGGGGCATTGGAAGGGGGACATGCCGAGGTATTTCGACTGGAACGTGAACGCCAGCTGCAGGCGCGGGTCGGCAAAGTAGCCGGCCAGCTCGGCGTGCAGCGATTTCCACGGCTTCAGGTGCGGCAGCACCGCGAGCAACCGCCCCTGCGCCAGGTCTGTCCACCCCAGAAACGGCATTTGCAGACACGGCGCGAACTTTGCCAGCTTGACGCGGTTGTCGGCCATGAACCGGCGGAACGCCGGCGCATCGGCCGGCGCCAGCTTCGCAATCTCGGCCACCATGCGTTCGATGTCCGAGGTGCACCGCAATTCGCCGCCGGCGCCAAAAACCAGCCGGTACTGGGGGTCGAGCTGTTTCATCGGCACCTCGCGGTGCAGATCGCGCCCGACCGCCGCGAAAATCTCCTCGAGGATTTGGGGGTAGAGGAAGAAGGTCGGCCCCAGGTCAAACCGGTAGCCGTCGCCCTCCAGCAGCGAGGTGCGTCCGCCCACGCGCGCATGCTTCTCCAACACGGTGACTTGAAGGCCTGCCTTGGCCAGCAACAGCGCGGCTGCCAGCCCGCCCGGCCCGGCCCCGATGATCAACACGGTTTGTGCCATGGCCCCTGTTATGCCCGAAGTCGACGCGCTTGACAAGACGCCGGACGCACCGCCCCCAACCTTCGCGCCCAAGGCTCACCGCCCCGCGGCGTGCGCCCCGAAACATTGCCGCAAATAGGCCAGGCTGCGCTGCGCGATCACCTCGGGACCCTCCTCGAAATTGAACACCTCCACCGACACGGTGCCGTCGTAGCCGACGTCCCGGAGCGCGGCGGCGATGGGATGGAAATCCACCGCGCCGAACCCGGGTCCTTTGAGGTTGGCGTCGTTGGCGTGGAAATAGGCAAAGTGCGGCCACGACTCGCGGATGATCTGGGGGATCGGCTTGGATTCGGAGCACATGGCTTTGACGTCGAGGATGATCTTGAAGCTGGGCGCCGCGAACGTCGTCACAAAACGGATTGCTTCCTCGGCGGTGTTGATGAAGTTGGTTTCCACCGGCGCCAGCGGCTCCAGGCAAATCGTCACGCCCCGGTCCTGCGCGCGCCGGACGGCGGGTGTGAAGGTTTCGCGAGCCCAGTCCCAGGCCTGCTCGCCGGTGACGTCCTCGAGCCGGTTCCGTTGTTTGGGGCTTCCGACGACGATGATGCGCCCGCCGAGGTCCGCGCAGAAATCGACGAGATCGCAGCAATACCGGGCCGTGCGCTGCCGGGTGGCGGGGTCGGGGTGGTTGAGGTACATGCCTTCGGCCTGCGCCAGAACCCAGTGAATGCCGCTGATCGCCATCCCAAGCCGCCGCGCGCCGTCCCGAATCCGGAAGCGCTCTTCGGCGGGAATGTGGGTGACGTAAGGCGCCAGGGTAAACGGGGCGATCTCGATCGCGTCATAGCCGGTCTGCCGGGCGAAGGTCATCGCCCGCTCCAGCGGCCAGTCCTTGAAAATCTCGTTGCAGATGGCGAATTGCATGGCGGCGAGAATTCAAGCCGGCCACCCAAACCGCAAGCGCGAAGTGGACGGCCCCGCCCGCCCCCCAAGGCCATTGACAAAGGGGTCCGGGCGTTGATGTGCTCCTTTGCCGAGCGGTTCCAGGAGCGTTGTGGTGCCGGGGAATGCCCCCTTTGTTGTGCGGTTCCGATCAGTGGGCATTCTCAATCCGAGGGAAGAGCAAGACCGATCCGGGCCTCCCACCGATTCGGAACGCCCACGGATGGGGAGTTTTAATTGCCGAGTAATGGCTTAGCCCCCTTACTGCAGCCCAGAGGCGGTCAAGAGGTTAATCAGCGCATTAGGATGTCGGTGGTTGTGGCTCAGCCAGTCCGGCAGCGAACGCTTCCCGTGGCGCTTGGCGCGTTGGCGCTCTCCAGAAACTCGAGGGTTAAGTGGCTCATGATCAGAGCCATGGAATTTCGAGTGTTGAACACCGAACGCTGAACGCCCAACCCTCAACGCCCAACGCTCAACGCTCAACGTCCAACGCTCAACGCTCAACGTCCAATGTTGGATGTTCGGCGTTCGGCGTTCGATGTTCGTCCCAGTTTCTCACCCAGGGAAGCTCCGCCGCCGCGGCGGAGATGGGGGCTCGCTAGCGTCCGATGCGGCGGATGGCCAGCGCCATGTCCTCGGAGAAGGGCGGGCAGGACAGCCGCCGGATGCCACCGCGGTGGGTGATGGTTTCGCTGCGGTCGGTGTTGCCCGTCAGGGGGTGGATCCATTGCACGCGGTAGGCGCCCTCCGGGAGTTCGATCTGCAGCGCCTCGAGAGTGTCTGCGGCGGCCTTGCCCGGCGCGCCAGCGCGCTTCTGCCGCGCAGACTTGGATGGGTTGCGGGCGGGAACGCCGTGTCGCAGGTAGACGGCATACGCGCGGCCGGGTTGCACCAGGGCCCGGGCGCCAAGTCCGGCCGGGAGGACGCCCCGGATCACTGAAGGGTCGGGCTTCATGCGGATGAAGTCGAACCCGTGGATGAAGTCCGTCAGCGTGCGCAACTGCCGGCGGAGCGCGGGATTGCCGCCGCCGGGCTGGCGGGCGGGATAGGCGAATGTGCCGTCCTCGTGCCCGGCGACGAACGAGTAGTCGAGGTTGTTGTAGAGGCCGCCGCCGGCGATGATGAAATCCCAGCCTTCCATCCGGTAGGGCGCGTCGTTGGTTCCGCGGAAGCCGGTCTCGTTATCGCCGATCACCTTGTTCAGGCTGTAATTCATGGCGACCGCAGCCGGCGGCGTGGCATAATGGAAATTGAACACGGACACCGCAGGGTGGGGTGCGGTGATGGTGGCGGCGCCGTTGGCGATGTTCTGCGAGATCAATTTGGGGTTCGGGTGGGAGCGCTGGGCGTCGCGGATGACGTCGGCGATGTGGTGCTGCCATTCGAGCGTGACGCCGCCAAAATACGGTTCGTTGCAGATCTCGTAATAGATGTTGTCGAACCCGCGGAGTTCCTCGACGAATTTCCGGACCATGCGTTCCTGGGAGGGCAGGAGTCCGCCGTGTCGGTCGAGGGTGTAGACGTTCGTGCGGGCGACCCGGGCGCCCAGGCCGTTCACGTTGTTGGAGGGGTGGAACGGGCTCAACTTCCATTGCTCCTCGCCGTAGAAGGGACAAAACAGGTTCACCTCGACCACCACGCCGCGCCGGCCGGCCCAGCCCACAAAATCCTTGAACCGCCGGAAATACTCCGGATTCCACCGGGCCAGGTCGAACTTGGGGCCGCCCTGCGCGCCGCCGGGCTTCCCGCTGCGGGCCCAGGGCGCGATGAAACGCCCGGCCCCAGGCGCCAGGGTGTTGCGGGCAATGTTGAACGCGCCGGCGGGCTCCACGTAAGCGCCGCCGGTGAACGTGCGCGTCAGGTTCAGTCGGTCGGCAGCAAGGGTGTCCAGGTAGCGGCGATATTCGAAGTCCAGGTTCAGCACGGCGCCGTAGTGTTCGCCGGACGTGATGAGCACGGTCGGCTTGCCGCGCCAGAGGAAATAGTGGGGGTTCTCGGGATGCAGCGCGATGGGCGGAGCGGGGGCGGCCGCGCGAGTCGGTCCGGGGCATGACCACGCCAGCGCCATCAGGCTCACGACGGCCAGCGCCGGGCGAACCCGAAAGCGTCCAGGGCTTGATGTCCCCATCGCCCCCGCGCAGGAACGGCCCCGGCGCGGGGCATCAACCCCCGCGGCAGGAAGGGCGCGTCCCGTCTCCGGAGACGCCGCGGGGTCGCGCGGGGGTGGAGGCTTTATGGAGTCACGCCACGCCGTGGCGGCGGGCGGCCTTCTTGAGGGCTTCGAGGGCGGCTTCATAGTTGCGATGCTTCACACTGTGCTCGAACGCCACAAACGCCTCCGGCGCGAACGCCGAGCGGAATGTGGTCCGGTTCGCCTTCAAACAGTCGCGCGCGCCCGGGTCGTGGTCGGTGAGCAGCGGCAGCATGAGGGCCACCGCCTCGCGCAGTGCCGCCGGATCCAACGGCGGCGGGGGCGGCAGGGAGCGCGTTGGCGGCGGCGGCTTGGGCTGCGGAACCGGCGCCGAAGCCGGCTCAGCTTCGAGGTTGCGCAGCGTCTGCTGCACCTCCGCCCAAAGCGCCTCGAGAATGTCGGGATCGGCTTGTTCGCAGATGGCGCGCGCCAGTTCGTCGGCGGCGCGGTGCACCGCCGTCGCGCCGGCGTCGGCGGCGGCAAGGCTGAGGGCCTGAACCCTGTGCTCGGCGCCGTCCGCGTCGCCCTGCACCAGCAAGTCGCGGATCTGTTCCGGATCGTCCCGGTGACGATCGAGCAGTTGCTCAACGGCCGTCGTCGAGTCCTGAGCCTTGCCCGGCATGGCCGAGATCCCAGGCACCTCCGCCTCCGCCGGCGGTGCCGGCGGCGTCGCGTCCGGCGATTGGAGCGGGGGCGTCTCGGCTTGCGGCAGCGGATGGGCTTCCACGGAGTCTGTGGGCGCGCCGAAGAGATTCATTTGATCGTTCCGGCGGCTTTTCCTGCCTCGCGGGGATCGAGCCGGTTTGCGCTCCGCAGGCGGCAAGGGTTCGGCCGGGGGCAAGGGTTCGGCCGGGGCCGCGGGTTCGGCCGGGGGCGCAGGTTCGGCCGGGGGCGAGAGTTCGGCCGGGGGCGAGAGTTCGGCCGGGGGCGAGAGTTCGGCCGGGGGCGCGGGTTCGGCGGTTTCGGCGGCAGGGATTTGGGTTTGGAGCTCGTGGTTAGCGGCTTCGAGTTGGGCGATGCGGACGGTGGCGGCGTCGAGGTCGGCTTGTGCCGCTCGGGTGGCGGCGTCGAGGCGTGCCTGCAGATCGGCGAGGGCGGCTTGGTCCTGCTGGTGGCGATCCTGGACGGCGGACGTTTGCTGCGCTTCGGCATGCGCCGCCGCTTCAAGGCGGGTTTCAAGTTCGCTGACGGTCTGCCGCGTTTGGCGGAGGGCGTCGCGGGTTTGCTCCAGTTCCGTCTCCCGTGCCAGGGCCGCCTCGTCGGCCCCGCGCAGGGCGGCCTCCAATTGCGTCTGCAGTTCGCGGGCGCGGTCTTCGGCCTGTTTGAGGCGGGCGAGGGTGTGGGTGTGGGTGTCCTGGGCGCTGGCCACCAGCGCGTCGAGACGGGCTTGCGTTTCGGTGGCGCGGCTTTCGGCGCGGGTGAGGGCGGCCTGGCTTTGCTGGAGGTCGGCGAGGCTGGCGGCGGCGGCGTCCTGGGCGGCGCGGCAGTCGGCTTGGGATTGTTTCAATTCGGCGCTGTCACGTTCCCATTGGCGTTTGTGGTCGGCGAGGACGGATTGGAGGGTCTGGTGGGTGGACCCGCGGGCGACGAGGCCGGCGAGCAGCCCGGCCAGAAGGAGGACGCCGAGGACTTCGAGCAGGGTTGTCATGACCTGCCGCCAGCTGCTCCGGGGTTGCAGCGCGAGCCGGAACTCAAGGTGCCGGGCACGGACGGGTTGCTGGATGGCGTCGGAAAACGACACCGTGCCGCGGGCGGCGATGGTGCCGCCTTTTTGGCGGGCCGAGGCGGGCACGAACAGGGCGTAATGGTAGCCGTTCGTGGCCAGCTCGTCGACGCGCGCGCGGGCCAGCGCCTCGGGCAGGCTCATGGATGCCGCCACGAAACCCCAGCAATAGTCGCGTCCCGCGATCTGCTGGAACACCGGCACCCGGGCCACGATGCCCAAGTCGCCGCGGTAGAGCGGCAGGGGCCCGGCGACGTGCAAGGCGCGGCTCCGGGCTGCGGCGTAAGCCCCCACACGGTGGAACGGGTCGGTGAGCACGTTGAACCCCCGAACGCGCTCGTGGCCGGCGCGCGGCACGATCTCGCTCACCACCCCGCGCGGCTGCAGTTCGAGCGACGCGAGGCCCGGGCGTGTGGCGAGCAGGCTGGCGGCGACTTTGGCGAAATGGGGGATGGGGCCGCCGGCCTGTTGGGCAAGCGCGCCGAGCACCTCGGCCGCCGTCACCGCCTGGCTCAACTGGTGTTCGACCGCGGCGGCGCAGGCCGCCGCCTCGGCGCGCGTGAGGGCGCGGGCGGTGTCGGCGCGGGCCTTGGCGCGCCAGGCGACGGCGGCGAGGCCCAGGACGAGACAGAGCAGAAACACAATCCACGGGCGCCAGTCCTGGAGGGAGCCTGGCGCGGCGGGTCCGGAGGCGGTTGGTTGGGAAAAAGGGCTCATGGGACGGGGTGTGTCGGCGGGCAGGCAAGGCGCCCGTCCGGTGCCGGGTGCGATGGCGTTCCGGTTTGGGCTAATCCGTTGCAGTTCTGCGGGCCGGCAGGCATGGGCCGACCCTAGCGGCGATTGGCCGGCAATGAAATCCTTTTCTGGATGTCGGTGCCGTGGGGGTATGGAAGGGCGGCGCCCCCAAAAGACGGCCACCGGCAAAAGGGCGCCTGGGAGCGGCGCGATCTTTTGCCGGTGGCGGACGACCCGGGGCAGCGTGCAGTGAGGCTTACGGGTCGACAGTCAACACCTCAAGTTCGGGCACGAGGCGGTAGAAGCGGTGGCCTGAAGGGTTCGGGGCAGTCTCGACGAAGTGGACGTCGTCCTCGGCGACGAGCTGGCTGATCACGGGCTCCCACTCGATCATGTTGGAGGAGGCCTCGAGCCGGTAGGGCATGCCTTGGGTGAGCGGCAGGTGGACATGGATGCGCCCGTCCACCAGGCCCCGCGTGGGCGGCCGCGGGCAATCGTTGTCCACGATAATGGCGCCGGCGGCGGAGGGCCGGCCGAGGTCGTAGGCCGGCGGCTCGACCGGCGACGCCTGGAGGCGGAGGATGACGGTTTCGATCGGTTCGGCGATGCGGTCATCCAGGGCGCGGACGACGATGCGTGCGGCCCGGCGTCCGGCGGGGAGGGTGACGGGCGGGGCGATGGGGTCGTAATCGATGCCGTTGGCGGCGGAGCCGGCGACGGCGTAATGGACGGTGAGCGGCAGGTCGAGCGCGCCGGTGCGGAACACGAGGAACGCGGCGTGGTTGTCTGTGCCTTCGCGGGCGAAGCCGTCGGCGGCGACGATGCGGACGACGGGCGCCTGGTGGGGTTCCCGGACGGTGATTTGGATGGGGCGCGAGGGGGTGGTGGCGCCGAGGTTGTCGGTGGCGACGGCGGTCAGTTCGTAGGCGGCGGCGGGCACGTTGTTCCAGGGCATCACGAACGGGTTGGGCCAGGGCACGGGCAGGGGGGTGGTGTCCGTGAGGATGGCTCCCTGGAGGTCCGTCAGCCGGACCGGTTCGACCACCCAGGGCCGGTTTGTGACGACGCCCAGGCTGACGCCGTTGGCGAAGAACTCCACGGTGGCCACCCAACCATCGGGATCGTCGGCTGCCGCTACCAACCGAATATCCGCCGGCGCGGTGTATACGGCGCCATTCGGTGGATTGACGATGGCCACCGTGGGAGGTTTGTTGGGCCATGCATCGTCGTCGCGAATGCAGGCCACATCGCGTCCGGGCTGTCCGACGATGTAACAGCCTTCGACGGGGGGCACGTTGGTGGTCACGCACCGAAGCTGCACCAGGGCGATCACCACGCTCTCCGTCCCTTCAACCTGCAGGTCGTCGATCACGTCCACCACGATTTCCGCGGTGGCCGATCGCTCGGGGATGACGACGTCGCCGGCGAGTGCGACGTAGTCCACGCCGTTGTCGGCGGTGCCGCCGACGGTGTAAAACACCTTCAACGCGTCCGCCAAGTCGCCCGTGCGCGTCACGGTGAACACGGCCGGGTTCGGAATCACGTCCAGCCGCGGATCGATCTCCGCGCCCACGGGGTCGGTCGCGGCAATCGTCACCACCGGGATGGGCTGCGCGTCGAACACGCGGATGCGGACGGGATCGGAGACGGCGCGGGCGCCGCCGCTGTCGAAGGCGCGGGCGGTGAGCACGCAGCGGCCGGGCGGCACGTTGCTCCAGACCATGGAGAAGCGCTGGACCTGGCCCGGGGGCGGCGGGACGAGGAAGTGGATTTGCTGGGAGCCGAGGAGGTTGGTGCCTTCGTAGAACTCGACACGGTGCACCCAGCCGTCCGGGTCCACCGCCACCACGTCGATCTCGATGTCCGTGGGCGCCACAAACAACGCCTCGTCGGCCGGGGCCACGATTTCCACCTTGGGCGACTGGTTGAAGTCGTTGTCGTGGATATACGCGGTGGCCTGGTCGGGATCGCCCACCACGTAGCATTCCGGCGGTGGCGGCACGATGTCGATGCACGCAATGGGTTCGAGAGTGGCAATCACCGTCTCGGTCCGCTCGATCAGGGTGTCATCGACGGGCCACACGACGACGGGGGCGGACCAGGCGCCCCGGGGGATGGTGACCCGGCCGGAAAGCTCCCGGTAATCGGCGCCGTTGGCGGCGGTGCCGGACAGGCGGTAATACACGACCAGGTCGACATTCGTGCCGGCGCTGCGCCTGACGGTGAACGTTGCGGGGTCGGGCCGGATCACGATGGGCGGGCCGATGTAGGCGGGGTCGCCGGTGGCGGGATCGGTGGGGTCCGGCACCCCCCATGACTCCAAGTCGCCCTCGGCCCCGTGCGCGTCGGTCGCGTGAATCGTCACCACCGGCGGCAGCGACGGTTCGAGGACGCGGATGCGAACCGGTGCGGAGCGGGTGGAGGCGCCGCGGTTGTCGGTGGCCAGCGCGCTGAGGACATGGGTGCCCGGGGGCGCGTTGCTCCAGACGAGCCGGAAGAGCGAGTCGAGGCTGGCGTCGAGGTTGGTGATCACGACGGTGCCGCCCGCGGCGGGGTCGGTGGTGCCGGGCTGGTGGAGGCGGTTGGACACGATGCCCAGGCTGAGGTTGTCGGCAAAGAACTCCACCGAACGCACCCAGCCGTCGGCGTCTCTGGCCTCGGCGTAGATCCCAATGTCGGAGAACGGCCGGAACACATCGCCGGCTTCCGGTTTGAGGATGGCAACCCGTGGCGGCAGGTTGGTGGGGGCGGGGTCGTTGTCCAGGATGACCGCGCGCGCGGCGCCGGGATTGCCCACCACGTAGTAATAGCAATCGGCGGGCGGCAGGTCGAGGGCGATGCACACGGGCGGTTCGAGCGCGGCGATGACCGTTTCCGGCCCTTCGACGAGGACGTCGTGGAGCGGGTTGACGACGATCTCCGCCGTGGCGGCTCCGCGGGGAATGAGCACGTCGCCGGGAAGGGCGGCGTAGTCGACGCCGTTCTCGGCGGTGCCACCAAGCCGGTAGCGCACCCGGAGCGGGTCCGCCGTGCTGCCCGTGCGGCGCACTTCGAACGTGGCATTTTCAACCACCGTCAGCATCCCCGGCTCGGACGCCTCCGGGTCGGTGGCCACGATGGTGACCACCGGCGGCCAGGGGTGGGCGACGACGACGATGCGGACGGGCTGCGAACGGCCCTGGGCGCCTTCGTTGTCCGTGGCCACCGCGCTGAGCACGTAATGGCCGGGGGGCACGTTCGACCACGTCATGCTGAAAGGCGGACGCGTGGCGCTGACGCCGGCGGGATCGAGGCCGACGACGCCGAGGCTGTGGGTGCCTTCGAAGAACTCGACCGACACCACCCGGCCATCCGCATCGCAGGCGAACGCGGCCAGGAAAACGTCGGCCGGGGCAAGAAACACCGAGCCGTCAAGAGGACGCACCAACCGGGCCACGGGTGGGCGGTTGGGCGGGACATCGTTGTCGTGAATGACCGCGCGCGCCGTGTCGGGTTGCCCGACAAGGTAGCAATCGGGCGGGGGCGGGTAAATGGCGATGCAGATGGGAGGCACGATGGTGAGCGCGACCGATTCGTCGCCTTCCGCCAGGTTGTCATCGACGGGCTCGACCACCACGTCCACGGCGCTCTGGCCTTCCGGGATGGTGACCGACAGGGGCAACTCGCGGTAGTCCACCCCGTTCTCCGCCGTGCCATGCAGCCGATACCACACCGTCAACGGGAAATCGTCGCTCCCCGTCCGCCACACCGTGAAGGTCGCCGTGTCCAAACGCGTCCCCGTCGGGCCGGGTTCCGCCGCCTCGGGGTCGGAGGCGCGGACGCGGACGACCGGCTGGGGCGGGGTTGCGAGGACGGTGATGTGCACCGGGCGCGAACGGGTCTTGGCACCGCGGTTGTCTGTTGCGACAGCGCTCAACTCATGCACTCCCGACGGCACGTTGTTCCACACCAGCCGGAACAGGCACGAAGGCCAAAGCGCCTCCGCGCCGTCCGGCTGCAGAACGCCGGTCCGTTCCACGTCATAATCCGGGAGCAGATCCGGATCGACCGCCCAAACCGCCTCCACATCGTCCGCGTCAACGGGCACGGGCCGGATGATCGGCGGGCGGTTGGTGACAATCCCCAGGCTGACGCCGTCCGCAAAGAACTCCACCGTCAGCACCCGTCCATCCCGATCCGAAGCCCGCGCCACAAGCGTCACGTCCACGGGCGCCGTAAACACGGCGCCGTCGGGCGGATTGACCAGACCGACGACGGGCGGGTGGTTTGTGGTGGCCGCGTCGTTGTCCTGGATGGCCGCGACGGCGAGGCTGGGCCAACAGACGATGTAAGGGGGCGGCATCCCCTCGGGTTGATCCAGTGCCGCCACCACCGTCTCCACCCCTTCCACGAGAAAATCGTCCGTCGGCGTGATGGTCAGCGGCGCCACGTAGGCGCCTTCGGGGATGGTGATCGTGCCCGGCAGGCCGGCATAGTCTTCGCCGTTTGACGCGGTGCCTCCCAGCACGTAGCTCACCGTCAACGCCACGTTGGTCGGCCCCACCCGCAACACCATGAACGTCGCGGGATCCGAACCCTCCTCGGCGGCATCCGGATCCGCGGCCACCAGGTGAACCACCGGCGGCAGTTCCGGAACCTCGGCGGCGCGAACGACGGCGGAAACATTGGCACTGACCAGGATGATCGGGATCATCCAGCACGACCACAGAAAACGTTTGGCATTCATGGACGAATCTACATTAGGTTGGTGAAGGACAGATTACTTTGGAAACGCTAAATGCGTGCCACTTCGAGCGCACGTCTTAATGCCTTATCAACAAGGCAGTTGCCCAAATGCCGCTGCCGCCCCGCCGGCACCCGTTGGGGGACAGCCCCCAAGTCCATCCTCCAAGCGGGTGCAAATCCCCATCAGGACGCAACTGAACGGCGTTCTTTGCAAGGGCATGTTATCGCATCGGCGTGACGATGCGATAAAACCGGCTGCCGCCGGCGCCCGCATTGGGATCGACCACGTCGACATCATGGTCGGTGCCCTGCGCCGGCACGTCTTCAAGCTCAAGCCACTCGCCCACGCTGAGGTTGGTGCGATACAGGATCGTGTAGTCCACATTGGCCATCGCCTCGAATTGGATCCGGGCGCCCCCGCCCCCGGCGTTCACCAGCGTCACCTGCAGCACGCTGGAGGCGCTGTTCGGATTGGTGCCGCTGACGGACTCCTCCCAGTTGGTGCGGCCGTCGCTGTCGGCGTCCAGGTCGCGGTCGGCGGCGCTGCAGGGGTTCAACCCGTTGGCCAATTCCCAGGCGTCGGACATGCCGTCGCCGTCCTGGTCGCCGAGGACGACCGTGAGGGTGGCCACGGTGCTGGTGACGGCGCCGCCGCTGTTGCTGACGACCACCGTGTAACCGCCTTCGTCGGCCGGGCGCGGGGCGGCAAGGGTGAGGGTCGGGCTGGTTTCGCCGGCGATGGGGCCGGCGTTGAACCACCACTGGTATTCGAGCGCGTCACCC
>JAFGQR010000111.1 GCA_016935555.1 Verrucomicrobiota bacterium
ACCCTGCTCAAAACCGTCGAGGCGCGCCACGCGGTCAGCCTCGATGCCGTCCTGACCCAGTTGAACAACCTGCGCGCCGCCGCCCCCGCCGCCCCCGCCGCCCCCGCCGCCCCGGCTGCCGCCTCCCGCCCCTCGCCGCGCCACGCCCCCGCACCCGCCTCCGCTCCAACGCCGCCGTCACCCGAACGGCCGGCGGCCGGCGGCGGGCCAGCCGCCGCGAACGACCTGGACGCATTGTGGCGGGGACTGCTCGAATCGGTGGGACGCGCCAGCGCGTTCACGCGCAGCTACCTCATCCAGTCCCGGCCGGTGGCGTTTGCGGACAACTGCCTGACCATCGGATTCGAGCCGGCCTTGGCCGATCAAATGGAACTTGTGAACACAGGCAAGACCCGGACCCTGCTGCAAACCAAGTTGCAGGAATTGGGACACCCGGGCGCCCAGGTCAAGTTCGTTCAAACCGACTCCGTGGCCCCCGCGCCGGCAGGAACAATACCGCCTGCCGCCACCGCTCCCGGGCCGTCGCCCCGGATGGCCGCAGCGTCCGAACCGGGCGACGCCCCGCGGGTTGACGGTCCCGCCGGACCCGCGCAGCCCAAAACCGCCAAAGCCGCCAGAGCCCCCAAGGCTGCGCCCGCCAGGATGAGCATCGAGGAATTCAAGAACGATCCCCTCATCCAGAAGGCCCTGGAAATCTTCAAGGGCCAGATCGTCGAGGTGCGATCCTGACCCCCTTCAGGGCGGTGCCCGCGCAGCCAGGCTTGCCGTGAAGCCCCCGCGCGACACCCCCGCCAACCCCCCCCCAACTCCCAACCCCCGCTCAAGATGCCGAACCTTGGCAAACTCATGAAACAGGCTGCGAAAATGCAGCAGCAAATGGAACAGACCCAAACCCAGCTGGCCTCACGCACCGTCGAAGCCACCAGCGGCGGCGGCGCCGTGAAAGCCATCGCCAAATGCGACGGCTCCCTCGCCGCCATCAAGTTGGATCCCCAGGCGCTCCATCCCGAGGACGCGCAGATGCTGGAGGACATGGTGCTCACGGCCGTCAACCAGGCCCTCACCCAGGCCCGCGACATCGCCAATGCCGAAATGGGACGCATCACCCAGGGCATCGGCCTGCCCGGCATCCTGTAGCCGCGCCAACACCCGATGCGCCTCGCCCACAACCCCACGCCGCCCCGCACCCGCCGCCCATCCCCCGTGTTCCCCCCATGGCGTTGCTCCCGGAACCCATCGCTGAACTGCTCGCCGCCCTCACCCGGTTGCCCGGCATCGGCCCGCGCTCGGCGGAACGGCTGGCGTTGCACCTGGTGCAAAGCCGGCCCGAGTCCGTCCATCAACTCGCCCAAGCCATCCTGCGCGCGCGCGAACGCATCCGCCCCTGTTCCGTGTGCGGCGCGTTGACCGAGCAGGACCCGTGCGCGGTGTGCTCCGACGAGCGCCGGGACCGCTCGATGGTGTGCGTCGTCGAACGGCCGGTGGACATCCTGAGCATCGAGAAGGCCGGCGGCTTTCACGGCACCTACCACGTCCTCGGCGGCACCCTCTCCCCCCTCAACGGCGTCGAACCCGAAGACCTGCGCATCGCCGAACTCGAACGCCGCCTGGACGGCGGCTCCGTCCGGGAAGTCATCCTCGCGCTGGGCACGGATGTGGAAGGCGACGCCACCAGCCATTACCTGGCGCAGCGCCTCGGCCGCAAAGGCGTGAAAGTCACCCGTATCGCCCACGGCCTGCCCGCCGGCACCGGCCTCGAATACGCCGATGAACTGACCCTGAGCCGCGCCCTGGAGGGAAGGCGCGAACTGCACTCCCCGTGAAGCGCCACGCGCCAGGCACGCCACGCGCGGTCACGCTTCGACACCCCATCGTGAATATGACCCAACCCCAAGCCGTGGTTTTTGACCTGGGCAAAGTCCTCGTGGATTTCGACTACGGCATCGCCGCCCGCCGATTCGCAGCGCGGGCAACCCTGCCCGCCCCCGCCATCCAGGACTTCGTGGAACGGTCGCCGACGCTTTCCCGGTTCGAATCCGGCTTGATCAACAACCAGGAGTTCTACCAGGAAGTCTGCCGCGCCACCGGCTACCAAGGCACCTTCGCCGAGTTTGCAATGACCTTCGCCGGCGTCTTCTGGCCAATCGAACCCATGATCCGGTGGCAGGCCGGCCTCCGGGCGCGCGGCGTGCCCACCTATGTCTTCTCCAATACCAATGACCTCGCCATCAGCGAGATCCGCCGCAGTTTCCCGTTCTTCTCGAACTTCGACGGATACATCTACTCCTACCAGCATGGCGCCATGAAACCCGCACCCAAAATCTACCAGGCGCTCGAACACCTCGCCGGATGCCAGGGCCCCGACATCCTCTACCTCGACGATCGCCCGGAAAACATCGAGACCGGCCGCGCACGCGGCTGGCAGGTCATCCTCCAGGAGACCCCCGAAAAAACCCTGAATCTCGTCCGCCAGTGGTGGCCTGCATGATCCGCCTGGCCGCCCTCGCCCCGTCTCGCAAGGCCGGGCCGCCGCGGGTCACTCCGGAAGGGGTTTGAGTTCGACTTTGCGGAACTCGACGGGGTGGCTTTCGGCCTGGAGGGAGAGGGTGCCTCCGTGGAGCATCTTGTCGCCGCCCCGGGCCTCCATGAGCCTCCGCGCGTCCGGATCCTTGTCGTCCAGTTGCGGCTGCGTGTAGAGCAGGACGGTCTGGCCTTCGATCACATGGCGGATCAGGCGGCTCCCGTGCACCTCGACTTCGACGGTCACCCATTGGTCGCCGTGGTATGTTTTCGAACTGGAACTGGTGCAATGCGGTGTGTGGAGCTTGTCGTTCAGCACCACATGCGTGCCCGGCGTGCATAGATTCGCGGTGGAACGTTTGCCCGTCCCGGCGCCCCCCAGCAGTTGCACCTCGATCGACACCGGAAATTGCTGGTCCTTGCGCATGCTCTCCGGCGCCTGCCCATGCACCATGATCCCGCTGTTCCGCAGCGCCCAGCCGGCACCGCCCGGCGTCTGCGTGCCGACGAAACGGTATTCAACGCGGACGATGTAGTTGGAGAACGGCTGCCGGTAGAACAAATGGCCGAATTTCCCGCCGAATGTCGTGTAGCGATCATACGCGACCTTGAGCAGGCCGTCCTCAACCCGAAACGTGTTTCCGAAATTGTCGCCGAGGTCGTGTCCGGTGATTTTGACGATCCAACCGTCGAGGTTTTTGCCGTTGAAAAGCGGGATCCAACCGGTGTCGTGGCGGACGTCACTGGCGGCGGGGGCGGCGGGGGCGGCGATCGACAGCGTCAGCAACAGACCGGCGCTCCATGCGGGGAATGGGCTTCTCATGGGCGGGTGGGGCAGGGGATTCAGGCCTTTTTCGCGGCGGGATGTTTGGCGACCAGGGTCAGCGTCTCGCTCATTTGTTCCGGCGTCTCGGCGCCGACGGTCATCGCATCGATGAGGTCCATGGTTTGTGCGTAGCGGATGCATTCCTCCTTCATGTGCGTCAGGCGGCCTTCGCCGTAGACCTTCATGCCGAGGATGGCCTTGCCGTTGGCGCGCGCCTCCCGCAACACCGGCACCACCTGCTCCGGCTTGCCGTCCATGTTGGCGCCGGTCGGATTGGTGCGGGCCAGAAGAACATCGACCCACGGGCATTTCGCCGCCGTTTTCAGAGCGTCCAACCCGTGGCAGGACACGCCCACGGCACGAATGTATTTTCTTTCCTTGGCCTCGGACAGCGCCTCCATGTAGGCCTGCATCTCGGCTTCCCACTGGGGAGCCGTCAGACAGTGCAGCAGCACAATGTCCAGGTAATCCGTCGCGATCTCCTGGCGGAACCGCTCGATCGCCATCTCGGTGCTGCGCTTTTGGAAAGCCGGAGCCATGCCTTCCGGCAGCCGCCCGTCGTGCCGCCACCACAGCTTCGTCAAAATCGTCACCTTGTCGCGGCGCATCGCCTTCAGCGCCTCCCGGAAATACACGTGCGACCCATACAAGTCCGCCAGATCGAAAAACGTGACTCCGTGATCGTAATCGTGCCGGAAAAGATCCACCAGCTTCGCAAACCCCATCCGGGTGTGGTTGGACTGCCGGTTCCCCCCCCGCATCCCCGTGCCCTGTCCCACCCGCGACAGCATGATCCCCGTCTTGCCCAGCGGCACCTGCACCGGCGGGGGCGGCTCCGCCCCCTGCGCAGCGCGGGCCGGGGCAATCGCAAACAGGCCGGCGGCAGAACCGGCGACCGTGGTCAGAAAATGGCGTCGATGAATGGCTTGCATAAATTGTCGGGTCCGCTGTTTTCGGTATTGGATTCGTTCCAATGTCAACTTATTCAGTCTCGCGACCGCCGCCTCCTCGGCCCGGCGCACCCCGCAGTTCCTCGGCGTCCAACGCCGCCCCCGGCCCTCCGGCCGCGGCGACACCCCGCCGCCGCTGAAGCCGCTTCTCCAGCTTCTGCAGCTTCGGCCGGATGACCGCCCGGCAGTAGGAATACTCCGGGTTGTTCCGGTAGAAATCCTGATGATACGCCTCCGCCGGGTAAAACGCCGTCAGCGGCGCAATCTCCGTCACGAGCGGCCGGTCAAAACGCCCGGCCGCGGCGCGTTTGGACCCCTCCGCCGCGCGCCGCTGGGCTTCGCTGTGATACAAAATGACCGAGCGATACTGCGGGCCCCGATCCGCCCCCTGGCGGTTCGGCGTGGTCGGGTCATGCGCCTCCCAAAACACCTCGAGCAATTCCTCGAACGAAATCGCCTGCGGATCGAACTCAACCTGGATCACCTCGGCGTGCCCGGTCTGCCCCGAGCACACCTGCTTGTAGCCCGGGTTCGCCACCGTCCCGCCGGCGTAACCGCTCGTCACCGACCGCACCCCCTCCAACCCTTGAAACACCGCCTCGATACACCAAAAACACCCGCCCCCAAGCGTCGCGCGTTCCGTCGCGCCGGCCTTGGCCGCAGATTCGGCCGCGCTCGATTCCGTCGTGGCGCCGGTGCGGGCCGTCCCGGAGTCGGCGCACCCCAGCGTGAGCGCGCCTGCCAGCGCGGCGCCGGCCGGGAGCAGGGTTCGTCGTGGAATCATGGTCATGTGCCTCGCGTGACTATGTACCACCAGAGCGCGCCGGGCAACCCCCACCATGCCGGTTTGCCCCCAATCGGGTTGCTTTCCCACCCCGCCTGCTTCAAGGTCGACCGCCTATGATGCCAAACCTCCTTCGCCGGCTCGCCCTGGCCGCGCTCGCCGGCGGCTTGCCCGCATGCCTTCCGCTCGCCCACGCCGCCAGTCCGCCGGAATTTGTCATTGACTCGGGCGACTACGCCAATGACCACGCCGCCCGGACCGCGTGGAAACCGATGGGCGAAACGCCCCAGGTCAAACGCGCCCCTCTGAACCATGCGCCCGCCCTGTGCCTGCCATGCCCGTTCGCCGAGACGCCGATGGAGCGGGCGTCGTGGGACCGCGCGGTGACGCTGGATCTTTCCGATTGCCGCGGGGTTGAATTTCAAGTCCTGTGCCGGGATGCGTCGCCGGTGTCGTATTTCAGCCTCTACTTCCAGAGCGGCCCTGGCTGGTATCACGCCTCCTTCTACCCCGAGTCGGACACGGATTGGAACACGATCACCGTGAACAAGACCGATGCCGGCACCGAAGGGCAGCCGGCAGGCTGGGGGCAGATCCGCACAATCCGGCTTTCCGCCTGGCGCGGCCGGGCCGTCAACACGGAGTTCTACCTGCGCAACCTCCGCAAGACGGGCGTGCTCGGCGGCGACGCCAGCGTGGCAATCCTGCGCGCGGACTCCCTGGCGCGCCGCTCGCCGGACGAAGCCCGCACCGTGGGCAAATACGTGGGAGGCATCACGGAGCCGCTGCACGCCCTGGGGGTGGGCTGCAGCGTGATCGGCGACCAGGACGTGACGGCCCCGCGCCTGGACCGCGCGCGGGTCGTGGTGCTGCCTTACAACCCGGGCTTGGACCAAGGCGTGGCCGGCGAGCTGGCCCGCTACGTCGAACGGGGCGGCAAATTGCTGCTGTTTTACACCGTGCCGGCACCCCTCATGCCGCTCCTGGGCATCGCTGGCGGACACCACCTCCAAGCCACCCCCAATGCCCAGTTCGCCGCAATCCATTGCGCGCCCGGCTCGCTGCCCGGCGCACCCGCCCGGGTCAGCCAGCATTCCTGGAACATCAACGCCTTCCAGCCCCTTCCCAACTCGGGACGCGTGCTTGCCGAATGGCTCGACGAGCGCGGCCAGCCCACGGGACACGCGGCGGTGCTCGGGTCGGCGCATGGGCTGGTCATGACGCATGTGTTGCTGGATGACGATGCGCCCCACCAACGGCGGCTGTTGCTCGCCATGCTGGGCCACCTGGCCCCCGAAGTCTGGCGGCAGGCCGCCCACGCCAGCCTGAATCGCGTCGGAGCGCTGAGCCGGTTCAACACCTTTGCCGAACTGGCCGACTTCATCACCCGCCACGCCACCAACCGGCCCGCAGCGCGGCTCACCCTCGATCAGGCCGCCCGCCGGCTCCAATCCGCCCGCGACGCCCTGGAGCGCCAAGACCACCCGCAAGCCGTCGACCACGCCGACGCCGCGCGCGCCCTGGCGGAAACCGCGTTTTGCCAGGCCCAATCGCCCCAGCCCGGCGAGTTCCGCGCCTTCTGGTGCCACAGCGCGTTCGGGGTCAGAGGCAGAACATGGGACGACGCGGTGCGCCGCCTGGCCGAGAACGGATTCACGGCGATCCTGCCGAACATGCTGTGGGGCGGCGCGGCGTTTTACCCAAGCAAGGTGCTCCCGGTGGCGCCGGAGGCCGCGGCGCGCGGCGACCAGATCGCCGCATGCCTGGCCGCCGCCCACAGATACGGCCTCCAGGTGCACGTGTGGAAGGTCAACTGGTACCTCGGGTCCGCAACCCCCCGCGAATTCCGGGATCGGCTGCGGCGCGAGCACCGGTTGCAGGCCAGCTCGCGCGGCCGGGAGGAAGCGTGGCTGTGCCCGTCGCATCCCGACAACCAGCGGCTCGAGATCGATTCGATGCTGGAAATCGTCCGCCGCTACAACGTGGACGGATTGCACTTCGATTACATCCGGTATCCCGGGGGCGACCATTGTTTCTGCGACGGCTGCAAGGAACGCTTCCAACACGACGCCTCGGTCCACATCAACGCCTGGCCCGCCGACGTCCTGCGCGACGGCCCCCTCCAGAAATCCTGGCTCGAGTGGCGCCGCAGCCAAATCACCGCCGTCGTGCAGGCCGTCAGCACCCAGACCCGCACCCTCAAACCCCATCTCAAAATCTCCGCCGCCGTCTTCCGCAACTGGCCCCGCGACCGCGATACGGTGGGCCAGGACTGGAAACTGTGGTGCGACCGCGGCTACCTGGATTTTGTGTGCCCGATGGATTACACCTCGAGCAACCGCAGCTTCGAGAACATGCTGGTCTCGCAACTCGAGTGGGCCGGCCGCGTGCCGTGCTATCCCGGCATCGGCCTCAGCGCCTCGTCGTCGCATTTCGGCATCGACCGGCTCATCGAACAAATCCAAATCACCCGTCGCCACCGCACAGGCGGGTTCGTCATCTTCAATTACGGCGTCACCGAATCCCGGGACGTGCTGCCGCGGCTGGGCCTGGGCATCACCGCCGTCGCGCAAACCCAGCCGGAAATGAAGAATCAGCAGCCTTGAGTTCCCAGTTGGGCCTTCGAATGGGTAGGGACGCGTTCCCCCCGATACGCGTCAAGCCCAACTCCCCCGTACACTTCGCGGGGAAGCGCCCGCCTTGACGCCGCCATTGCGGGATGGGACGCTCGGCGCATGAAGCCCATGCCCCTCCTGCCCGTCCTCGTCGTCCTGCTCGCCGTCGCGCCCGAACCGTGCCGGTCCGCCGAGTCGATCGGGCGCCGGCCGTATGAACTGGATTGGGCGGGGCGCACCCACGACCATTGCCCGCCACTGGTCGACTTCGAGAACGTCGACAGCTGGCGCGTCGAATGCCAGGACGCCAAAGCCAGCTTCGAGCGCACCCGGGAACAGCAGATCTGGGAGCGCTACGTCGGCAAACTCACCTACCGCGGCACCGGACCTCGGCCCCAGGTGCGCGTCCTAACCCCCGAACCGGTCCCGATCGCGGCGCCGTTCGACGCCGTGACGCTGTGGGTGTACGGGAACAACTGGGGCTGGGCGCCGGACCCGAATACACCCCAGGTGCGCGTGGTCGCACTGCTGGCCGGGGCCACCGGGGGCGAATTCGGTGTGGACCTGTACCACGTCGACTGGACGGAGTGGAACCTGTTGCACCGCCGGCTGACCCCGGAGCAGATCGCACGCGTCAAGGACGGCGCCTGGTTCCACGGGCTGCTCATCACCGGAGGCCGCAACCGCGAGGATCGCCATCTCTACTTCGACAACGCAGCCGTCTTTGCCGAGCAGTTTCCACCCCTGAAATTCGAGCCCCGTCCCGAGCGCGGGTTGTCGATGTTCCCGGGGCAATCCCCCGGAGCCAACACCGGGCCGGCCCATTTGCCCTTCCCGACGCGCGAGGAGACGATTCTGCCGGCGAACCTGACCACGAATGTCGCGACAAGCTTGGCACGGGACGGTGCGGCGTTTGTGTTCCGGTATGCGGGAGACGACGCCGTGATCGTCTACCGGTTCGAGCCGAAAACGGGGACGTGGGGCGACATCGAGGCGAGCTGGCAGCCGCCCGCCGGCGCCAGGGGCGCGTTGGCGGCGAGCCGCCGCGTCACGATCCGCCCGTGCGTGGGCGGCGGCGTCTGGCTGGCCGCCCACAACGGCGCCGTCGCACCCGAGGCCGCCGAGCATCTCGGCACCGAACGCGACGGCGACGTGGTGGTGTCGCGCTGGCGGCTGCGCCGCGCCGCCGCGGCGGCCGAAGTCACGTATCGCTTCCGCCTGTGGAACAAGTCGCTGGTGATGGACGTGTTGGCCCCGGGCGGCCACGTGGGCGAGGTGCGGTTCGGACGGGCGGTGGGATTCGAGAACCCGCGCCTGGTGACGAATCCGTATTATCCTGCCGAGGGGGGGCGTCCGGCGGTGGTGGTGTCGGGCGGGGCGGAGGCGCCGTTGTTTCTGGGGGGTAACGTCGATTGGTACCGGTCGAACGGCTCGATCCTGTGGGCGGCCAACACCATCGACACCAACGGCGTCCTCTACCAGGGCGGCACGCGATACCTCCCGTTGACAAACGGCAAACGTAACGACGGCTTCGAGCGGTTCTTTCTCACGCTGTCCCCCCGCTACGAGGAGGTGCTCCCCACCATCCCCAACCCGCCGTCCCCGTGGAAACACATCACCGGCACCCGCGTCTGGCGCGCCCACGGAGCCTCCAACCGCGAGCAGGACGCGCGGCACTGGACCGAGTGCCATCGCTGGGGCATGACCCAGGTGGTCGTCACCGACCACGAAACCGGGTGGCGCGACGGCGGCGAGAGCTTCACCTTCCGCACCCGCGCCGCCCCGGGCAAGGGGGGCGACGCCGGGCAGTTTGAATACGCGCGTCTGATGCAGGACACGCTGGAGTTTGTCTATGGCCCGTACAATAACTACACGGACTTTGCGCCGGTGAACGAGTATTGGCACTTCGATATGGTGAGCCGCACCCTGGACAACCAACTGCAGCACGCCTGGATGCGTTGTTACGCGCCGAAACCGGCCCGGGCCGTCGAGTATGCCGCGATGCTGGCGCCCCGCATCGAAGCCAAGTTCCATTTCAGCACCGCCTACTGCGATGTCCACACCGCCGTCGCACCCTGGCACCGCGTCGACTACGACCCGCGCGCGCCCGGCGCCGGCACCTTCGCCGCGGTGTTTTACGCCTACGGCGAAATCATGCTGCAACAGAAACGGGCCTGGGACGGGCCGGTGTATTCCGAAGGCAATTACCATTGTTTCTACGCCGGTCTCACAGACGGCAACTACGGCCAGGACCAAAGCTATCGGCCCGCGGAGAACCCGTGGCTGGTGGACTTCGACCTCCGGCAGATGCACGACCTGGGCTGCAACTTCGGCATGGGCAACCCGTCCATGTTCTTCGCCGGCAACACCGCCGCCATGAACGACCCCGCCTGGCTCGACCGCTTCCTCGCAGCCACCGTCGCGTTCGGGCACCCGGGGTTTCTCACCTACGAAGGCGGCCTTCAAAACGCCCTCAAGAGCTACTACCTGCTGCAACAACTCCACAGCCGCTATTGCCTGTCCACCGCCGACCAAATCCGCTACGCCGACGCCCACGGCCGCCTGCTCAATACCTCCGCCGCCGTCGCCACCGGCGCCTACCAGCGCTCGCAAGTCGTCACCCAATACCGCGACGGCACCGTCACCGCCGTCAACGGCAGCCGGACCGAGCGCATGCGCGTCGAGACCGGCGGACGCACGATCGACCTGCCCCCCAACGGATTCGCAGGCTGGACCGCCGACGGCCGGATCGACGTGCTGAGCGGCGATCCCCATGGACAACGCTGCGATTACGCCGCAACCCCCGCTTACTTGTTTGTCGACGGCCGCGGCCACTTCGTTCGCATGCCCAAAGCCGCCGGCAATGGCCTCGGCATCTGCCGTATCCTGCCAGGCGGTCACCACGAAATCCTCCTTTACAAGGAAGCCGAGTGCGGCTTCGCCGTCGCCGCCCGGTCGGCAGTCGCCCTGGACAAGGACCGCAAGGAAATTGGCCCCGCCGAGCTTCGCGTCGCCCGCGGCCTGACCTATGTGATGCCCGTGAAGGGAGCGTTCAGCTACCGCCTCATGCCGTAGCCACACCCGCCCCCCATCCCGCCCAAGGCACTGCCTTGTCGACGCGTTAGCTTTTTCAACGTGTGGAGCCCGCCCCAGCTTGAAATTGAAGCCACGCCATCCTGCGGGCTCCACACGCTAAAAAAGGCTTCATTTGTTACAGGCAAGAAACGAGCCTTAAAAAGCCCTCCAAGGCAGTGCTATGACGTTAACGAAATACTTAACCCACTGCCGCCCAAATAATTGCTTAGGTCCGACCCTGAATCACGCCCTGAATCAAAACGCGCTCGGCCAAGCCGTTGCCTGGATGTTGTCAACACGAAAGCTCTCCGCCGGGGTGGCATTCAGGTTCTTGATCGTCCACCTCAGCATCACCCACGGCCGGTTGTTGATGGCCGTCAGCGTCGACAAATCCAACGCCCACTCGTGGAAGGCGTTGTCAGCCACCACGGACAGGCTGGCGCCAGGCACGGGTTGCGGGCCGCCGCCGATCGTATAGGTCAGACCGGTGAACTCCGCCGGCGCAACACCGCCCGGCTGCGCCGCGGAGCGGACGTCCATCCGGAGACGCACCCGCTGCAGGCCGAGGGTGGAGAACTCGAGGCTCAGCGAATTGTTCACGCTCCCGTTGTTCAACACCAGTGAATGGCCCGGCGTGGTCGAACCGCCGCTTCCCAGCCAGGTGACTCCCGTGAAATCCGTGAAGCTCTCCGCCCCACCGGCATCGGCCTGCAGGGTGCCCGTCCGCGATACCGCCGGCGTGCCGGGAAAACCCACGTTGGCGGTGACCGCTTCCTGAAACCCGTTGGTGCCGCCGGCGTCCGTGTCAAACGAGAAGAAACAATGCGCCCCGTCTACCGTCAGCGCCAGCGGCGTCTGACTCACAGCCAATCGGTAAAATGCTTGGGCGCCGCCAAGCCGCAGCTCGCCCAACGGAAACCGCAACTCCTCGAACGGGGGCACGGCCGTGATCTGCGGTTCTTGCACCGCCCACGGTGCCGGGACCCACCCGTCCAGGTCCGGCGACACTTCCACCCGCAGGAACAGCCCCGCGGCGTCCATCGAACGTCTCCACGTCAGTCCCCAGCCCAGCGCGTCCTCCGTCAGCCGCAGCGCCGGCGACGCGTTGCTCGCCTTCGGGTCGGTCCCGTGGAAAAACTCCAGCAAGTTGACCAGGGAATCGGCGTCGGGGTTTGCCTGGGGGCCGCTAATGCCGGGGTCGGCCAGTTCATCGGCTTCGAACTGGCTTGCACGCCAGCGTCCTAACCCGCCGTCCCGGATGACTGCGCCGGCCTGCGTGTAGGCGCCCAGCCGGTAGCCGGTGTTCGTCCCAAGCGTCAAGACCACCGTTTCGTTCTCCTCGGCTTCCGCATCGGGCGCGGGCAGGATCGTGACACGGAGGAACGAGTGGCCGGCGGGAATCCACAGCGAGCCGGCGGCGGCCGGAAAATCGGTGCCGGCAGTGGCGGTGCCGGACAGCGCGCAAGCCACTGTCACCGCGCTGGTGGTGTCGCCAGATCGGATCACCGTGAAGACAGCTGGATCGGGGCCGTCTTCGCCTGCGGTGGCGTCGGAGGCGATGACCTCGACCGTGGGCAGGAGGGGTTCTTCGGCCGGGGCCCAGAGCGTCGCGTCGGCGATGACATAGCCGCTGGCGGTGCCGGTGGTTTCAAGCAGCACATGGCCGTTCGTGCCGGGTTCGAAGGGAAAGGTGCCCAGCGGAAACCAGATGCTGCCGTTGACGCGCTGGTTGACAGCCAGGTGCGTGATGCCCTCGGCATGGGCGATGGCGATGGGCACATTGGTGGCGCGATTCGCATTGGCCGGCCACCGCAGGAACACCGTGTAGCGGCCGGCCGCGGGCAGGTCCGGCGTGAAACGGACCCATTTGTCGCCTTTGCCGGTGTTGCCGTCGTGCAGGTAGTTGGTGCCATGATAGCCTTCAATGGCCGTGCTGGACACCCATGCCCCCGACACCGTCACCGCCGCGGACGGCTGCTCCGAATCGAGAATGATGCCGTTCGTGGGCGCCGAGGCGCTGCCCCACTCGAGCACCTGGCCGTCGGCCAGCAGCTGCAGCCGCAGCTTTCCATACGGCACCGTCTGTACCGCCACCCCGTCGTCCATCGCCAGCGCCGCCGCAGACGCGGCCGACTGGCTCGTGATCATGAACACAGGCTCCATCCGGCACGAACTGAACGCAATGTGGCTGCCCGACAAACAAAACGTCGCCAACAAATTCTCGCACTCCCCCCACCGCGGCACGATGGAACGATACGCGATCGGGAAAGGGCCCGCCGGCGGCGACTGCACATCGCCCTCGTTCGTGACTGCGCCCGACCTGGCAAAGCGCTGGCAGTTGTGCGAATCCATGTTGTACGACGCCAGCCCCACCGAGTCGGAGGCGACGCGTGTTCCGGCGCAGTCGGCCTGCGTCATCACGTAGTCCGACACCATGCGGCGCGCCTCGCGCACGTAGAGCTGATGCGGCCAGCCGCCCGTGTCCTGGAACTCATCCCGGCACAAGCCCCACGCCGCCATGCTCGTCCGCACCGCTTCCGGCACGCGGGGATCGGTTGCGAGAAACGTCAACAAGCCGCGCGTGTAATCCTCGTGGTCGCGCCAGAGCGCCGCCCGTGCCGCGGCGGTGTTCGTGGGGTAGGTGTAATTCATTCCAATGTAATCCGTGGAAAAAGCGCCGTTGTTGTTGATGTCCGTCTTGCCGTTCGGCATCGCGTCCACCTTCAAAACGCTGGCCAGCGTCAGCTGGTGCCCCGCGGCCACCCGGGCCGCCAGATAGCGCCCCAGCAGTTCGTAGCGGGCCGGATCATACCCCGCCGGCGGCGCGATCGGCAGACGGTTGGTCACCACCTGCGTCAGACACAGCCGGAAATTATACGCCTGAATCCGGGCGTCCCCGTCGCCCGGCACACCGCCGTCCCCCTCCTGAATGAACGGCAACAGCCCGCTCCCCGCCTCCCCGGGAACCACATACGGATCGACGGCCAGGGCGAACTGATGCGACGGCGTGCGGGCGCGGATGCCGTTCAGGGGCTCGCCGTAGGCGTTGGTCGATTCGCGTCCGAAGGTGAAGGTGATTCCCGCCGCAGCCAGCAGGTCGCCCTCGTAGGTCGTGTCCAAATACATCCCCGCGCGAAATTCGTCTCCCTGCTCCGTCATCATCGCCGTGATCCGCCGGCCTTGCAAGGTCACCGACGCCAGCCGCCGCCCGTAATATACCCCCACCTTTGCCTCGCGCAGCATCCCCAGAAACACCTCCTCCGCCACGTGCGGCTCGAAGGCGAACGACTCGCTCGCCCCGTAGTGCCGCCCCACCCGGCGGTAAAACTCCCGCGACAACCCGCCAATCGTGCCCACATTGCCCGTGTCCGTCCGCCCCAACCCTCCCGACGTCATCCCACCCACATGCCGGCCCGGCTCCACAAGGGCCACCGACTTGCCCAAACGCGCCGCCTGCACCGCCGCAATCACCCCGCCTGATGTGCCGCCATACACACACACATCGCTCTCCATCACCTCCGCCGCCCGCAGCCCCACCCGGGGCGCCCCAGCCACCAGCGCCCCCGCCAGCGCCCACCCCAATACCCGCCCGGCCCGGAGGGCACGACCCGGGCGCGTCGGCGCGGACCGGACACATGGCGGGAAGACCGCGTGCATATCGGCTGAAGGCAAAGCCCCGTTCGTGAACGCCCTCATGCTACACCTGTTGCGGCTCCGGATCAACCCCGGGCCCCGGCCCCGCATCGCCATCGTCCGGCGCCGCCGCCGCCACCACCACCACCCGGCGGATGCGCTGCCCTTGAAATGTGTAGCCTGTGGCGAGCATTTCCTTCACCCGTGCCTGCTCGGGGACGGGCCCTGCCGGGTCGGCCAGTTGATGCTCTTCGGCGCGGAACGGCTCGTCGGGTTTGGCTTCAACGGGCACGAGGCCAACGCGCCGCGCCATGTCCCGGCAGGCGGCCTGGTATTGGCCCAGCTGCCGGATCAGCTGGGGCTGCCCCGAGTTCAAACCCGCCCGATACAACGCCTGCGCGTGGTCCAGCATCCCCACCAGCACCTGCAACCATTCCTCCTGCCCCCGGCGCAGCTTCTCCACCTCCAGCCGCAGATGGCTCTTCTCGCGGTCGTTCGCTTTCGCCATGAACTCGCCGAACGCGCGCCCCTCCTGCGCCATCTTCTCCCCAAGCTGCCGCGCCTCCTCCGCGGTGCGCCCGGCGTGTTCCTGCACCACCTGCCATTGCGCCGTCGCAAAACTGATCTGGTTGGCCAGGGTTTGAACCTGGTTGATCTGGGCCACCGCCGTCGTCAGCGTCTCAGATTCCGCCACCGTCACGGCCGCCTCGTATTGCTTCAGAAACGGGATCACCGCCAGCCAGGCGCCCATCGCCACGCTGCCCATCACGCAGAGCAGCGGCCCCATCATCAAAGGCCTCGACGCGTGCGCCACAATCCATCCCGCCACCCCCAACAGCAGAATGTCGCCCGCCAAAAACGGCCACTTCGGAATCCTGGGCACTGCGTTTCGTGTCATAGGCCCGCCATGGTGGGCGGCTTTGCGCCCCGAATGCAAGCAGCGAGCGAAGCTCCGAGCCCGGACCTAAGTAAGATGTTCGTTCACAAGGTGTTCCAGATTCCAGCCCGGCTACTGTCATGGCGTCACTGCGCGACGGGCCCATGGAGGCGCGCGGCCCCGTGGCGATTCCTTGCCCCCGGGATTTGGCCCCCAAGGAATCGCCGACGCATCGACTGGACTTGTCAGGTCCCGCGCGGTTCGTCACCGATCGAGGTGGCTATCGCGGATCTCCGGAGCTGCGAATCCCCGGGCACGCCAGGCATGTCGGCACGCGCTTGGCGTCAGCCGGGCGATTGCAGGTGCTCGTGCAGGTGAGTAAACCGTACACGACCTTTTCCTCACCGCTTGGCGAATGCCGGCACCCGCGACATCAGTTGCGTCTTCGCCCGTTTTCAGACAAGCTGCGCCAGTCAATCGGAAACCCGTTGCTCTATGCATGGACCGCACCAGATCTTGTTCGTTTTGCTCTGCATCATTGCGCCAGCGCTGTTGGCCACCGCGGATGACCGAGCCGAACCCTCACGCGAGGCGGTGGAATTGCGAGCCCGCTCATGAAGTTCCAGATCCGCACGTAGGGCAGCGGGCGCGCCACCGCGCGCAAACATCGGACTGTTGACGCACCGCGATGGGCAAGTCGTCCAGCGTGCGGGTCGGGTAAGC
>JAFGQR010000009.1 GCA_016935555.1 Verrucomicrobiota bacterium
GCGCAGGAGCCACAAACCGTGGGTGTTCATCGAGAGGGCCGTGGGTCTGCGCGCGGCTCGCTCTACAAAACCGCTGCGCGGTTTTGAGCCAACATCACTGCCGCTTGGGACAAGCGGTTCATGGAACACGACAGCCTGACGCTGCAATACCTGCTGTCCGGCGTGACCAAGGGCAGCATCTACGCGGTGGTCGCGATCGGGTTTAACCTCATCTACAGCGCCACCGGCGTGCTGAACTTTGCCCAGGGCGAATTTGTCATGCTGGGCGGGATGATCGCGGTCAGTCTCCTGGCCGTGGCGCCGCTGCCGGTGGCGGTCGTCGGCGCGGTGACCGCAGTGGCCGTGCTGGGCTGCCTGCTTGAGGTGCTCTTCTTCCGCCACCTCCGCCGCCACTCCATCATGCACATGATCATCATCACCATCGGCCTCTCCATCGTCATCCAGGAGGCCGCCCTGCATGTCTGGGACGAAAAGGTCCGCTCCCTGCCCTACTTCACCGGCAACGAAATCTCGTCGCTGCGCGTCCTCGGCGCCGCCATCTCCCCGCAGGTGCTCTGGGTGTTGGGCTCGGTCGCCGTGGTCGTGGCCGCGCTGCAGCTGTTCTTCAAGTTCTCCATGCAGGGCCGCGCCATGCGCGCCTGCGCTTCCAACCCCGAAGCCGCCATGCTCGCCGGCATCAACATCCCCACCATGCGCATGGTGTCCTTCGGATTGAGCGCCGCGCTCGGCGCGGTGGCCGGCTGCATGATCTCGCCCATCACCATGACCCATTACGAGATGGGCGTCCCCCTGGCCATCAAAGGCTTCGCCGGCGCCATCCTGGGCGGCTTGGGCAACCCCATGGGCGCCGTCGCCGGCGGACTGCTCGTCGGCATCCTGGAGGCCTTCAGCGTGCGCGTCCTGCCGGCCGCCTACAACGACGTCACCGCCTTTGCCATCCTCCTGCTCGTGTTGTTCGTCCGCCCCCACGGGCTGTTCGGCCGCCCGGCCGCAGAAGGGGTCCGGGAACAGTGACACGCCTCGCGAAATCCTGGCTGCCGTTTGCGGCCCTGGCCGCCATCGCGGTGTTCGTCCAGCGGATTCTGCCGACGGCGCACCTCACCCAGATCACCATGTCGCTGTATTACGCGATCGTGGTGATGGGGCTCTGCCTGGTGATGGGCTACGCCGGGCAAGTCTCCATGGGCCATGGTGCCTTCTTCGCCATCGGCGGCTACACCACCGCCGTCCTGACCACCTACAACTTTGCACCCTGGAAGCAGTCCGGCTGGGCGGGTCTGCTGCGGCAGCTCCACGTGCTCGTCCTCAAAGAAGACCTCTATGGAGGCGAATTGCTCACCACCACCCCCTGGACCGCCTTTGTCGTGGCCATGCTGCTGACGTTTGTCGCCGCCCACCTGATCGGCTACCCGGCCCTCCGGCTTAAGGGTCACTACCTGGCCATGGCCACCCTGGGATTCGGCCTCATCGTGCACAAGCTCGTCCTCGGCTCCACCCTCACCGGCTCCGCCGACGGCATCACCGCCGTGCCGCCCTGGAACCTGGGCCTGGGCCTGGTCGTCTCCGGCAAACGCGTTGTCCGGGTGCAGAATTACTACATCGCCGTCGTTCTGGTGCTGCTGCTGCTGCTGGTCCTCAGAAACCTCGTCCAGTCGCGCGTCGGACGCGCGTTCCAAGCCATCCACAACCGCGAAGCCGCAGCCAATGCCATGGGCATCAACACCTCCGCCTTCAAACTCAAGGCCTTTGTCGCCAGCGCCCTGCTCGCCGCCCTGGCCGGAGTCTTCTTCACCCATTACGCCGGTGGCATCAGCCCCTCCGAAGCCGGCGCCATCAAATCCGTCCGCTACCTGGCCCTGGCGGCCGCCAGCGGCATGGCCAACCTCTGGGGCGCTGCCGTCGTCAGCACCGCCATCAACTTCGGCTCCTTGCGAGGCTGGTTCGGTTCCCTCGACCAGGCCGTCTTCGGCGCCCTCCTCATCCTCATCATCTCGCTCGCCCCCGAAGGCCCCCTCAAACCCGCCGGCCTCTGGCTGCAACGCGCCCTGGGATGGCTTGTGCCAACCCGCCCCGCCGCGCCGTTCCCCACCGCACCGGCCACCCCGGGCGCCGCGCCTCGCGCCGGCGAATGACATGACCTTGCTCGACGTCCAGCAGGTGCGGCACAGCTTCGGAGGCCTCGTGGCTCTCGACCAGGTGTCGTTCCGGGTCGAGCCCGGCCAAATCAAAGGGCTCATCGGGCCGAACGGCGCCGGCAAAACCACCCTGTTCAACATCATCTCCGGATTGCTCAAGCCCGACCAGGGCCGCGTCACGTTCCACGGCGCCCCCATCCACCATCTCCAACCGTTCCAGATCGCCAGGCGCGGCCTGTCCCGCACCTTCCAAAACCCCAGTCTCTTCCTCCATATGACCGTGCTCGAAAACGTCATGGTCGGCCGCCACTGCCGCTCGCACGCCGGGTTCGGCGCGTGCGCCTTCCGCTGGCCGGGGCAGCGCCGCGAGGAACGGGAGATCCGGGATGCGGCGCTGGCGCAGTTGGAGCACTTGGACCTGGTGCGGCTGGCCGGGGAGCCGGCGGGGAGCCTGGCGTTTGGGCAGCGGCGCATGGTCGAGCTGGCCCGCGCGTTGGCGACCACTCCGGAGCTGCTGCTGCTGGATGAGCCGGCCAGCGGACTGAATACCCGGGAGAAGGAAGACCTTGCCGGGGTCATCCGGCGCATTCGCGACCGGGGCGTGACGATGCTGCTGGTGGAACATGACATGAGCCTGGTCATGGCCCTGTCCGACGACATCCTGGTGCTGCACAACGGCACCCCCATCGCCGAAGGATCCCCGTCCGTCATTCAAGCCGACTCCAACGTCGTCCGCGTGTATCTGGGCGGCGACTTCGAACATGCTGTTGCAGGTCAGAAATCTGAGATGCGGCTACGGTAGCCTCGAGGTGGTGCGTGGCATCAGCCTGCACGTGCGCGCCGGCGAGGTGGTCGGCCTCCTCGGCGCCAACGGCGCCGGCAAAACCACGCTGCTCAAGGCCATCGTCGGCCTCCTCCCCCCGTGGCGGGGCGAGATCCGCATGGCTGGCCGCCCCATCCAGCGGCAGCCCGCCTGGCGCAGCGTCAGCCATTCCATGGTCCTCGTCCCCGAAGGCCGCATGATCTTCGCCGACCTCACCGTCCGCGAAAACCTCCAGGTCGGCGGCTACCACAACCCCGACCGCGCCCTGCACCTCGACCTGGTGCTCGACCGCTTCCCGCGGCTCCGCGAACGCCTCCACCAGCTCGGGGGCACCCTCTCCGGCGGCGAACAGCAAATGCTCGCCCTGGGCCGCGCCCTGATGGCCCGGCCCCGCCTCCTGCTCCTCGACGAACCCTCCATGGGCCTCGCCCCCCTGCTCGTCAAAGAGGTGTTCGCCGAAATCCGCCGCATGACCGAGTCCGGCCTCACCGTCCTCGTCGTCGAACAAAACGCCGTCGCCACCCTCCACATCGCCGATCGCGCTTATGTCATGGAAACCGGCGAGATCATCCTCGAGGGCCAGGCCGGCGACCTTCTCCACAACCCCGAAGTCAAACGGGCCTATCTCGGCAAAGGACACTCCGCCCCAAACGCCTGATCTCCCACCCCCATCCTCCGCCGCGATGAATGCCCTGACCCCCATCGTTCCCCCCCGATGACCCCCACCGCCTCCCGCCTCGAAACCCTGCCGCGCGCCGAACTCGAGCAGCTCCAGCTCGAGCGGCTCCAGGCGCTGCTGGTCCGCCTCAAACGCAATGTCCGGCGCTACCGCGAAAAGCTGGCCGGCCAACGCGTCGAGTCGCTGGCCGACCTCGCCCGCCTGCCGCTGACCACCCCTGAGGACATGGCGGAGAGCTTCCCCTACGGCATGTTCGCCTTCCCCCTGCGGGAGGTCATCCGCCTGCACACCTGCGTGGGCCCCGACGGGCGCCCGCTCATCATCGGACACACCCGCAATGACCTGGCGCAATGGAGCCGCCTGGCAGCCCGGCAGCTGGCCGCCTGCGGCGTCACCGCCAACGACGTCGTGCAAATCTGCCTCGGCAGCGGCAGCGCCTTGGGCGCCTCGGGCTATCTGCTCGGCGCGGAACTGATCGAAGCCAGCGTCATCGCCGAAGACCCCAACCATGTCGATTACCAGCTCGAGATGCTCCGCAATTACCGGCCCACGGTCCTGGTGACCACCCCGTCCCACGCCCACGACCTGACCCGCCTCCTGGACGAACGGCGCATGGACCCCCAAGCCTTTCACCTCCGCACCGTCCTCCTCTCCCGCCCCGTGGACCGCCCCACCCGCGACGCGATCAGCGCCCGGCTGCTGACCCCCGTCCGCTGCAGCTTCGGACTCGGCGAGGTGCTGGACCCGGGTCTCTGTGTCGAGTGCGACCACGGCCATTTCCACGTCCAGGAAGACCATTTCCTGGTCGAATCCGTCGATGGCGAACTGGTGCTCACCACGCTCATGCGCGAGGCCATGCCCCTGTTGCGCTACCGCACGCGGGTCGCCTGCGAACTCCAGCGCGACAAGTGCCCCTGCGGACGCACCGGCATCATCCTCAAGCCCGGCACCCGCCTCGACCGCCGCCTCCACGTCAACGAAATCCCCCTCTACGAAAGCCAGATCGCCGGCGTCCTGGCCCAAACCCGGGTCGCCGGACAACCGTTCGAAACCCAGGCCCGGGAGCGCTCCCTCATCATCCGCGTCCAAATGACCTCCGAGCTGTTCTCCGACACCATCTGGGTGATCGAAAAATTGCGCAACGACATCCAATCCGAATTCCTTTCCCGCCTCGGCGTCGAGGCCGACATCCGCTTCGTCGAACCACGCTCCTGGCCCGCCTCCGGCCAGCGCCCCCCACCCTGAGCCGGCCCCGCTCGATGCGCATGCGCTTCGCGCCTGGTCGGCGCACGAAAGTTTGGGCTCGACGGAGTCTCGCCCTACCCTCAGCGCGCGGCATCCCGCGCGATCCGGGACCGCGTCCCGCCACCGCCACACGAGCTCCGACACGACCGGCCGGCGTCCTGTCCATGGCGCCCCGAACCTGCATTTCTCACCGGGCGGCGAGAAATGCGGGCTGACTCATCGCACCCACGACCCGGCGGACCCGCCGTTCCGGAAGTCGCCGTAGGCCGCGTCGCCGAGAATGTCGCCGATGGCCCTCTGCGACTGTGCGGCAATCTCGCGGAGCGCGGCGTCGCGCTGGGCGGCGTCCAGGCCGGGATCGTTCTCCACCATGGCGCGCGTATCGCGGTACATCTGCTGGAGGTCGTATGCCTGGGCGCTCAGGCCGCGCGGCAGGCCGTGACGCGTCACCACCGCGTTCAGCCGGTGCCAGTCCGGGTCCTCGCCGCGCCGGTATTCGCGATACCGCGCCTCGCCGAGCGCTTCCCGGATCTGGCGGTCCAGGGTGCGTTTGGCCTCCGACCACTGCTCCAGCTGCGTCGTGTCCTCCCAGCGCAGCTGGTCCGGGTCCCATTGCTCGTCGAAGGTTTTGCGGAGATCGTAGACTGTCCGGAATTCCTCCTCGGTGGCGTCCATGCCGTAGAACGCATAGCGCACCGCGTTGGCGCTGGGCGACATCCATAATTCGTAGAGCTGCTGTTCCCCGGGCGAGAGCAGCTCCGCCAGGGCCTGCTGCTTTTCCGCGCGCAGATCCTGCCATTCCAGGCGGTCCTTCTCGCTCCACCCGCCGCCCTCCTGCCGCCGCGCGGCCAGAGCCTTCTCGCGCCCGTCAAAGCGCTCGAGCACCTGGCGCACCCCCGTGCGCTTGCCTTCCGGCAGGAAGCCCAGACGCCGCTCGTAGTAGTCTTGATACCCCTTGAGCTTCATCCGCTCCCGCACCACGTCCACGCCCAGCAGCTCCATGATGATCTCCCGCTTCTCACGGTCCAACTCCCGCTCCCGCCGCCCCCACTCGGCATGGTCGCGGTCGTTGGCAAGTTCCTCCTCCTCCGAATGCCAATACTGCAGGTCCGCCCGCCGCCCGTAAATCGCGCTCATCCGCGGCGCCAGCAGCTTGTCCAGATCCGCGATGATGATGTCCCGCAGGGTTTGCTCCGGGCAGCCGATGGACCGGAGACGCGCGACGTATTCCCGGTAATCCTCGCTTTCGAGTTGCCCCCACTGGAACTCGTTGGTGACCGTCAGAATGCGCGGCGCCACCCCGCGAACCACCACCTGCGTGGTCCTGGCGGCCGCCAACGGCAGCTCGATGCCGCGGCCCGCAGCCGCAGACGCCGCCGGACCGGGGCGGTGGCTGACCAGGTAGGCGACCACGCCGATCAGGCCCAGGTTGAGCAGCAGCAACGTGCCGTTCACCGTCGTCAACTTCACGCGCATGGTTCTATCCCAACCCCGCCCCCGATGCAATGTTTCGCGCCCCGCCTCATGCTCCGGAGCGCCCCGCGGAACTCACGGCCCCTGCCGAAAACCCGCGTCAGGGAAGCGCCGGCGCCGAGAACTCGTAACGCCCAGACCCCACCTCGAACACCGCATGCCCGTCCTCATACGACATCTCCCGAATCCCGTTCCCGATCCGGACCGGCTTGCCGTTCTCGCGCACCGCCTCGAGACGCCCGGCAGGCACGTGCACCGCCGCCCGCGTGTTGGGCGGAGTCGCCACCGTCAGACGGAACCGGCCGCGGCGGATCTCCCAGCGGCTCGAGATCAGTCCGTGCATGGACTGGTATTCGGCGCGGGCCCACCGCAGCCCGCCGCCGGGGTGCGGGCGAATCACAATCCGCTTGAAGGCGGGGCGTTCTTCCGCCATGCCGATGCCGGCCACGCTTTCGTAGAGCCAGCGCCCCACTGATCCGAGCGAGTAGTGGTTGAACGAGTTCATCCACGGCGTCTGAAAACCCCGCTCCCGCGTCCAGCCGTCCCAGCGCTCCCAGATCGTCGTGGCGCCCTGCTTCACCGAATGCAGCCAGGACGGGAACGCGTCCTGGGTGAGCAGACGATACGCCAGGTCGACGTGGCCGGCCCGCGTCAGGACCGGCAGGAGCAACCCGACGCCGATGAACCCGGTGGAAAGGCGGTCCCCCCTGGCGCGTAGGTCCGCGACGAGGTGTTGGACCGCCCGCGGTCGGGTTTCGGGGGGGAGCAGGTCGAATTCGAGAGCCATCAGGTAGGCGGTTTGGGTGTTGCCCCGAATGCGGCCGTCGGGGCCGACATAGGCGGCGTTGAAGGCCGCGCGGATGCGGCGGAACAGGTCCTGGTATCGCCGGGCGGCCTCGGGCTCGTTGAGGACGTCGGCGATGCGGGCCATGGTTTCGGCGCTGTGGGCGAAGTAGGCGGTGGCGAGCAGATCCAGGGGCGTGTCGGCGTCGATCGACAGCCAGTCGCCGTATCGGGTCGCGGGCCGCAGACCGTTGGTGCTGTGATTGGACAGATAGGCGATCCACCGCTGGCCCGCCGCGTAGTGCCGCTCCAGCAACTGCCGGTCCCCATACACCCGGTAAAGGGTCCACGGACACAGCACGCCCGCGTCGCCCCACGCCGCCGTGCCGCTCGCGGCCGCGACGAACGGCGCCACATCCGTGAACGCGCCGTCCGGGCGCTGGGCATCTGCAACGTCCTGACACCACTTCGTGAAGAACGCCGCAACGTCCATCTGGTACGTCGCCGTGCGGAGAAACACCTGCGCGTCGCCCGTCCACCCCAGCCGCTCGTCGCGCTGCGGACAATCGGTGGGGATGCTGAGAAAGTTGCCGCGCTGGCCCCACAGAATGTTGGCCTGGAGCCGGTTCACAAGCGGGTTCGAACACTCGAAGACGCCTGCGATCGGCATGTCGCTGTGAAGCACCAGTGCCGTGATCGCGTCGCGGCCCGGCCGGCCCCGGCAGCCCGTCAGCTCGACGTATCGGAACCCATGAAAGGTGAACCGCGGCTCGTAAACCTCCGTGCCCCCGCCTCGCAGGACATACGTGTCCGTGCACCGCGCCTCCCGGAGGTTCTCGACATACAGCGTGCCGTCCGGATGAGTCATCTCCCCAAACCGCAGCGTGATTTCGTCCCCCGCCCTGCCCCGCGCCTTCAGGCGGACCCGGCCCACGAGGTTCTGACCCAGGTCGAATACAAACCGGCCGGGCTTGGGTTCGGCGACTGAAACCGGCCGGAGTTCCCGGGTCTTCCGAACCGGCGCATCCGGCGCGGCCACCCGCCGGACATGTTTCGAAACCACCGAGGCCGGCTGCCACGCCGTGTCGTCGAACCCGGGCCGGTTCCAGCCGGGGCGCTCGAGGCGCGCGTCGTAACACTCGCCCATCAGCAGGTCCGAGTGCCGGAGGGGACCGGTCGCCGCCTTCCAGGAGCCGTCGGTGACGATCGTCTGCTGGGAGCCGTCGGCCAGTTCGACTTCGAGCTGGGCCATGGCCAGCGGCTGCTCCCCGTAGCGGCATCGCCCCGCCAATCCCACAAACCCCGCATACCAGCCGTCGCCCAGCACGATGCCCAGGGCGTTGTCGCCCCGGCGGAGCAGGGACGTGACGTCGTAGACATGGTATTGCACCCGCTGGTGATAATCCGTCCAGCCCGGGTTGAACAGGTCCTCGCCCACCCGCTTGCCGTTGATGTGGAACTCGTAGACGCCGAGGGCGGTCGCATACAGGCGCGCGCGGCGCACGCGGCGGGGAAACGTGACCGCCTTGCGCAGCAGCGGGCAGGGCTGCATGGGCGGGTAGTTTGAAGCGTCCCACGGGGCCTCCCCAGGCCGCGCCAGCTCCGTCGCCGCCGCCCATACACCCTCGGTCGCCGCCGCCTCCCACGAGCCGTCGGTGGCCACCGTCAGGGGCGGCCCCTGGCTGAATTCGATGGCGAGCTGTCCCAACACGCCGGCACAACCCTGGCGGTTCGTGGCCACGATCCACAACCGGTTCTCCCCCGCCCGCAGCTGGCGCCGGATGTCGTATTCCTGAAGGAACGCTGCCGAATACGGTTTCCCGGCGTTATGCCCGACCGGGACGCCGTTCACATGGAGCGCGAAATAGTCGTCGGCCGTCAGGCGAAGGATGGCGCGGGCGACCTGGCGTTCAGGCGGCAGCACAAACGATCGCCGCAGCGTCACCGCCGGAACACGGTTGGTCTCCGCGCGGCCGGGGCGGCCGTCGGCTCCCGTGTTGGGGGCGGCCCAAATCCAGCGGGCCTGCGGCCAGGCGGCTTCGCCGGCCCAGGATTGCGCAAGCCCAATCCACCGCGCCTCCCAATCGTCCGCGTCGAGCAGTCCCATCTCCCAAAACGCCGGCCGGCTCCAGGCCGAGGTGCGTCCGTCCCGGTCGCCGATCCGCACGGACCACCAGCAGGGTTGCCGGGAACGGAGCGGTGCGCCCTCGTAGACCACGTGAATGCTCTGGTCCGACGCCACCGTGTCGCTGTCCCAAAGGTCGCCGTCCCCGCGGGAGAGCGCGTCGGCGGTGGACGCCACGCGCACCTGGTACCAGGTCTGGCGCCGGTCGCGCCCGCTGGAGCGCATTTCCCAGCTCAGGCGCGGCTGGGGCGTGTCGATGCCCAGCGGATCGACCCGGTATTCGCACCGCAGCCGCCACGCCTCAAGCCCGGCATGAGCCGGCAGCGCCGCAACAGCCAGCATCCCCAGCACGAGCGCCGCCCGGCCCGGGCGGGGGGCGCCGCGGACAGGGGCCATGAAGAAGGAACCGGGAAACCATGGGGAACTCATGATCGTTCGCATCTCGTGCGGCAGAAAGTGTCGGGTCCGGCGCCGCGATTCGTCAAGCGCGGTTCGCGCGGCCCGCCGAGGAGTTGCGCGGCGGCCGGCGGCCGTGCATTCCGAGGTTGTCGGTCGCGCCTGGGGTGGAGTGCGGTCCGAACGGCGCAGCCGCCTTGGAATCTCGCAGCCGGCCGCCCCACGTCGTTCCCTGCATCCTGCGGCTGCGCATAGGCGTCAGGATAATTCCATGCGTTTTCTGGAGGGTTCCGATGGGTTCCGAGCCTGGCAGGGGCACGACGCTCCTCAATGACCAGTTTCCAGTGACCAGTTTCCAGTGAGTAGTCACTGGTAATTATCCATGATCCATTGGTCATTGAGGGGGGTGAGCCGCTGTCGCGCGTTGAGGGAGCCGCTTAACCTGACGCGGGTGCGGGGCTGCGGGACCGTGCGCGCCATGGACACCTGTGAGAGGGACGGGCGGGCGGGCGGGCGCATTTGCGGTCGCATTTGCGGCTTGAACGGCGGGCGGGCTGGGTTAAGGTGCCATCGTGGTCTTCCTGACGGACCGTGGTGCGTTTGCCGTGGCTGTAGGTTTCTACGGCGTGAGCGTGCTGTACGCGGTGTTTTTGTGGCGGCACGGCTTTCGGCGGCACGACCGGGCCAGCTACGCGCTGCTGGGCGGCGCGTGGTGTTTTCACACGCTGGCCATGCTCAAACGCGGGTTCGCGCTGGACCGCTGCCCCGTGACGAACCTTTTCGAGGCGACGATGTTTGTCGGGTGGGCCATGGTGGCCGCCTACCTTGCCATCGGCTGGTGGTCCCGGCTCCGGTTCCTGGGGGCGTTCGCGTCGCCGGTGCTGCTGGCGCTGGGCGTGTTTGCGTTGTACCCGGGTCTGGACACCCCGGGTTTGGACGGCGCGTTCAGCCGGGGCATCCTCAGCCTGCATGCGTCGCTGGTGCTCCTTTCCTACGGCGCGTTCGGGATGAGTTGCGTGGCCGCCCTGATGTACCTGACGCAAGCCCACACGCTCAAGTTCGACAAACCGCGCGTGCTGGCGTCGCGCCTGCCGCCCATCGAGCGGCTGGAACAGGTGATGAGCCGGGCGCTGCTGGCGGGCGTGATCCTGCTCACCGCCGGGCTGGCGATCACCCCGGTGCTGATCCGCGAGCGGGCGGCGGCCGCGCCGGGCGCGGGTCTGCCGCTGGCCGATGCGAAGGTGATCTGGTCGGCGCTGGTCTGGCTGGCCTACGTGGTCCTGCTGGTCATGCGGTGGCGCTTCGCCCGCGGCGGGCAGCGTCTGGCATGGGGGGTGGCGGGCACGTTTGTGTTCGTGCTGCTGACGTTCTGGGGAACGCACCTGCTGTCCCCGCTGCACGGGCCGTGAGACGACCGCCATGGCACTGATCGTTGTCGGCCTGAATCATCGCACCGCGCCGCTCACCCTGCGGGAGCAGTTCGCGGTGGCGCAGGCGCGCGTGCCCGCAACGCTGCACCTGCTGCGCCAGGAACACATCGCTGACGAGGCGGTCATCCTGTCCACCTGCAACCGGGTCGAGTTCTACATCGCCACCGCGCTGGCGCCGGGCCTGGCATTCGACGAGTTGCGGGCGTTTCTGGTTCATTGCGCGCGCTACCGGGACCCGCTGACCGACGAGATCTACCGCTACAGCGAGCCGCGCAGCCTCGAACACCTGTTCCGCGTGGCGTGCGGCATCGACTCGATGGTGCTCGGGGAAACCGAGATTCTCGGGCAGTTGAAACAGGCCTACGAACTAGCCTTGCAACACGGCCACACCGGCAAAGTGCTCAATCAAGCCTTCCAAAAAGCCTTCCACATCGCCAAGGCCGTCCGCACCCAAACCTCCATCCAGCGCGGCAGCATCTCCGTCGCCTCCGTCGCCGTCGACCTCGCCGAAAAAATCTTCAACTCCCTCTCCGGACGCGAGGTCATCATCGTCGGCGCGGGCGACACCGGCGAAAAGGCCGCGCGCGCCCTGCTCTCGCGCGGCGCCCGGGGCGTCCTGGTCGCCAACCGCTCGCCCGAGCGCGCCCGGGCGCTGGCCTTGGAGCTGGGCGGGCGCGCGGTTCTTTTTGAGGAATGGATCGCCGAGTGCCAGCGCGTCGACATCGCCATCACCACCGCCGCCGCCCCGCATTATCTCCTGGACCGAACCCGCCTCGAGCCCGTCATGCGCGCCCGGCGGCATCGCCCCCTGTTGCTCGTCGACATCGCCGTGCCCCGCAACATCGATCCGGAAGTCCACGCCGCGGACGACGTTTACCTCTACAATATCGACGACCTGCAGGGCATCGCCGACGACGCCCTGAAACGGCGCCAGGCCGAGATCGGCCATTGCGAGGCCATCATCCGCGACAAAGCCCGCAGCCTCCTGCGATCCCCTTCGTGCTGCGGCCTGCCGTTAACACCCGCCCCCGCCTTGTGAGCCGCGCCGCCATGCCTGATGCCCCAACCCCCATCCGCATCGCCACCCGGCGCAGCGCCCTCGCGCTGGCCCAGGCCCGACTCGTGCTGGCCCAATGTCAAACCGCCTTTCCCCACCTCCGGTTCCACCTGCGCCGCATCCAAACCGCGGGCGACAAACTCCGCTCCGCATCGCTGGCCGACCCCGGCGCGGCCAGGGGTTTTTTCACCAAGGCGATCGAGGTGGCCTTGCTCCACCGCAGCGCCGACCTGGCCGTCCATAGCCTCAAAGACCTCCCCACCGAGCTGCCCCCCGCACTGATCCTCGGCGCCGTCACCGCCCGCGCCGACGTCCGGGATGTGCTCGTTCTCGCGTGCCGATCCGCACTCGCGCGCCGCCGTCACTCCCTTCATGCCCCGTGGGAAACGCTGCCCGGGGGCGCCGTCGTCGCCACCAGCAGCACCCGGCGCCGCGCCCAGATGCTGGCGCTGCGCCCTGACCTGAACGTCGTTCCCCTGCGCGGCAACGTCGGCACCCGACTCCGCAAACTCGCCGCATCCCGGGAGTTCGCCGCGACGCTCCTTGCCGCGGCCGGCCTGGAGCGGCTGGGCATCCGGATCCGGCCCGGCGGCCAACTTGCCGGCCCCGGCGTTCCGCCCGGCCTGTGCGCCGTGCCGGTCGACCCCGAGGCGATGCTGCCGGCCGTCGGCCAGGCGGCCCTGGGCATCGAGGTTCGCGCCGACAACGCCTCCGCGCGCGCGGTGTGCGCCCGGCTCGACCACCCCGCCACGCATGCATGCGTGAGCGCCGAACGCGCGTTCCTCCGCGCCATGGGCGGCGGCTGCCACCTGGCCGTCGCCGCCTACGCCACCGTCGAACACCACCGGCTGCGGCTGCGGGCCGTGTCGTTCCTGGGCGGCGCGCCCCGACGGGCCGAAGAGTGCGCCGCGATCGAGGAAGCCGAAACGCTGGGACGCGCCGTTGCGCAGAAACTGCTATGAAACCCATGGGCACAGTCTATCTCGTCGGCGCCGGCCCGGGCGATCCCGGGCTGCTCACCGTGCGCGGCGCCGAATTGATGAGGCGGGCGGACGCCCTGGTGTGCGACGCCACCGTTCATCCCGATCTGCTGCACCTGGCCCGCCCCGACGCCGAACGCATCTGGCTGGCCCGCGCGCCAGCTGCCGAGCCGCCCTCCCGAACCGCGGCGATCGCGCTGATGGTGGCCCGCGCCTCCGCCGGCCAATGCGTGGTGCGCCTCAGCAGCGGCGATTCGTATGTGTTCGGCTCCTGCGGTGACGAAGCCGAGGCCCTGGCCCGCGCGGGCATCCCCTTCGAGGTCGTGCCGGGGGTCCTGCCCGTGGCCGGCGACGCCGTCGCGCAGCGGTCCAAGCTGAACTGGTTCGAGCGCCGGCCGCTCTTTGGCCGGCGGGTGGTCGTCACCCGCGCCGCCCATCAAATCCCGTCTCTGAAACGCCCGCTGGCGGAGCTGGGAGCCGACGTGTTGGAGGTGCCTTGCATCCGGATCGGCCCCACGCCGAACCGGCGGGAACTGGTCGACGCCCTGGGAGGATTGGGCGAATACGACTGGCTCGTGTTCACCAGCGCCAATGGCGTCCACGCGTTCTTCGACTATTTCTTCAAGGCATTCGAGGACGTCCGCAGCCTCGGCGCCCTGCGCCTGGCCGCCGTCGGCCCCGGAACCGCCGCCGCCCTGGAGGCGCTGCACCTCAAGGTCGACGTCGTGCCCAAGGAAGCCCTCGGCAGCGCCGTCGCCAAGGCCCTCGGCGCCTACGAAAGCATGGAAAACCTCAAAGTCCTCCTCATGCGCGCCCAAAAAGCCAATCCCGACCTGCCCCGGGCGCTTTCCGGCCTCGGCGCCATCGTCGATGACATCGCCTGCTACCAGACCCTGCCGGAAACCGGGGACGCCACCGGCGACGCCGCGCGCCTGCTGGCGGAAGGCGCCGAGTGGGCCACGTTCACAAGCGGCTCCACCGTTGACAGTTTCCACGCGCGATTCGACCTGCCAGGCCTCCTCGCCCGGTTTCCCCGCATGAGACTCGCCTCCATCGGACCCGAGACCACCAAGGCGCTCGCCGCCCTGGGTCTCACCCCGGCGCTCGAAGCCCGCGAACATACCATCGACGGCCTCGTCAAGGCACTCGCTCTCGGCGCCCGCCATCCGTAGCCCTCGGCGCCGCGCAAGCCACGCCCGAACGACACGGCGCGCCCGGAATCCGCCGTCAACCCAAGGCGCCGGCGTTGCGATACCGCTGCAGCTCCGCCGCGCGGATCTCGGGTGTCCAGCGCAGCCTGGGGCCCATCCAGTCGGCAACACGCTCGGCCCGCTGGCGGGCGTCGGGGCAATACTGCTGCCAGCTGGCGCGCCGCACCATGACGTCCTCCACATGCACGGCCCATTCGCGCGCGCAGTAGTGTTCGACCACGTCGCGCGTGCACGGCGGAGGCTCGATGCCGCTCACCCCGGCGGTTTCGGCCGCGGGCAGAAGCGGCTGGCCCGCCGTCCGGCACGGCGCCACTTGCGGCGCCCGCGGATAGTTCCGGCTCAGCCACCGGGCGATGGCATCGATGGTCTGCTCCGCCATGCGGCGGTAGGTGGTGAGCTTGCCGCCCGCAACATCCCACCAGCCGGGCTCGGGATTGCGGATCTGATGGGAGCGCGAGATGTCCGAAGGCTTGCCGCGCGGGGAGGCGATCAGCGGGCGCAATCCGGCCCACACGCTGATCACTTCGGCGGGACGCAGGCACGCGGCGGGGAAGAACCGGTTGACCACCTGGAGCACGTAGTCCACATCGGCAGCCTCGGCCGTGACGTGGTCGAGCGAGCCGGCATAGTCCGTGTCCGTCGTGCCCAAAACGGTGCGTTCGCGCCAGGGAATGGCAAACAGGATGCGCTTGCCCTCCGTCATCACCACGCTGTCCGGCGGCGCCAGCCGGGCCCGGTCGACCACCAGATGAATCCCCTTTGTCAAACGCAGCTTCACGCGGCTGTGCGGGACCTGCTCCGCCCACGGCCCCGCCGCGTTGACCACGGTGCGGGAACGGACGCGCAGCGCGTTGCCCGTGACGCGATCCTCGAGTTCGCACGTCCAGCCGCCGCTGCGGGCCGCCGCGTGGAACTTCGCGTAGTTCAGCAACACGGCCCCGCTGCGCTCCGCTGAGCGCAGCGTGTCCAGCACCAGCCGCGCGTCGTTGGTCAATCCGTCGAAGTAACGCACGGCCCCGGTCAGGTTCGTGGCCGAGAGACCCGGCACCCGCTCCAACACCTCGCGCGAGTCCAGCCACGTGGACCGCCCCAGGTTCCGGCCCTGGCACAGGATATCATACAGCTTGACCCCAATCTTGAGCTGCCATAACACCCAGTGCCGGTTGCCGCGGTAGGTGGGGAACAGAAACGGAAGAGGCTCGGCCAGGTGGGGCGCGATGCGGTGGAGAATGGTCTTTTCGACGCTGGCCTCGTGGACGAGCCCGAGGCGCCCCTGCGCCAGATAACGCAGCCCGCCATGAAGCAAACGGGTCGAACGGCTGCTGGTCCCAAACGCGAAATCGTGCTGGTCCACCAGCCCCACCCGCAACCCGCGCATCGCCGCATCCCGCGCCACGCCGGCTCCGACGATCCCCCCGCCGATGATGAACACATCCAGCGGGCCGTCGGTGAGGCGCTGCCGGGCCGTCTCGCGCTGCCGGGTTGGAGTCATACGCGGCCATCCTCCCGCGCAGACGGGCATAGGCGCGGCCAGGCACGGTGGCGGCGGCGCCGCCACATCCCCGGCGCCCGCCCGGGGACGCCTTCCGCCCGGGCTCGCCAGCGCCTGTTGCCGGCCGGCGTCAGCATGTTCAGAGGCATGACTGTGGTTTGCGGGTCCGTTGGCCCAACCCACGCGCCTTTCACCGATACAACTTCGGGTCCCGCCGCCAGTCCTTGTCCTTGTCGTGCCCGTAGCGCAACACGCGCGGGCGGCGTTCGCGCAGCCGGACCGCTTCGATCCCGAGGAAGTAGCCTTGGGACAGGGCATGCTTGCCCACGCATTCGAGCCGGACGGTGTGCGCGCCGGGCTCGGGCCAGAAATCCAGCAGGTGCGCCTCTTCGGTGGCCACCTCGGCGCTGTAAAGGTCCAGGGGGCCGCCGATCCTGACGCCGTCGAGATACGGCTGGTATCGGCCGAAATCGTAGGACTTCGTCAGCGTCAACAGCAGGCGCAACGGTTCCTTGACCTTGATCTCAAACGGAATCTCCAGCCAGGCCCCGTCCGCCGACGGCGCCCGGTACAACAGCTGCGGGCCCTCGTAAAACGCGAGCGACTGTTTCGACACGCTGCCGACCCCGTGCCGGCTGCCGTCGACAACCTCACGCGCGCAAGCAACCACACGCTCCAGACTGGGCAGCCGGCGCGCGCGCGCATGCGGCGCGCGCGCGTCAAACGTGGGGAGGCCGGTTTGGTACCAGAACGCCACGCTGGCATAGTCGTCTTCGCGCTCGTTCCAGCTGGTGCTTCGGTAGCCCGGGTTTTCGTCCGGGGCGATCCAGCCGAAATGCTCGAAGGTGACCTTGATGCCGGTGCGGAACACGATGGGATCGCAAACATGCCAGCGGTAGGCGCTCGTGTGGCCGCCCACGATGCCCCACTGGTCAAAACAGGGCACGCCGAAATAGGGCGTCTGGGTCGTTTTCAGCCCCCAGGCGGACAGGAAATAATCCTCCGTGCCCGTCCCCCAGATGGAGGGCTTCGTCTCGCCGTCGATGTAAATCTTCTCGTCGCCTTCGCCAAACCACGAAGGGCTGCGCGTGCGCACGGACAACACGGTGCCCACATAATGGCCTTTGCCGCGCGTCTCGAGCACCACGTAGTCCCGCCCGCTCACCGCCGGGTATTCCTGGCGGTATTGCGCGTAAAAATACGGCGTGTCCGCCGGGAGCGCGTCCTTTTCAATCCAATCGACATTGTAATACAGCAGCCCGACCGGTTTGTCGCTCTGGTTCACAAGCTCGATCCGCGCCGACTTCCGAAATGGCATTTGCCAGAAACAGTTGTAGGAATCCGCGTCTTCAACCACCACAGGCAGACTCGTCACCTCGCTGCGCTTGCCGAAACTGTTCGCAAAAAAATCGCCCACCGGCGCCTCGACCGCCGGCCGCTCCTGGCCGTCCCAATACATCCGCAGCAGCATCTCCTGGTGGTTCGCCGACCCCTCCTTCGCCCACGCCTGCGGCTCGGGCCCCAGAAATGTCATCCACAAATGCGTGATCACCCCCGGCCCCCGCTCGTCCAACAGCACATGCGTCTCCCCCGCCGGCACACGAAAGTTGTCGTAGTTGCTGGCTTCATTCAGATCCCCCCGGGGATCGGCCTTCGGATCGAGCTTCCGCTCGCTGCCGCCGCGACGCACCTCGCCAATGCGCATGGTCGACGTTGCCCGCCGGGAACGGCCTTCCTGCGGCTTGATCAAATCATCCAAGACCCCCGCGCCCGCCGGCCCCGACCCCACCCACAAACCAGCCAGCACCGCCGCACTCCAGAGGCGGCCCCGCCAAACAACGCGGCCGCGCCCCAACCGAAGCGGCGCGGGCCGGACCGCGGCGCATGGGCACACGGCAACAGGAAAGGCGATCGTGTTCATGCCCGCGAGCATCCCGCCACCGGCGTCCCTTGCGCAAGCCGTATTGTGCACGGAATGACGGGGGCCGCTCCGGCATCCGCGTCCACGCGCGCCGCCGCCGCCGCGCATGCCGGACGCTTTTGCTTGAAAGACGGCCCGTGGGCTGGCAGGGTGTCGGGGCTGGCGGCGCATGGCCTCCGGCGCCAATCAATCCATCGCAAACACGACGACAATCCTCGGACGTTTATGAATGTTCCCGTGGCAGTCCGGATTCTTGGGGTGCTGGTTTGGGGATGCGTGCCTTTGGGCGGCCAGGGCTTTGAGCTTGGCGTGCAGCTCGACCAGGGGCGGCCGCGGCTGTCATGGGCCGGCCAGGGGCCGGCCAAGGTGTATACGCTGCAGCACCGGAGCGGCCTGGAGAGCTTCCGGTGGGTGCCGCTGTTCCCGTGGGACCACTGGCCGATCGCGGACACGTCGTTTCTGGACACACTCGGCGCGGAGCCGGCGCGGTTTTACCGGTTAGCAGTGACCGAGCGTGGCCGGGTATCGGGGGTGCAGGCCCAGGATTCGGCAACCCGGGACATGGTGGACTGGCTGATTGGGCTGGCGGAAGCCAGCTATGGGATTGACATCCCGTTTGGCGCCTCCTACGCGGTCAATACCTATCGGATTGACTATGAAACGCTGGACGGGCTGCTCGGGCCCACGGCCGCCTCGGGGGCGTTGTTCGTCCCGGTGGGAATGGCGGGTCCGGCGGATTTGTTCAGCTACCAGCACGGGACGGTGCACCGGCGGGAGGATGCGCCGTCAGGGGAGAGCAGCGAGGAGCGGCTGATCGGCATTGTCGCGGCGTCGCACGGGTATGCGGTGGCGATGCCGGATTATGTGGGGTTGGGTTTGGGCTCAACGAATGTGCATCCGTATGTGCACCGGCGCTCGAGCGCGACGGCGGTGGTGGACATGCTGCGGGCGGTGCGGGCGAGCGTGGCGACGAACGTTCTGATCGGCCAGGACATGCCGCATGGGTTGAGCAGCCGGCTGTTCCTGTTCGGTTACTCGCAGGGGGCGTATGTCACACTGGCCGCCCAGGAGGAGATGGAACGAAAACACGCCGCCGAATTCAGCATCACGGCCTCGGCGCCGTCGGACGGGCCGTATGACCTGTCGGGCACGATGGCGGCGGTCATGACGGCGCCGCGCGCCTACCCGTCGCCGAACTACGTGCCGTATGTCCTGTTCACCTACAACACGATCTACCGGCTGTTCGAGGATCCGGCCGAGATCCTGGTGGAGCCTTACGCGAGCACATTGCCGCCGTTGTTCGACGGCCAGCATGCCGGCGGCGAGATCGACGACGCGATGCCGGCGTCGGGGGTGCCGCGGGACATTCTGCAGCCGTCGTTTCTGGAGGCGTTCACCAGCGATCCGGATCATCCGTTCCGGGCGGTGTTGAGAGAGAACGACGTGCTGGACTGGGCACCGCGGGCGCCGACGCGGCTGTATCATTGCGCGGCAGACGACGTGGTGCCCTACACGAACGCGGTCGCGGCCTACACCAGCTTCGTGGCGGCAGGAGCCGACACCAACCGGGTGCGCCTCATCGATCCCGACCCGGCCGGCACGCATGGCACTTGCATTTTTTCGGCGATGCCGTGGATTTTGGATTGGTTCGACTCGTTGCGCGCCCCGTGAGGGCGCGGCCCGGGGCGGTGCGCAGGACGCAGGAGGCGTGGTGTTGGCGGCCGGCGTGCTGTCGGCGCTGCTGGTCAACGACACGATTTGCCTGATGCTGACGCCGCTGGTGGTGGCGGTGATGGTGCGAGGCCAACTCCCCCTGCCGCCCTATTTGCTGGCGCTCGCCATGAGCGCCAACCTGGGCAGCGTGGCCACGCTCGTCGGCAATCCCCAGAACATGATCATCGGCAACCTCTCGGGGTTGTCGTTCCTCAACTTCTCAGCCGCACTGCTGCCGGTGGCGGCCTCCGGCCTGGCGCTCGAATATGCCGTGCTCCGACTCGGCATCGTCGTCGAATCCGCCCGCGGCCACTGCGAGGTGGGGTTCTGGGACTACGCGCGGTATGGGATTCCCGTCACGCTGCTCACGACGGTGGCGGGGATGGGGGTGCTGCTGGCGCTGGGTTGACTTGACGCGCGGGCTGCGGCATTTTCGGCACCCATGAGCGATCCGACCGCATCGTCCTGGACCCGCCGCCGCCGCGTTGAAGTCGCCCTCGACCACCACGAACCCGACCACGTCCCCTTCGACCTGGGCGGCACCATTCTCACGGGCATCCATCACGTGGCCTATCGGCGCCTGCGACAGCACCTCGGTCTGCCGGAGGTTCCCATCGAGATCGAAGACCCCATCCAGCAACTCGCGCAGGTGCACGACGACGTCAAGCAGCGGCTCGAAGTCGACGTGTACGGGATCAACCCCGAGGCCGTCCCCGGGAGCACCCCCCCCGAGCGGACCGAGGACGGCTACGCGAAGATGCAGGACGAATGGGGCATCGAATGGTGGATGCCGTTGGAGGGCGGTTTTTACTACGACATGCGGCGCCACCCCCTGGCGGAGGTGAACACCCTCGAGGAGCTCAAGCGATTCCCCTTCCCCGACCCGCTTCACCCGGCGCGCTTCGAGGGGATGGCCCGCCAGGCGGACGCCCTGATGAACCGCCAGCAGGTCGCCTACGTGCTCGGCCGCAATGCGCCGGGCATCTGGGAAATCGCCCTCTGGATGCGCGGCTTCGAGCAGTTCTTCTGCGACATGGTGGAGAACCCCGCCTTCGTCGAGGCGCTCATGGACATTATCTGCGACATCAAAATGCGCTACTGGGCCAGGGCGTTGGAACTGCTGGGCCCGAACGTCATGATGGTCTCGGAGGCGGACGACCTGGCCAGCCAGGACCGGCTCCTGTGCAGCCCGGCCATGTACCGCAAATTCATCAAGCCCCGCCACACCCGACTCTTCCGCTTCATCAAGCAGCACGCGCGCGTCCCCGTAAGAATTTTCTTCCACTCCTGCGGCGCCGTCGCCCCCCTGATTCCGGACCTGATCGAGTCCGGGATCGAGATCCTCAACCCCGTCCAAGTCAGCGCCGCCGGCATGGACACCCGTGAATTGAAGCGGCGATTTGGCCGCGACCTGACGTTTTACGGCGGCGGGGTGGACACGCAGCGCGTCCTGCCGCACGGCACGCCGCAGGAGGTGCGCGACGACGTGCGCCGGCACATTGACGATTTGGCGCCCGGCGGGGGGTTCGTTTTCAACACCGTGCACAACATCCAGGCGGACGTGCCGCCCGAGAACCTCATGGCCATGTGGGAAGCCTGGCGGGAGTTCGGACGCTACGCCTGAGCCCCTCCCGGCCGGGATGGCGCCTGACGAGGTGCGGTGGAAGAGTAGCACTCTCAAAGGGATAAAAGAATTCTGTGACCCACCCGCTGACTTTCTGATCTGCTGCCGGCATGTCAGGCTCTCATTGCAATCAGCGGATGGCGACTTGGCCGGCCCAAGAGCGGCTGCTCGATCAAGTGACCGTGCGGTTGATCAATCCCGAGGTTCTGCCTTCGACGGGTCGTTGGCCCAACCTGGCGTGGCGTGTGCTCAAGCTGGTCTGTGCTCGGGTATCGGAGGAGTGGCAGCGCCAGTTTGGCCACAGTCTCAACCACGGCCAACGCCGTCGCCTGCGCTGTCAGGCCCGACGCGGCAAGCCGCGCGAATTTGAGGTGCCCAGTGAACGGACCTTTCGTCGACTCTTGAAAGTCATTTCTTGCGAGCCCCCATCTCCGCCGCGGCAGCGGAGCTTTCTTGGGACAGAAACTGGGACGAACATCGAACGCCCAACGCCGAACGCCGAATATCGAATGCCCAAGAGCTCGCGCGCGGGCCATTGAATATGGTGTTCAGCATTCGGCGTTCGGCGTGCGGTGATCGGCGTTGAGCGTTGAGCGTTGGACGTTGGACGTTGAGCGTTCGGTGTTCCTCCGCCCCCATCTCCGATCTCGGATCTGCGCCATTCAGCATGGACAATTCCACCCGGGCATGACACAAGAACGGCATGCAAGCGCGCCTCCCCTCCGCCCGTGCCGCCCTTTCCATCTTTCTTATCGCCGGAGCCGGAGTCCCGCTCCTCGGCGCCGCCCCGTTCGACGCCGCCCCGTTCGCCCTCCCGCTCCCGAAAGGCAACGGCCTCCTGTGGGAAGACCCGCGAGAAATCCACCGCGTCGTGGCGCACTTCGCTGACGCCGCCCCGGCGCCCGAAACGGTGCGTCTCGAGTATTGGGGCAGCTGGTGGCCCGACCGCCATCTTCCCAAAGATCGCGAACCGGGCGGCGGCAACATCGGGTGGATGGAACTGGGCAACTGGTGGAAGTACGACTGGCGCGTGGCGGACACCGAAGCGGTCGCACACGGCAAGGCCATCGTGTTCGCGTTCCGCCCCGTCAACGCGAAGGAATTCCCCAAGCTCCGAGAATACCCGGCCGCGTTCCGGTACACGCTGAAGTTGCGCGTGGCCTCGGACCGGCCCCTGCCCGTCCTCGAACGGCTCGAAGCCTTCACCGATTCCGGAACGGAACCGCGGGCTGTCCGGCTGGTCTGGGACGCTCCCCTTTCGGAGCCGCCCACCCTGGAGGCGTTCAACGGGCGGGTCCTCAGCACCGAGCGGCGGGCGCCCTCCGATTACCGGGTTTACCTCAACGTGGTCACCAACGCCGACCCGAACACGTTCGACCGGACGCTGCTGACGGTGCGCCAGGGGTCCACCGCGTTCACGCTCAAATTCGACGACCTGCTGCGCGGGCCCCTGTTCATGCCTCACGTTGGCGTGATCGCGCAACTGGCCGGCGACGACCGCAGCTATGCCGAACTGGGCGCCGAGCAGCAGCGGCGCGGCACGCCCACGCTCCATGACCGCGTCGCCGCTCTACCCGAGCAAACCTGGCGCGCGGCCTGGGAAGGCATGCCGCCCAAGAAATCGCACATCTACTTCCCACTTGGCCTCGACGGCGGACGGCAGCGTTTCCGGCTCAATGCGGATGGCAGCCTCGACTGGCGCTCCAATGACCACTATCTGCGCAACCGTCCCGGCCGGGACACCCCTCGTCTGTCGCTCGAAAAAGGCGGGGTGCAGCTGCGGTTCGGACTGCCGTCGAAGCCTTCCCACCGGACGCTGGAGGAGGCCTCGCTGCCGATCTGTGCGACCACGTGGCACCTGGACGGCGTCCGCGTGCAGCAACGGGCGTTCGTCACTGAGCTCGAAGGCGGCACGGCTCGGACCGAGGCGCTCACGCCCTGGGCGCACCCAGGGCGGGAACCCGACGCGGCGGCGCCCCATACCGCCCCGCCGCCATCGAAAGAACGGGCTCGGACGACGCATGCCTCCACGCCCGCCGCCAACCCCGCGCCGCCCGGGGACGCGTTCGCGGTGTTCATGGCCCATTTTGCGTTCACCAACACGACCGGCGAATCCAAGTCTGTCGCCCTGCCTCTGGAGTTCGGGGGCGGTCCGGCCTTCGACCGGTTGCGGCTCGACGGGGCGGGTCTGATCTGGAATGGCGACCATGTGCGCGGACACGTCTCGGGCTTTGCGGGGGGCGCGACGACGGAGGGCGAACCGGGCTGGCGTTGGACCCTGGGGCCGCACGAGGCCCGGGCGGTGGTGGTGAAAGTTCCCTATGTGGTGCTCACCTCGGGGCGCGAGCACGACGCGCTGCGGCGGCTGGATTTCGACACCGAACGCAAGGCGGTGGCAGGTTACTGGCGCCAGCGCCTCAACCAGAGCGCGAGCCTCATCACTCCCGAGCCGATGCTCAACGAGTTCTACCGCTCGCACGCGATGCACCTGCTGGTGAACTGCGAGCGCGAACCCGGCAGCGACCGCCGGTTTGCGCGGGTGGGGTCGTTCGGCTACGGCGCGTATGGCAACGAGTCGTGCATGATGGTGGTGGACCTGGAACGCCGGGGCTACCACCGGGAAGCCCGGGATTGCCTCGACGCCTGGCTCCATTACCAGGGCACCGTCGCGCTGCCGGGCTCGTTCGCGTCCAAGGACGGCGTCCTTTACGGTGCCGGCGGGTACGAGGCGGGCGGCTACAACCAGCACCACGGCTGGATCCTCTGGATGCTCGGCGAACACTACCGGTTCACCCGCGACCAGGCCTGGCTCGAACGCGCCGCCGGCGGCATCGTCAAGGGCGCGGACTGGATCATTCGCGAGACGGCCCGCACGGCGGACCGGCACGAGTTGGAGCGCGGCCTGTTGCCCAGCGGCAGCCTGGAAGACATCGGCGACTGGTGGACGTGGCTCTCGACGAGCTGTTACACCTGGCGCGGCCTCGACTCGGCCGCCTGGGCGCTCGAACAGATCCGGCACCCCGAGGCCCGGCGCCTCCGCCAAGCCGCCACCGACTACCACCACGCCCTCATCGCCAACTTCACCACGGCCATGGAACGATCCCCCGTCGTCCGCCTCCGCGACGGCACCGCCATCCCCAAAGTCCCCTCGCACGTCCACCGCCGCGGACGCACCTTCGGCTGGATCTGCGAAACGCTCGAAGGCGCCCTTCACCTCCTCATCACCCGCGCCATCGACCCCAACTCCAACCTCGGCACCTGGATCGTCAAGGATTACGAGGACAACCTCTATCTCTCCAACCAATACGGCTACACCCTCGACAATTTCGAACGCCACTGGTTCGGCCGCGGCGGCATGAGCATGCAGGCCTGCCTGCTCCTCGATGTCGAACCCTACCTCTTCCGCGATGAACCCAAACACGCCCTCCGCGCCCTCTTCAACGGCCAGGCCGTCAGCTATTTCCCCGATGTCCGCCTCAATACCGAACACGCCCTGCCCGCCATGGGCGACTGGCGCGGCGACCACTTCAAGAGCAGCGACGAGGCGAACTGCGCCGGCTGGCTGCGCCACCTGTTCGTGCGCGAGCAGGACGATCGCACCCTGCTCGTCGGCCAGGCCGTGCCCCGGGAGTGGCTGGCCCCGAATCGGCATTGCGGCATGGAAAAAGCCGCCACCTGGTTCGGCCCCGTCAGCGTCCTCTACACCGGCGGCGACCGCGACCTCCTCTGCCAACTCAAAGGCCCCACCCGCAATCCCCCCGAAACCCTCCGCGTCCGCTTCCGCCACCCCCGCGCCCTGCCGATCCGCAGTGCCACCCTCAATGGCAACCCGTGGCCCAGCTTCGGCGGCGAGTGGGTCACCCTGCCCGGCAACATCGGCGACGCCACGCTCACCGCGACCTTCCCCGCTTCGCCCTGACGGCAAGGCCGGGCTTGATTTCATGGCCCTGCCGCAACATCTTCGGTGCTGATATGAAAGCGTCCCTCGCCGGTCATCCGAAGCCGATGAGCCTTGGCCTGCATTGCTCACCGGACGGTGAGAATGCGGGTTAGGCCGGGTCCGCCATGACTGAGCCCCCGCACCTTCTCTACTGCCATTGCGCCCACGCCCGGGTGGTGCCGCCCGAGGTGAAGACGGAGGTGCTGCGGCAACTGTGCGCCTCGGGCGCCTCGTTCGAGGCCGTGGCCGACCTGTGCGCGCTGGCGGCGCGCCAGGACCCGCTCCTGCGGCGGCTTGCGGCCGGCGGCCCGTTGAAGATCGCCGCATGCTACCCACGGGCGGTTCGCTGGCTTTTCGCGGCAGGCCAGGCGGCCCTGTCCGAGGCCCGAACGGAAGTGCTTAACATGCGCGTGCAACCGGCCCCGGCGGTTGTCGCGGCCATGCTCGACCCCCGGTTGCATCCGAACCTGGCCGCCATGGACAACCCAAAACCCGGGCGCGATTCCCATGGAACGGGGCCGGCGCCGATGACATCATGAGCGTGGCCGGTCAACTCACCCCGCGGGTGGTGCTGTATGAGGGCGCCGGCACCGCGCCATGGGCGGCGGCGGCGCGTTTCGAGTTGCTCGAACGCTTGCTGGCGCGGGGCTATTCGGTCAGCCGCGCGACCGGGCCGGGCGGTGTGCCGCTCGCGCAGGGCCACGGCGAATGGGTGATGGGACAGTGTGAGCAAGACGCGCCTCCCGGATGCAGGGACGTCCGGGGATGGGATGCGGCCCGGGTGGTGGGGATGATCGACGCGGAACACGCGGCGCGGGCCGGTGCGGCGCCGGAGGACTGGACGCCGTGGTTTCCGGTGATCGACGAGGCGCGCTGCACGAACTGCATGCAGTGCCTGGGGTTTTGTCTGTTTGGCGTGTTTGGTCTCGACGCGCAGCACCGGATCCGGGTGGAATCGCCCGAGAACTGCAAGACGCAATGCCCGGCCTGCTCCCGGGTTTGCCCGGAGGCGGCGATCATCTTCCCGCAATATCCCCGCAGCCCCATCAACGGGGACGACGTTGAGGCGTCCCACGCGGCGCGCGAGGCGATCAAGGTGGACATTTCCGCGCTGCTGGGCGGCGACGTGTATCGGGTGCTGCGGGAGCGCAGCGCCCGGGGAAAAACGCGGTTTTCGGCGGAGCAGGATGCGGACAAGGCGCTGGAGGAACGCCGGAAGTGCCTGGCCCAAATGGCCGCGGCGGCGGACATTCCGCCCGAGGTGCTCATGTCGCTGCCGTCGCCGGCAGAGATTCGGCGGCGCGCCGAGGAGGCCAGGGCGCGCGCGGAGGCGGCGCGGAAAGGAGGCGACTGAGATGGTGGCGCGGCTGTTGTACCGGGTGTGGCGGACGACGGACGCTCGGGTGTTGTGGAAATTCGTCTGGAATTTCGGCGTGAAGGGGGCGCGGTCGATGTTCCGGTTCAAGCGGCGGTTGCGGCGCGGGGTGGTGTTCCCGCCGTTTCTGCACCTGTCGATCATCAACAGCTGCAACTTGCGTTGCCAGGGGTGCTGGGTGGACGTCGACGCCCCCCGGGAGGCGCTCGGCCTGGACGTGCTGAACCGCGTGATCCGCGATGCGAAACGCCACGGGAACGCGTTTTTTGGGCTGCTGGGCGGCGAGCCGCTTCTGCATCCGGGCCTGATGACGCTGCTGGCGGCGCACCCGGACTGCTATTTCCAGGTGTTCACCAACGGCACGCTGATCACGGAGCGCGTGGCCGCCCAACTGCGCCGGCTCGGCAACGCCAGCCCCATCATCAGCATCGAAGGCTCGGAAGTCGTCAGTGACCAGCGCCGCGGCAGGCCCGAGGTCTATGCCCGGACCCTGCGCGGGCTCGAGCACTGCATCCGGGCGCGGCTGCTGACGGGGGTGGCGACAAGTGTGTGCCAGTCGAACATCGACGATCTGCTGACGGAGGGCTGGTTGCGGGAACTGATCCGGCTGGGGGTCCATTACGTGTGGTTCTACACCTACCGCCCCGTCGGCCCCAACCCCAACTACGACCTCGCCCTGCGGCCCGACCAGCACCTGCAGGTCCGGCGGTTTGTCGTCGACATGCGCGCCCGGCTGCCGCTGGCGATGATCGACGCCTACTACGACGGCCAGGGGCGCTCGCTGTGCCCGATGGCCACCGGCATCAGCCATCACGTCAGCCCGCGCGGCTGGATCGAGCCCTGCCCCGTGATCCAGGTGGCCTGCGAGAATATTCACCAGTCGGGAAGCGTCTTTGAATTGATGACCCAATCGGCGTTTCTGGACGATATGCGGCGGACGGCCGCACAGGCGATGCGCGGGTGCGTCGTGCTCGAGCGGCCCGACCTGATCCAGGCCGTGGCCCGGCGGCATGCGGCCACGGATTCCACGGCGCGGGGCACGGTGCTGGCGGAGATGGCGGCCATGGAGCCGCGGTTCAGCCAGTGGCTGCCCGGCGGCGAGATCCCGGAACGCCACTGGGCGTACCGGCTCGTCAAGCGCGTCTTTTTCAGCGATTTCGGCGCCTACCGCCAAGCCCGGCACGATGTCGCCGCCAAACAGCAGCAATGGCAGCAGCAGTGTCCCCCAACGCCCGCCCCCACGGCCGCGGCCCACTTGAACACTCTCCAGTGACACGCCGGCCATGCGCATCCCCCTCGTCATCCCGCGTCCCACCCCCCTCCAGCGCCTCCGCCCGCCCAAGGACAATATTCCGCAAACGGCCGAAGAGCGGCGGCGGGTGGTGCAGTGTGCCCGGCATTACGTGGCCGAGTTCAATCCCGTGCCGCCCGTGCCGCTGGACCAGTTGCGCGAGCACGCAGACCGCGTGCGGGAACTGCTCGGCCTGGACGCGAAATACGGGGATTTCATCGGACTGGTGTTGAACAACGAGATGTGGCGCGAAACGCTCGCCACGGTGCCGTTCGAACGCCGTCTGCTGCTCCTCCCGAAATGCCTGCGGGTTGAGGACAGGTGCCCGGGCACCTTCGACGAGTTTGGCCTGCTCTGCAAACAGTGCGGCTTGTGCCCCATCCAGGAGTTGCAGGCCGAAGCCGAACGCCTGGGCTATGCCGTGCTCGTCGCCGAGGGCTCGGCCGTGGTGATGTCGCTCATCCAAACGGGCAAAATCGACGCCATCGTCGGCGTCAGCTGCATGAACGTGCTCGAGCGGGCGTTCCCGCACATGGAGGCGGCCGCCATCCCGGGCGCCGCCATCCCCCTGCTCCAGGACGATTGCCGCAACACCACCGTCGACCTCGAGTGGGTCTGGGATTACATCCACCTCACCAGCGCCGACCAGACACGCCGGCTCGACCTGGGCGTGCTCCGCCGCAACGTCGACGCCTGGTTCACCCCGGCCTCCCTCGACGCCATCCTCGGCCCGGCCGAGGGCGATGCCGAACGCCTCGCCCGGACCTGGCTGTTGCGCGGCGGCAAACGATGGCGCCCGTTCCTGGTCGTCGCCGCCTGCCAGGCGTTGACGGACGTTCCCGGCGCCGCCCTTTCGGACGACCTCAGGAAGATCGCCGTCGCCGTGGAATGCTTCCACAAGGCGTCGCTGATCCATGACGACATCGAAGACAACGACCCCCAGCGGTATGGCGAACCCGCCATGCACGAGGCGCATGGCCTGCCCGTCGCGCTGAACGTCGGCGACCTGCTCATCGGCGAAGGCTACCGCCTCATCGGCGCCGCCCAGATCGCCCCGGAACAAAAGGCCGCCATGCTGCAGGTCGCCGCCGAAGGCCAACGCCAGCTCTGCCGCGGCCAGGGCGCCGAACTGAATTGGGCCCGCCACCCCCGCCCCCTCACCTCCCGCGACGTCCTCGACATCTTCCGCCACAAAACCGCACCTGCGTTCGAGGTGGCGTTGAAGCTGGGCGTTTTGTTTGCCGCCACGGGCCGGAGTGCCGCCGGGGCCGCCGAACTGCCCTCCGCCATGGGCAGCTACGACACCGTCGCGGCCGTCCTCTCCGCCTACAGCGAAGCGCTGGGGATCGCCTACCAGATCCGGGACGACCTGAGCGACTGGGGCCGCACCGGTGACACCGACGACCTGGCCGGGCTGCGCCCCAGTCTCCTGTTGGCCGTCGGCCGGGAGCGGTCCGGCGGCGATGACCGCCCCGTGCTCGACGCGGCCTGGCGCCGTTCCCTGCCGGCCGGCGTCACGCCCGCTCACATCGAGGCTCTCTGCAGTTCCCTGCACGCCGACACCCGCTGCCGGGCCCTGCTCGAAACCTACAAGGGCCAAGCCATCCGCTCCTTGCGCGACCTCGAAAACCCCAATCTCAAAGGCCTCCTACGGCGCGTCATCGGCCGCATCTTCAACGAAACCGAGATCCAGGGCTGGTGCAAGGAGTTCGCCCCCCGTCCGGCTGGCCGCGCCCCGCAGCCATGAGCCGGCACGCGACGAGCCTGCACATCCACATGGTCCAGGCCGCCCGGCAGGCCCCCCGCGTCCTCGGCGAGGCCACCGAACAGATCGCGGCCTTTGTGCGCAGCCAGCAGCATCCCTCCGGAGGGTTCGTCGACCGCAACGGCTCCCCCGACCTCTATTACACCGTCTTTGCCCTCGACAGCCTCATGGCCCTCCAACAGCAGCCCGCCCTCGCCCCGCTGGCCGCCTACCTGCGCTCGTTCGGCGACGGCACCGGATTGGACCTCGTGCACCTGTGCAGCCTCGCCCGAGGCTGGGCGGCGCTCCGTCACCTCGACCTCTCTGGCGCCACCTCCCCGCCGCAACACATCCTCCCCAACCTCGAACGCTTCCGCGCCTCCGACGGCGGGTTCCATCCCAAACCCGGCAACCGGACCGGCACCGCCTACGGGGCGTTCCTCGCCCTGGGAGCCCATCAGGACGCCGGCTGTCCGCTGCCCGATCCCGAGAGCCTGGCAGCCAGCCTCGAGCCCCTCGCCACACCCGACGGCGCATGGACCAACGAATGCGTGCTCCCGCCCGACTCCCGCGCCGTCTCCAAGTGCCCGCAGGCCGGCGCCACCAACGCCACCGCCGCGGCGGTGTTGGTGTTGCGGCACCTGGCACGGCCCATCCCCGCCACCGTCGGCGACTGGCTGCTTCGACAGTGGTGCCCCCAGGGCGGCTTCCGGGCCAGCCCCGCAACCCCCATGCCCGACCTCCTGTCCACCGCAACGGCCCTGCACGCCTTGGCAGCGTTGGACACGCCCATCGCCGGACTCCGCGAGGTCTGCCTGGATTTCCTGGATTCGCTCTGGACCAACGCGGGTTCGTTCCACGGACATTGGGCGGACGACCACCTCGATTGCGAATACACCTTCTACGGGCTGCTGGCGGCGGGACACTTGGCCCCATGAGGCGCGCCTGGGCCGGGCAGGTCCTGTCCGGGAACAGGTCGCGACGGTTCAATGAGCAGTGCGTCGCTCTCGGGGAGACTGTTGAGCGCCGTCCCCGAGAGATCGGCGGCGCAGCGAAAGCCCACGGTGGCGCAGCGGTCCAACCCGGGCCACAGCATCAGGAATTTTGCCCCAAAGGCGTTCGGACGCGGCCCGCCATCCATATACCAGCCCGACCCTTTCGCGCTGTAAAACGAGCCGCCCTTCACAATGCAAAACCGGGTGCGGCCGTCGGTGCGCTCGCTCTCGGTCCATTCCCAGACGTTGCCGCACAAGTCCCAGATTCCGAACGGCGACCGCCCTTCGGGAAACTGGCGCACCGGCGTGGTGCCCCCGGTCTCGCCGCCGTTGCACCGGTTGGGCAGCATTCCGGAACCCCACGGATACACCCGCGCCGAAGGCCCCTGGGCCGCGTATTGCCATTCCTCCTCGGTGGGCAGGCGTTTGCCGGCCCATCGCGCATAGGCCCGCGCGTCCTCCAGATCCACATGAACCACCGGATGCTCCTCCAGCGCCACCCCCAATCGCACCGCGTCGAGCCCCTCCCGAAACTCCGCCGCGCCGCGATCCATGGTGTCGAGAAAAATGCCGTCCGCCTCCACCCCGCCGACCAGGGCGCAAAGCGCGGCCAGATCCGATTGCCCCTCGCGCCGCGTGCCGGTGTCCCACGGATTGTAGTCGACGAACACCCTGACGCCGGCGCGAATGTGAACCCGGGGACGCCGGCGGCGCTGAGCCGCCCGGCGCGCAGGCCCGACGCGCAGGCGGCCAAAAGGGCGATTTCGAGGAATTGACGGCGGTTCACGGGCTGCGGTTCGTGGGCGGCGCGGCGGGAACGTGCACCGCCCGCCGCGAAAGCCTCCCCGGGCCGGGATCGGCCGTGGAAAAGTCGCGTGCCGAATGTCGGATTTGAGCCTGATGGTTGGGCCGGGGCCATTGAGGAAGGGATGGTCAAATGCGGGCCCGTTGGAAGCAAGGAATCAACGGGCAGAAGGAAAAGCCACTGGGATCCGAATCAAGCGCCATCACCCCCCCCAGCGATTCTATCGCGCGATTGTCCAAGAACCTTAGCCCGCATTTCTCAGTGCGCACTGAGAAATGCAGGCTAGCCGGCCGCTCCAGGTTTTTAAACGCTGGTTCCGGATCGGGAGGCGGTTATAGTGTGTCGGCCGCCGACACGGGCGGCCGCCGATGCCGGAATCATCTGAAACGAAGCCCCAGCCGCCGCGCTGCCTGTTGCGGGCCATGGCCTCGACGCTGGACCAGGAGCCGGCGCTCGAGGCGGTGACCATCGACCGCCAGGACCGCTCGATCTCCGTGGCCACCCTCGGCCCGGGACCGGATCCGGGCCTGGCCGAACGCGTGGCCGCCAACCTCCCCATGGGCGCGGAGGATCCCGCGTCCTCACAGTGCGGGCTGTTGTCGGGGCAAAGCGACTGCGACGCGTGCGGGCAGCCGCTGCCGGCGGCGGTGCGGCAGGCGGTCACGGTGACCCGCGACGCCCACCAGTTCACCCTGGCGCGGGTGACCTGCCCGACGGCGCGTCGGTTTTGGCGGTGGCGGAGGATTCGGCTGCCCCGCGTGGTGCAGCGGGACGTCGAGTTTTTCGAGCCGGAGGAGCACCCGGCCGAGTGGCCATGGCAACTGCTCGCCACGGCCGGCTGCGCGTTGTTCGGCGCGCTGGGCGCAGTCCTGACGCCCGACGGGGTCCGCCCCGCGGGGGTGGGTCTGATGAGCTATTTGCTGGCCTACCTGGCGGGAGGCTGGTTTGCCGCGCAGGAAGTCTGGACGCGGCTGCGGCGGGCAACGCTGGACGTGCATTTTCTGATGCTGGCGGTGGCGCTGGGCAGCGCCGCCATCCACGAGTGGACCGAAGGCGTGACCTTGCTGTTTCTGTTTTCCCTCTCGGGCGCGATGGAACACTACGCCATGGACCGCACCCGCCGCGAAATCCGCTCCCTGTTCAAGGACGCCCCGAAGACCGCCACGCTGCTCGACGCGCAAAACCGCGAGGTCGACTTGCCCGTCGAACGCCTCCAGCCCGGCATGCGCCTGCTCGTCAAACCGGATGCCCAGTTTCCCGTCGACGCGGAAATCCTCAGGGGCGCCACCGCGGCGGACGAGTCGAATCTCACCGGGGAATCCCTGCCCGTGGACAAGAACGTGGGCGACCTTGTGCTTGCGGGCACGTTGAACCTGTGGGGCGCGGTCGAGGCCGCCGTGCTGCGCCCGGTCTCGGAAAGCGCGCTGCAGAAGATCATCCGCCTGATCCGGGACGCGCAGCGGCAGAAGGCCCCGAGCCAGCGCTCGATCGACCGGTTCAGCACCGCCTACACCTACGGCATCATCGGCGTCACGGCCGTTATGTTCCTCGTGTGGTGGCTCGCCTTCCCACTGGCGCCCTTCTCCGCCCCGCCTGGGGAATCGAGCGCCTTTTACCGCGCCATGACCCTGCTGGTCGTCGCCTCGCCGTGCGCGCTCGTCCTCTCCATCCCGTCGGCCGTCCTGGCGGCAATCGCCTGGGGCGCCCGCCACGGGGTGCTCTTCCGCGGCGGCGCCGCGGTGGAGAAACTGGCCGAGATCGACGTGGTGGCCCTGGACAAGACGGGCACGCTCACCACGGGCGAGCTGGCCGTGGAGCGGATCGAAAGCATGCCGCCGGGACGCGAGTCGGAGGTGGCGCGGCTGGCGTATTCGTTGGAACGGCTCTCAAACCATCCGCTGGCCCGCGCCATCACCCGTTACGGCAAACAGCACGGGTTGGCGCCCGCCGAGTTCGACCACTTCGAATCCGTCACCGGCCAGGGCGTGCGCGCGTGGCGGGACCAGCAGGCCTGGTTCCTGGGACGCCGCGACGCCCCGGACCACCAACGCCACGCCGCCCCCCTCGCCCGCGTGCCCCCAGCCGCCGCCGGCTTCTCCGAAGTCTGGCTCAGCGGCCCCGAACTGCTCGGACGAATCCTGCTGAGGGACGACCTCCGGCCGGAGGCGCGGCCGCTAATCGAGGAGATGCGCCGGGCCGGGCTGCGCACGGTGGTGCTCACCGGGGACCGCAAGGCGGCGGGCGAGCACTTGAAGTCGACCCTGGGACTGGACGACGTGCGGGCGGAGCTGACGCCCGAGGAAAAAGTCGCGGCAATCCGCAGCCTCTCGTCGGCCGGCCGGCGCGTCGCGATGGTGGGCGACGGCGTCAACGACGCGCCGAGCCTGGCGGCGGCGCATGTGGGGGTGGCCATGGGGGCGCGCGGGTCGGACGCGGCGCTGGAGCAGGCGGAGGTGGTGCTGATGCACGACCGGCTGGAAAACTTCCTGGCCGCCTACAACCTCAGCCAGCGCGCCCGCGCCGTCATCCGTCAGAACCAGGTCGTGTCCCTGGGCACCGTGGTGGTCCTGGTGGCGTTCGCGCTGGCCGGCCACATCCCTCTGACCCTGGGCGTGGTGGGACACGAGGGAAGCACCGTGGCGGTCGTCATGAACAGCCTGCGCCTCCTGTTCGGACGCCACCGCAGGCCGCACGCAGACTGAACAGCCCCCAGCACGCCCCCCGTCAGCACGCCGCCACGGGCGCCGATTCCACGACGCCAATCTCCACCTGGCGCAACGCGGCGAGAACCCGGTCCGCAGTGTCGGCCTCCCCCAGATGGCCCAACAGCGACTCCGTTTTTCCCAAATGCCCGAGACCCGACAGCAAACGCAGGTAGCAGGGCGAATCGCGGCTCGGCGCGGCGACCACAAACACAAACTGCACCCGGGGGTTGCCCGGCGATCCCCAGGCAAACGGCTGCCGGCTGCGCCCAAACGCGAACCGCAGCCGGTCCGATCCCGATGTGCGGGCATGGGGAAAAGCCAGGCCACACTCCATGGCGGTGGAGGACAGGAATTCGCGAGTCATGGCCGCGTGATAAAACGGCAGGATGTCCGAAATCCATCCCCCGGCGTGAAGCAGCTCTACCAATTCCTTGATGGCCCCAGCCATGTCCCGTTCCCGCAGACAGGGCACGATCAGGGAGGCATCCGTAAAGTCCGCCAGGGACGCCGTGCCCGGCACCAGGTTGGGCATTCTAGCGGGCATGCTCCAGCGCGGCTTTCTTGGGTTTGCGAGTGCGCGGCTTTGGAATCGCAGGCGCCACCGGCGCGGAAACCGCGGTGGCAACGTCCTCCTCAAGACACAAATAGCGTCCGCAGTTGCCGCAAATCTGGATGTCAGTGCCGTGACGCAGGACCTGCAACGCGCCGATGGCCAGCTTCACATGACATTCGCGGCACACGCCGTTGCGCACGATGGCGATGCCTTTCTTGCCGCGGGCCATCATCCGGTCGTAGTGTCCGAGGATCTGGGGCGGGATCTTGGCGCGCAACTCGGCGATGGATTGGCTCACCGCCGGCGATTCGACGTCATCTCCCATTTCCAGGGTTTGAAGTCTCAGCAAAGTAGCCATGACATGCTTCATGCCTTGATGGATTGCACTTCCCATGCCATTCCCGGCAGTCAGCGCGCAAAGAGTTGCACAGGAGCATGATCCAATGTATGTGCCGACGCCGGTTTTGCCCCATGCAGAAGATGGATGCGCCGGATGTGCAACATTTGCACGGGAATCGCCACGCCAGTGCAACCAGTGCACCCCTCCCGCCACACTCGCCAACCCCACTGGACGACATCCGACGCCCGTCCGCATCACGCCCGGCGCACTGGAGGTGCCATGCCCGACGCCGGATGTCGCATCCGCGACCCGCGCCGGACCTGCCGAGGGAACCTCCCATGAACTGTGTGAACCTCCCAGCCCCCGTGCGTCGACAAGGCCTGAAGCGGTCCCGCCCATCGGGCGGGATTCAGGCTGAGGCACGGGCCGGAACGGTGCGGTCAGGCCGTCGCGTCGCGACGCGTGAAACGCACCTGAGATCAGGCGTCGCGGACGCGACGCCATGCGGTGGGGGGTGGGTGGGCCGTGGGTGGCATCCGGCATCGCGGATGCCACCCACGGCTACCGTCGTTCGTCGCTGCCGCGACTTGGGTCCACGCAAATGCGGCGCGGGCCCGGTCAGCTCGCCGGCGCGGCGCGGAGGGCGGCGTCGTAAACCTGTTTGAGGGCCACCCCGGCCTGCTCCGCCACGCGGCGGCACGATTCGAACTCCGGAGATGCGTGCAGGAGCTGCCCGTTGAGACGGCCCAGTTTGACGGCAACCTCGCCGAACGGGGTGCGGCACATCACGGTTTCGCGGGGCAACTTGCGCCGTTCGGCCATCACCCGGCGCACGCCGAACGCGGTGGTTTCGCGCAGGATCAGCTCCGAGAACCGGTCGGCGTGGGCGGCGTCGCAAAGCAGGGTCAGCAGCGTGCCGGGCCGGTTTTTTTTCATGTGAACGGGCGCGAGGAAAACATCCAGTGCGCCCTGGGCCATCGCCAATTCCATAAAGCGGCCCAGGATTTCGGCCGGGACGTCGTCGAGATTCGACTGGAGCGCCGCCACCACGTCCGATTCCCAATCGCGCGGGTCCTGGGCGGAGGACCGTTCCGCGGCCTCGCTTGGGAATGGGGATTCGCCCTGGACAATGCGCAGCACGTTGGGGCGTGTGGCGGTCTCGCGCATGCCCAGCCCGTAGCCGATCCGCGCGGGCACGAACTCGCGCAGCAGGCCGAAGCGCTCCACGAATTCGGCCAGGATGGCGGCGCCGGTGGGCGTCACCAACTCGTGGGGTTCCTCGCTCTGGGCGACGGGAATGCGCGCCGCGCTCAGGATTTCGAGGGTGGCGGGGGCGGGAATGGGGAGGCGCCCGTGGGCGCAGTCGATCCAACCGGAACCTTCCACCACGGGCGACGCCAGCACGCGCGGCCGGCCCAACTGCTCCAGGACGAGGCAGGCGCCGACGATGTCGACGATGGAATCGACGGCGCCGACTTCGTGGAAGTGGACCGTTTCGGGCGGCTGGCCATGCACTTTGCCTTCGGCCTCGGCGATGCGGCGAAAGACCGCCAGCGATTTGTCCTTGACCCACGCCGTGCAGGGACTGTTCAGGATCAATTGCCGGATGTCGGCAAACGTGCGGCCATGATCAAGCGGCGCCGCACCCGTGCCGGGGGGTTCGTGCGTGCCCGGCTGGGGATGCGGATGGGTATGCGGGTGGGGATGGGGATGGGCGTGGGGCGGGTCTTCGGGGCTGTGGGGCGGGTGGGCGGGGTCGGTCTCGAGATGCACTTCGAAGCGGGTGCCGGCGATGGCGCCGCGTTTGTCGCGCCGGACGTGGAAGTGGTAACCGGTGAC
>JAFGQR010000112.1 GCA_016935555.1 Verrucomicrobiota bacterium
ACGGTTTCGTAAACCGTCGGTCGTCGGTTCAATCCCGACCATTGGCTCCAGCAATTGCCGATTGGCAATTGCCAATTGCCAATTGCCAACTGAAATTGGAAATTCGCACTCGACATTTGGAAATTGGCCAGCAATTGCCGATTGCCGAAAATTGGAAATTGGCACTCGACAATTGGAAATTGCCAGGGAGCTTTCCAGCAGCAAGAAGAGATGCCGCATGAATGCAGAACAATTGAAAACTCGCGCAAAGCTTGTTGCGTTGGACGTGGCGTGGTCAGGCAGGATGGGGAATTTGAAAACTCAAGCCCGGTAGCCTCTCATGGCCTCGTTTACCGTCGTTCTGCTCGAACACGATTACACGTCGACGGAACTCGAACGTCGGCTGGTGGAACAAGCGGGGGGGCGCCTTGTGGACACCGATCGGTTGCCGGCGGCGGAGCGGCTTCCCGCGGCCGAAAGGGCGGACGCCGTGATCGTCCGTTGGATGAGAATCACGCCGGAGATCATCGGCCGGCTGCGCCGCTGGCGTTGGAAGCGTGCCGCCGCCTTGAAGCTCAGGACCTGAACGATGAGCCCGCACACCGCGTCGTCCGCACCCGCAGCGCCCACGCTCAGACGCCCGCATGAGCGAGGGCTCGAGCCCCGCAGCTTGAAGTCCGGAATCCCCATGAAAACGCACCGCACCTGTTCGCCGTCTGCACTCCTGTCCTGCCTGCTTGGCGCCAGCCTTGCGGGGCTCGCGGTCACGCCCAACGCCGCCGACGAGCAACTCCGCCAGCAATGGACGGCATCCTGGCTTTCCGCGCAGCCCGGCCGCCTGCCTTCGCACCTCATCCTGGTGGAAGAGGACGTGCACGATACCCTCAGCTGCGGCAGTTCATCCTGGCTCACCATCGGCCCCTGCGAAACGGACGTCCGCTGAGGGCGCCCATCACCTGCGGCAACTGGGGCGGCACCCGCGCCGACGTTCATCTCGACAACATCCGCCGGTTCATCGAGCACAAGCTGCCCATCGAATACTACTGGATTGACGCGGAGTGGTACGGAAACACGAGCGGCGACACCGGCTGGGCGTCGAATGTGGGGCGCTGGAACGTCAAAACCAACCTCTACCCGCACGGGTTCAAACCGCTGAGCGACGCGCTGCGCCAGGACGGCCGCGAACTCATGCTCTGGTTCGAGCCCGAGCGCGTCATGGCCGGAACGCCCTGGCACCAGCAGCACCGGGACTGGTTGTTCGATCTGGGCCACAGCACCCTGCTCTTCAACCTGGGCCACCCCGACGGCCGGCGCTTTGTCACGGACTTCATCGCAGGCCGCATCCGCGAGTTCGGCCTCGGCTGCTACCGGCAGGATTTCAACATGGACCCCCGGCCCTACTGGCAGAACGCGGACGCGCCCGATCGCCAGGGCATCAGCGAAATCCGGCACATCGAGGGGCTTTATGCGTTCTGGGACAGCCTGCTCGCGCGCGATCCGAATTTGATCATCGACAACTGCGCCTCGGGCGGACGCCGCATCGACCTCGAGACGATTGGCCGGGCCACGCCGTTCTGGCGCACGGACGGCCCCCGCGACGCCATCGCCCACCAATGCCACACCTACGGCCTGCTGGCCTGGGTGCCCTTCAGCGCCACCAGCCAGGACCGCGAGGGCGACACGTACGAGTTCCGCAGCAGCCTGTGCAGCAGCCTGTGCATCAACTGGGCCCATTCCGGCGACGGCCCCTCCGGAAAACTCGCCGCGGATTTCCCCTTCGACTGGGCCCGCCGCACCCTGACACAGTATGTCTCGATCCGCGATTATTACTACGGCGACTACTACCCGCTGACCGCCTACACGCAGGCGGCGGACGCCTGGATGGCCTACCAACTCGACCGCCCCGATCACCACGACGGTTTGGTCGTCGCCCTGCGCCGCCCCCAAAGCCCCTACGTCACCGCCCGCTTCCCGCTGCGCGGCGTGGAGGCAAATGCAACCTACTGCCTCACCCACCTGGATACCGGAGCGCAAGAAAACCAGAGCGGCCGCGGCTTGCTGGAGGCCGGACTTCGGGTGAGCATCGACCAACAGCCCGGATCAGCCCTGGTCCGTTACCGCCGCCAGTGACGCCGCCCCCCCGGGCAGCCTGCTCCAGACAGCGGCCGCGGCATGAACCCATTGAGCGGCGTGGTTGGCACGCCGCGTGGCGTCGCGACGCGTGAAACCGACCTGGGACCGCGGCGCGTCAGGCGTCGCGGACGCGACGCCATGCCCCTTTTTTTTCACCGTTTGGCCCCAGCCCTTGCATAGGTAATCACCGCGTCGCCGGGTTGATCGGGGACCGGGACGAGCAATCCGTCCTCGATCAGTTCGCGACCGGGGATTGTCTTCTGCTCGCCGGAATCCAGGTTGGTCACCGTGTAGCGCGCCGCGGAGTCGAGCCCACGCAACTTGAAGCGGGCGGTTTCGTAAACGCTCTGGTCGCGACGAAACGCCTGGACCACCCCCTGTCCCGTGTCCGGCCGGTCGAACTGCCACGCGATCCAGAGTGCCGGGTCCAAGCTGTAAGGTGTGAGCGGGTAGTAATCCCCGAAGTAACACTCGGCATATTGTTTCCACTGGCCGAGGACGCGGCGGATCATGGCATAGTCCAGATCGTTCCGGCGCACATCGAAGCAGGCGGTGAAGTGGGTGACCATCGTGCTGCGCAGCAAGTAGGGGGACAAGGCGCCCGAGCCGGTGCCGGTGCCCTGGAACGGCAGCCAGAAGGACAACCCGTAGGTGTGGCCCTGGTTGCCGACCGGTTCCATGATGTAATCGCTGCGCAGCAGCGGCACGGCCCGGCGCATGGTTTCCAAGTCGTTGCGTCGCCCCCCGGAGGCGCAGGAATCGATCAGCATGTTCGGGTGGCGCCGACGCAGCTCGTCCCAATAGGCGAGGTAACCGGTCACATGATGGTTTTCGGTGATGCCCTGACGGTCTTCGGCGTCGTTTCCCCGCCACAAGCCCAGTGGATCCATGTTGAAGTCCTGGCGATAGAGATCAATCCCTTGTTCGGTCAAGAGCTTGTCCACGTGGTCGGTAAGCCAGGCGCGCGCCTCGCCGTTCCCTAGATTGAGCAGACCGCCGTTCTTCCCGCCCAGAATCCATTCCGGACGGTTCTCCGTCAGCCAGGTGCCGCTATGGACCCGCTCCGGCTCGAACCAGACGATGATCTTCACGCCTTTCGCGTGCGCGTGATCGGAGATGGGCCGCAAGCCGCCTGGAAAGCGGTTGGTGTCCACCTCCCACGTGCCGGTCTTGGGCCACTGGCCGTCACACCAATACCAGCCGGCATCCATCCACCAATAGTCCAGAGGCAGCTTTTCCTCGAGATAACGATCCACAAACAGCTTCTGGCTGGCGCTGTCGGCGTGGATCATTTCCCCAAATTGGTGCGAGCTGCACGCGGCCATCTGCACCGGAGGCAGCTTGCCGGCCGGGCGCGGCAGGTTGTGCGCGAGCATCCAACGGCGCCAGACGTTCTGCGCGTGAATCCAATCCCCGCGCCAGAACTGGAGCACTATGAGCGGGGTGCGGATTTCCTCGCCGGGCAGCAGTTTCAGATGTGTGTTTTCCTGGCCGGCCGCCACCCGCAGGCCGTTGGCCTGATCCCGGGTGAACTGCGCTGCCCATTGGCCGGGCCATCCGACCACGAGGATCACCCCCTGCCCGGGCCAAGCCAGGTTGAAATAGGGCAGGTCGCTGTTGCTGGGCCGTCCGCCCGCCGCGGCGATGCGTTTGGACGCGCCCGCCTTTAGCTCGGTGGCGAAGGGCTCGAAATCGCGGGGTGTGCAGGGGCTTCCGGTGAAATGATGAAGCGTGAACTCCCCCTGGCCGCTCCGCTGAAAACGGGCGTCGAGCGCCTGCACGTCCGAAAGCACGGGCGTGGCCTGCGCACCGGTGTTTTTGAAATGAAGCGTCCACTCGACGGTCGGGAAGTCGTGATACTCGATCGCGACGCAGCGAACCTGCAGGCCGGTCCGGTCGTCGGTGTAGGTCAGCGCATGCTCGCTGCGGTTCTCGTCCAGTCGACGCGAGGCGCGGACGGGCTGCCACCCGAGATCGGCCAACGACTTGCCATCGTACCTGAACGAAAACGGCACTTCGCTCGTATAGGCCGGCCGGCTGGCGCCTTCCTGCAACGGCAGATCCGCAAGCCACAACTCCCGCCCACCCCGCAGTGTCACCCTCGCCTCGGCCCAGTCGGACTGGTCGCACCCAATCCCATCGCCCCCATCGTCCACCTGAAGCGTGAACTCCCGCGCGCCCCCGAGATTCACGGTAACGGGCACCCCGGCCATGCCCTCGCGCATCCGGCCGGACTTGAAGAGCTGGGCGCCCTCCACCAGGACCGCAAAGTGCACGCTGCCCCGGCCGCCGCTGGTCTGTTCATTGCTGTCCACCCCCGCCACGGCGGTGAAGGTCTCGCCGCAATCCGGCAGGCGGACGAGGATCCTGCTTACCGCATGGCAGTAGAGGCCGCGCGTATACTCGGCGCCAACAATGCGCATGGGACGGCCCGCCCGGGCATTCAACTGCACCGGATCGTTGTTGGCGAGCACGTAAAGCCCCGGGCCGGACTCGGCCGTGTCGGTCACGCCCTTGAACTTCGCAGCCGCCCAACGGGCCGATTCGCCCAGTTCGAATTCACTCGGGACCGCACACCACGCGCAGACGGGCAGACTGCAGACAGCGCCCGCCAGCGCGACGAGAAGCGTGTTCACATGGGCTTTCTTCATAAATCGGCGCTTTGTTCCAGATCGGCAACTCGGTGTCCGCCGAAGTCTGTAGCGCAACCGGGGGGCGCGCACCACCACTATTCGGCTCAAAGTCGGCGGTTTTTGACGGCGGCTCCGGAGACGCCCCCCACGGACAGCCGCCCGCAAGCCCCTTGGCCGCCTGTCAGTGTCGCCGGACCCGGCCCCCCGGGAAACCATGCCGCGCGCCATGGATGATCGAGATCGGATGACACTTGACCCGTAAAAGACGTTGCTCGCAGGTCAAGTTTGTGCGCTGCAAGGGGCAAGCTGCGGGGCGGTCGTCAAGAACTCTGTTCCGCGTGAAGCCGCTGTTCGATGGGGATCCTTGCCCGAAACTGCGCGGCGCGGGTCGCGCGGGCGGCGTCGGAACGGATGCGCCGGGCCGGATGGCAAAGTCCAAAGCCCGGCGGGCGGCGAACGAGATTGCCTGGCGGAGGGATGCATGATAGGATGGTTTTACCATCCGAGGATCAAAGCCCGCGGATTCACAACGTCATATTCGGAACTCAAATGAACGCAACTCTTCGATCTTTCCTTTCCCTTCCATGGAGTCGCGCATGGCACCTTGGCGTGCCGTTGCTCGCGGGGTGGCTCATGGCCCTCGTGCCGGCGGTGCATGGGTCGACGCGGACGTGGACGGGCGGTTATTTCAGCGGCTTGTGGAGTGCCCACGCCAATTGGGACACCGGCGCTCCACAGCCCGGCGACGACCTGGTGTTCCCGGCCGGTGCCGCCCATCTGGAAAACACAAACAACCTGGGCGGCTACACCTTGGGCTCGATCACCATCTCCGGCAGCGGCTATGTGCTGCGCGGCATGGGCGCCGGGGCGACGATCGGCCTGACCGGCGGCCTCGTCGCCAGTTACGGCTCGGGCTCGAGCAGGGTGGAGTTGAATGTCAGGTTGGAAGCGGCGCAGATGTTCGAGCGGAGTTCTTCCCTGGGATCGTTCTATCTCAGCGGCGATGTCGATCTTAACAACAACGTGTTGACCGTATACAGCGCGGGCAGCTTTTACCTGGGGGGAGCCATCGCCGGCAGCAGGGACCTGTTGAAAGTCGGCACGGGCACGGTACAGTTGCACGGGGACACGGCCAACACCGTCACCGGCACCGTGCACGTGCGGGCGGGCACGCTGGAACTCAACAAGAACGGGGTGGATGCCCTGGGGGGCAACCTGGTGATCGGGGACAACATCGGCAGCGACACGGTGCGGCTGCTCCGGAACTCGCAGATGCCGGGCACGACCGAGGTGACGGTCAACGTGAGCAGTTTGCTGGACTTGGACAATCATGCGCAGACGGTGGCCGGACTGACGTTGAACGGGGGCCGGGTGGCAACGGGCCTCGGCGTGTTGACGCTGGGCGGCGATGTCATCGCCCAGGCGGGAAGCGGGCCAGTCCTCGCCCGCATTTCCGGGGTGCTCTCGCTGGGCAGCGGTCTGCACACATTTCACTGCGACTGGAATGGCTACTCGCCGGCGTTGTCCGTTGACGCCCGGATGATGGGAGCCGGGGGGCTCAAGCTGACCGGCAACGCGGGCATGCATCTGGCCGGTTCAAACACGTATGCGGGGCTGACGATTGTGGCGGAGCACCTGCTGGGTATCGAACACGACCATGCGCTGGGGGCGATCAGCGCGGGAACCATCGTGAGCAACGGCGCGAGCCTGCTCCTGGACCGTGACGGCCTGTCCATTGCCGGGGAGCAACTGACGCTGCACGGGCCGGGTTTGAGCGGCTCGCAAGGGGCGCTGTGGAGTGCGAACGGCCACTCCTGCACTTGGGAAGGCAACGTGATTCTGATGGGCGACACGGAGATTGGCGTGGTGGGGCCGGGAGGTGAGTTGTGGCTGCGCGGCGTCATCAACGGCAATGCGGGGTTTGCAAAAACCAAGACGGGCACGCTCTACCTGGCTGGCGACTTCGGCAACACGCACACCGGCCCCACCCGGCTGGACGAAGGCACGCTGGTGCTGGCCAAGACGGTCCCCGATGGAGCGGTCCGGTACGGGGAACTGATCGTGGGGGACGGATTGGGCGGCGATAATGCCGACGTGGTGAGATACGGGGGTCCCCACCAGGTTCACAGCAGTGTCGGGATCCGGGTGAACAGTTCGGGGCGGCTGGATCTGGACGCGTTCAACGACACGGTGGGGGACATCACGCTCTACGGCGGAACCGTGGGAACGACCACCGGCACGCTCACGCTGGCGGGCGACGTTGTCGTGGGCAACAATCCGGCGGGGCAGTCGATCCTCGAGGGATCCGTCGCGCTGAGCGGGGTGCGCACCTTCGACGTCGCCAGCACGCCGTTCTTTCCGGATTTGCGGGTGGATGCGGCGATCGGCGGTCCCGGGGGATTGCTTAAAACCGGCGGCGGCAGCCTGGGGCTGTATCAACACAACGCGTTTGCCGGCGCCGCCACTTTGAATGGAGGTTCCGTTCACGTCTTCCAAAGCGGCTCCCTGGGCGGCAGCGCCGGCGGCACCACGGTCAATCCCGACGCCTCCCTGGCCCTCGCCGGCACGGTGCACGTCGCGTCCGAACCCCTGACCCTGAACGGTGCGGGCATTGCGGAGACGGGAGCGCTCGACTCGGACAACACGTCCAACTCCTGGTCCGGACCCATCACCCTGGCCGGCGATTCGTGGGTCACGATCGCCAGCGGCGGAACGCTCAACCTCGCGGGGCCCATCGATGGACCGGCCGGCCTCACCAAGGCCGGCGCCGGCACGCTGGTCTTCTCCGGCTCGGACACGAACTCGTTTGCCGGCGACACCTGGATCCTCCAGGGGACCTTGGCACTGGACAAAACGGGGGTGGACCGGGCGTTCTCGGGACCGGGCACGCTGTTCATTGGCGACGACAGGGGCGGACTTAACGCGGACGTGGTCCGCCTGCTGCGCGGCACCCAAATCCATGTGACAACGGGGATCCGGGTCAACGAATCCGGCTTGCTCGACCTGAACAACCATGACGACGCCCTGGGCGATTTGACGCTGTTTGGCGGCCGTATCACCACCGGCACCGGCACACTGATCACGGCAGGCACCCTTACCTCCGTCGCCTCCGAAAATTACATCGCCGATATCGACGGCCACCTGGAATTGGCCGGCAGCCTGCGAAATGTCGTCGTTGCCGATTCGGCCTTCTGGCCGGACATGCGGATCGACGCGGCGATCATCGGCACGGGCGGCCTGCGCAAGAACGGCCCCGGCTCGCTGCATCTGAGCGCATCCAACTCCTATGCCGGCCTGACGCTAGTGGCCCAAGGCGATGTGACCGTGCTCAACTCGCACGCTCTCGGCCAGGCCGGCTCGGGAACGGTGGTCAGCAACGGCGCCTCCCTGGTTCTCATCAACAACATCCACGTGCCCGAAGAACCGGCGAGCCTGACAGGTGCCGGGCGCGGCGGCACCTGGGGAGCGCTCTACGTGTTTCAGGGCTCGAATTCGTGGGCCGGCAACATCGCGCTGGAGGGCGATGCGGTCGTTCGCGTCAACGCCCCCGAACACCTCACCCTGAGCGGCATCCTCGGCGGCCACGGAGGCCTCACCAAAACCAGCGACGGCAGCCTGCAGTTTTCGGGTTCGGAAGCCAACGTCTATGCGGGGACGACCGTCCTGCAAGGCGGCGTGCTGCTGCTCGACAAATCCCTGGCGAACGCCGCCATACCCGGCGATCTTGTGATTGGAGATGGCGTCGGGGGTTCCGATGCCGATGTCGTGCGGCTGCGGCGGAGCACCCAAGTTGCCAACGGCGCCGCAGTCACCCTCACCGGTTCCGGCTTGCTTGATCTGGACGGTCACGGCGAAGCCTTTGACAGGCTCACCGGCTCGGGCCGGGTGTACCTGGGCGGCGGCTATTTGAACCTGGGCGCGCGCGACGGTTCCTCGACCTTCGATGGCGTCATCGGGGGCGCCGGCGGCCGGCTCACCAAACTCGGCACGGGCACGCTCACCCTTGGCGGCGACAACGCCTACACGGGCACCACGCTCATCGAGGATGGCAAACTGGTCGTCCAGGGCGTCCAACCCGCCAGCGCCGTGTCCGTCGACCCGGGCGCCACCCTCGCCGGCACCGGCATCGTCGGCCCCATCATCAGCAGCGGCACCGTCGCACCCGGCGTCAGCCCCGGCCGCCTGACCAGCGGCAATGTCGACTTGCGCTCCGGCGCAACCTTCGCCGTCGAACTCAACGGCCCGAGCCCAGGGTCGGGTCATGACCAACTCAACGCGGCGGGAACGGTCGCGCTGAACAGCGCCACCCTCAGCGCCACCCTTGACGCCGTCGCCGCCGAAGGCGACACCTTCACCATCCTTGCCAACGACGGCACCGATTCCGTGACGGGCCAGTTTTTGGGCCTGGCCGAAGGGGCCGAGTTCAGCGCGGGGCCGGCGCGCTTGGCCATCAGCTACACCGGGGGCACGGGCAATGACGTGGTGCTGACGGTGGTGGGCACCGCGCTCGAGTCGGTGAGGACGGAGGTTGGGACGGGGAATGGCGACGGGAAGGTGGATCCGGACGAGTGCAATCTGTTGTATGTGGTGCTGACCAACACCACCGCGTCGACCCTCACGGGCATTGAAACGGTGCTCAGCACCACCCATTCCCAGGTGCTCATTCACCAGGCCGCCTCGGCCTACCCGAATATCCTGGCAGCCGGCGCCGCCATGAACCGCACCCCGTTCCAATTGTCGACGCTGCCCACCCTGGATTGCCGCGCGGCCGTGGATTTGGAACTCATGGTGACCACCGCCACCCACGGCAGCTTCCTTGTGCAGTTCAGCCTCAAACCCGGATGCGACCCCGGAACGGGGCCGTGTTTGCCGTGCCCGGACCAAAGCGTGGCGGGGGTGCTGGCCTCGAGCGATGCGACCCTGAGCGAGATGTTGACACGAGACGGGAACGCCAGTGTCTGCGGCAAGCCCAAGACCTGCCCGGGGACGCAGACGGTGACGATGCCGGTCCACTACGATGCGTATGGCTTCCAGAACGGGGCGTCCAACGCGTGCGTCAGGGTGCAACTGCGCGCTCGGGGCCCGCTGTACAGCGCGGCATACGCCCCGCAGTTTGATCCCCGGGACTTGTGTCGCAACTACGTGGCGGACGCGGGCACGACGGGGAATGCGACGTTTGAATTCGATGCGGCAGCGGGGCAGGTTTACGTGATTGTGGTGGCGGAGACCGGCGTGTTGGCGCTTGACAAGGATTACCTGCTGACGGTGAGTGGCGGGAGTTGCGACCCGTGGTTGGAGATTCATCCGGCCCAGGGGGAAAATGTAGTGCTGAGCTGGCCAACCTTCGCGCCGGCGCACCAGTTGGAATCCCGGGGCTCGCTGGATCCCGAGGCGACGATCCGGTGGTTCCCGCAAGGCCCCCTGCCGGTGGTCCACCAAGGCCAGTACATGACGACCAACACCACCAGCGCCATCCCGATGCGCTTCTACCGCTTGCATTCCCCGGCAAAGTGACCCCCCACTGCCCATCTCTCGCCGACCTGCTCCCCAGCCTGGCCCGGTGCCTATGAATCGTTCGGCATCCTTCTTTGTCGCCGGTCTTTTGCTGGGGGCGCTGGCGGCCACGGCCGGGTATGCCGTTTTCCTGGGGAGAAAAACGGCAGGCGGCGCGGCGGCATCGAGGACGCTGAAACTGGCGCACGGCCTGCCTCCGGAGCACCCGGTCCATCAGGGCATGGTGCATTTGCAGCGCCGGCTGGCCGATCTCTCGGGAGGCCGGCTGAGGCTGGAGTTGTACCCCAGCGGCCAGCTCGGCGGAGAAACCGAGTGCCTGGAACAGGTGCAGCGCGGAAGCCTGGCGATGACGAAGTCTTCGACGGCTCCGCTGGAGGGGTTCATCGACGAGATGAAGGTGTTCGGCCTGCCCTACTTGTTTGCCGACGAAACGCATTTCTGGAGCGTGCTGGACGGAGCGATCGGCGAGGAACTGCGGCTCAAGGGGCGGCCCAGGAATTTGCTGGGACTCTGTTATTACGACGCCGGCAGCCGCAACTTTTACACCAAGGCGCGCATGATCGAGACGCCCGCCGACCTGCGCGGGCTGAAGATCCGGGTCCAAAGCAGCCCGGTGGCGATGAGAATGGTCGAAGCCCTGGGCGCGGCCCCCACCCCCATCGCCTGGGGCGAACTCTACTCCGCGCTCGCCCAGGGAACGGTGGACGGCGCGGAGAACAATGCCCCGAGTTATCTGGCCGAAAAACATTGCGAGGTGGCCCCTTACTTTTCGCGCGATGCCCACACGCGGGTTCCGGACATCCTGCTGATTGGAGCGGCGGTGTGGGATGATCTGTCGGCGACCGAACAGGATTGGCTCGCGCAGGCGGCGGCGGAATCGAGCCGCTACCAGCGTCGGTTGTGGCGGCAACAAAGCGAGGCGGCGTTGAAGGAGGTCCAGGCGCGGTATGGCGCGCAGGTCGGGCATCCCGACAAGACGCTGTTCATGGACAAGGTGCAACCGGTCTACGCCGAGTTCGCCCGCGGCGCGGTCGGCGACCTGGTCCGGCGGATCCAATCGGCCCGGCCCTGAGCAGAGGATGAGGCACCCGACGCAATCGGGGTGGACGCGGCCCCTGGTGAAGCTGTTGGAGGGGATGGTGATCCTTGCGATGGGGTTGCTGGTGCTGGACGTTTCCTGGGGTGTGATCTCCCGCGACCTGGGCGCCCTCAAGGCGTGGCTGGAACGGTCGAGGGCCATCACCGTCGCGCTGATTCCGGACGGCCAGAGTCCGTGGACGGAGGAATTGGCCCGTGTGCTGTTGATCTGGACCTCGTTGCTGGGAGCATCGCTGGCTTTCGAGCGCCGTGCCCATCTGGGCGTGGACTATTTTGTCGGCAAGTTCCATCCTCACGCGCAGCCGCTGCTTCGGACGGTGAGCCATCTGCTGGTGCTGGCGTTTGCGGGGTGGGTGCTGATGAAGGGGGGCGGGACACTGGTGACCACGACGCTCGCCAGCGGCCAGGTGACTCCGGCGCTGGGAATGCCGAAGTGGCTGGTCTACCTGGCGGTCCCCGTGGCCGGCGCGTTTGTAATCGTCTTCACCCTGGAGCATTTGCGGGCGGACCTGAAACAGCCGCAACAGGAGGCGCCGCGGTGATCGAGATTGTGGTGATCATGGTGGTCAGCGTCGCCCTGTTGCTTGTGGTGAACGTGCCGATCGCGGTCGCCCTCGCGCTGGCGACGCTGCTGTCGGTGGCCGCGGTCGGGGGCGACGCGGCCTACATGGTGGCCAACAAGCTGGCCAATGGCGTCGACAGTTTCGCCTTGCTGGCCATCCCGTTTTTCATCCTGTCCGGCCTGCTCATGGGCCGGGGAGGGATTGCGCGCCGGCTGATGAATCTGGCGGCGGTGCTGGTGGGCGGCTTCCCCGGCGGGTTGGGTTATGTGAACACGCTGACCTGCATGTTGTTCGGCACCATTTCCGGATCCGCCGCCGCCGCCGTTTCGTCCGTCGGCGGCTTCATGATCCCCGAAATGACCCGCAAAGGGTATCCCAGGGAATTCACCGTGGCGCTCACGACGACCGCAGCCACCACCGGCTTGGTCATTCCCCCCAGCAATATCATGATCGTGTATTCCGTCGCCGCAGGCAGCGTGTCCGTGGCGGCGCTTTTCCTGGCCGGAATCCTGCCGGGGTTGGTGCTGGGCCTGGCCATCATGGGCGTCTGCCTGCTGCGCTCGCTGCGGGGCGACCTGGGCGCGGGGACGCGGCTGCCCATCGTCGGAAACACGCGCGGCCGGCGATGGAGGTCGGCGGCCACGATCGTTTGGGAGGCCCTGGCGCAGGCGTTCCTGAGCCTGCTCCTCGTGGTGCTGGTGATGGGCGGCATTCTCAGCGGCGTGTTCACCGCGACGGAGGCGGCGGCCGTTGCAGTGGCCTATTCCTTCTTCCTCGCGGTTGTGGTTTACCGCGAAGTCAGCCTCAAGGACATTCCCGGCATCCTCCTGGACGCCGGCATCACCACGGCCGTGGTGATGCTGCTGATCGGCGCCAGCGCGGGCATGTCCTGGCTGCTCGCCAGCGAGAACATCCCGCAAACGGTGTCGCGGGGGCTTCTGACCCTGTCGCAAAACCCCGTTGTCCTGCTCCTGGCGATCAACGCCTTGCTCCTCGTCGTGGGCACCTTCATGGACATGACGCCCGCCGTGCTGATCTTCACGCCCATCTTCCTGCCCGTCATGCAGCGCATCGCCGTCGCGTGGCACCTGACGCAAGCCGAGGCCGCCCTGCACTTCGGCCTGGTCATCATCACCAACCTCTGCATCGGCCTCTGCACGCCGCCCGTCGGCTCCTGCTTGTTCGTCGGATGCGGGGTCGGCAAGACAACCCTGGCCAGGGTGACGCCCGCCCTGATCCCGTTCATCGCGGCGATGATTCTGGCGCTGCTGGTGATCACCTATTGCCCGCCGCTCACCCTCCTGGTGCCGGGCTGGTTCGGACACCCGAAGTGAACACGCCGCGACGGCGCAGGATGCCTTCGGCCCGCCTGTGGCCCGGCGCCTGATCGGGTTGCCCCAGGTCCGGCCAGTCGGCCGATGCCGGGCCGCATTGCGGCGGGCACACCCGGGGCCGTCCCGGCTCAGCGCGCCTTGGCGCCCGCGGTCGCCCCCCACGGCTCGACATGCCGGAGGCGCTTCTCCCGAAGCTCGCGGTAGCAGTCGGGCAAATCGAACCGCGCCAGCACGCCGGGGAGGAAGGACGACAGCGGCCAGGCGTAGTCTTCGGAGGTGGCGATGTCCGCGTAGGAGGTGAGCGCGTGTTTCAGGGTGACCTGCACCACAAGGTCCGAAAGCAGGGCGGCGAACGCGGCGGGCACCGCGCCCCAACCCACGGCGGCCAGGTGCACCTCGGCGTGGCCGCAATCCCGGAGCCAGTCCAGCACCCGCAACAGGTCATGGGTTTTCTGCCCGACGTAGGGACGATCCAGCATCAGGGAATGGATGGCGTAGAAGTAGTCGCTGCCGTAGGGATCGAGGAAGCTGTTCGGACCGCACGTGTCGGGCTGCGATTCGCCAATGCCGCGGACATCGCACGCGTAAAACGCGGCGGCGGTTTCCTCCGAGAGAAGCTGGCGGACCAGCGGCTCGTCGCGCAGCTCGGCGTCGCTCGAATGGTGCGCCACGTAGAGAATCGCGCGCGCCGGCCCGCGCGGCGGTCGCGCGTCATGCCGCTCCGGGCTCAACCGGTAAACCAGGGCGTGGATGCCGGGCTCGGTGTTCACGGCGTAGGTGGTGGCGTGGGGCAGCGGATAACGGCGGGACGGCGCGGGGCGCAGAATCCGGTAATCGGGCGCCCCGCGGCGCGGCGGGAGCGCAAGGGCCTCCGCCACGGCGCGCACGAGCCCGGCGCGGTCCAGGCGGGGCCGGCGCCCGGCAAGGGCCCGCGCGCGTTCGGCGGTGAGGGCGCTGAGGGGACGGGAGTTCAGCTCGCACACTTGGCCGCGGGGTGTGCACCAGAGTGTCTCGTCCTTCTCGAGGACGAGCGGCGGCTCGGTTTGGGCGCCGGAGACGCCGGTGACGCGGTTGAACCAGCGGTACATGGCTTCCCGGTTTTCCTGCGAGTAGCCGTGCGTGGTTGGGCCGGCGAACATGGCGATCTGGTTCTCGGCGCCGAGCAGGCGGTAAAGATGTTGGAGTCGTGCGAAGGCCCGTTCGGTGCCGCGGATGTCGAAGTAATCGCGTTCCTTGGCCAGGAGCAGAACCGGCTTGGGCGCAAGGGCGGCGATGAAATCCTCGTGGTCCAGACCCAGCGCCAGGACGCGCGGCGGGCATTGCTCGGTGTCGGCCGGCAGTTCGTTTTCCAGGTTCCTGCGGAAGGTGGTCACAAAGCAACTCGGCGCCGCCATGGTCCATCGCGACTCCAGCCCGCACAGCCAGGTGGTCAGCGTGCCGCCGCCCGAATTGCCCGTGACGCCAACGTGACGCCGGTCCACTTCCGGCCGCGTCAGCAAATAGTCCAGCGCCCGGATGCCGTCCCACGCCCGCCAGGCGCCAAAGAATTCGCCCACGAGAAACTGCTGGTTCCCCCCGTGGAGATGTTCCCGGACGCCCACGCCAATCCGCGATTTCAGCTGGGCGTCCGGGTATTGCAGCCGTTCCCCCTGGCCGATGGGATCGATGATGAACACGACGTACCCCAGCCGCGCCAGACCTTGCGAGAACCCCTGGTAAGCCTCCATCGCCTTGCCGTTCGCCGAATGCCCGCAAACACCAATCACCCCGGGCGCAGACGCCCGCCGACCCTTCGGCAGATACAAGTTGCCCGTGACCAGCAACCCCGGACGGCTCTCGAAAATGACCTTCTCAATCCGGTAGGCCTCCCGCTCGACCACCCCCGTGATGCGCGGATTGAGCGGCGTCTTTTCGGGAAACGGACCAAAACTGGCCCGGATCTTCTCCCGCACGGCTGCCACATGGGCCTCCGCATCCGCTCTCGTCTTCAAACCCGCCTTCGCGCGGTGATTGGCCGCCTCGACGTCCCGCAGCCGACCCACAAAATACTCCTGCACCATTCGCGGAAAACGGTTGAGCGGCTGCAACGGCTTGGACAGCGCCCCACTGCCCGCAGAAGCCCCCGCCGCCAAATGCCCACGCAGTCCCGCCAGCCCCCAGCCGGCAAACACACCCGCGCTCCCGCGGGCCGCAGTCAAAACAAATTGGCGTCGGTTGGTTTTCATGATGGTCTTTGCGTCTTCGACGTCGGGGCGGCACCGACGCTTCAAAACCCCCTTGCAGCCCGCCGCTCCTCCGCGCCCGCAAAACGGCGTGCTGGCGGTTCCGCCCTGAATAGCGCTGCCCATTCCGGGGTCCAACCCTCCCATGAACCTCCATCGCCCGCTTCGCGCCACCGCCACCTCCCGCCGCCAGTTCCTCCGCCGCACCGCAGGCGCCGCCGGGGCAGTGTGGGCCGCCCCCATCATCGCGCCGGGCTCGGTCTTCGGCGCCCAGGGCGCAGTGCCGCCGGCCGATCGCATCACCGTGGGCTTCATGGGCACGGGGCGACAGGCGATCTACGCCAACGTGCCCGGGTTCCTGCGCGAGCCGGACGCGCAAGTCGTTGCCCTCTGCGACGTGGATGCGTGGCGTCTCGAGAACGCCGCCCAGGCGGTGGAGGCGGCCTACGGGAAACGAACCCGGTCGGGCACGTTCAAGGGGTGCGCGGCCTTTCGCGACTGGCGCGAGATGCTGGCGCGCGGGGACATTGACGCCGTGATGATTTCCACGCCGGACCATTGGCATGTGCCCATGGCCGTGGCGGCCTTGAGGGCAGGCAAGGACGTCGCCTGCGAAAAACCCCTGACCCGCAGCATCGCGGAGGGGCGTTTCCTCTGCGGCGAAGTGGCGCGCACCAGACGCGTGTTCCGCACCGACAGCGAGTTCCGGTCGAACCGCACCATGCACCGGGCGGCCCAACTCGTTCGCAACGGCAACATCGGCACGCTCCAGCGCATCCTCACCCAAACCCCCAAGGATCCCACCCTCCCCGCCCAGCCGGACATGCCCGTGCCCGCCGAACTGGATTACGAGATGTGGCAGGGCCCCGCTCCACGCCGGCCGTATACGGTCCAGCGCGTCCACCCGCGCCACAACGCCAAGGGCCGCCCCGGCTGGTTGTGCATCCGGGATTACGCCGACGGGATGATGGCCAACTGGGGGGCTCATTTGAACGACATCGCGCTCTGGGCGGCCGACTTGGACCATCGCGGGCCCGTGGCGGTCGAAGGCACCGGCTCCTACCCGCCCCCGGGCAACCTCTGGAACGTGATTGCCGAGTTCGACGTCACCTTCCGCTACGCCAACGGCGTGGTCCTGCGTTGCCAGACCGCCACGCCTCTCATCCGCTGGGAAGGCACCGCAGGCTGGATCCAGGTGAAATATCCCAATGACATCGAAACCCACCCGGCGTCGCTCCTCGATTGGAAACCCGGGCCCGAGGACGTCGCGCTGCCGTTCAAACACAGCGAGAAACGGGATTTTCTCGACGGCGTCAGGTCGCGCGGCGGGGTCTTGTACGACTGCGAGGCCGGCCACCGCAACAACTCGCTCGCACACCTCAGCCTCATCGCCATCGCCCTCGGCCGCCCCCTGCGCTGGGACCCGGCCCGGGAGCGCTTCGTGGACGACAACGAGGCCAATGCGCGCCTCAAGCCCATTGCCTGGCGCGAACCCTGGAACGCCCTGGCCAAACAGGCTTGACCCGCACACGCGGCGGCCCCCCAGGGCGCACGCCCCAGCCGCCCCCTGCCCGCTGCATGGTTTGAGCCCGCCCCACCTTCCGCCTTGCGCGCGCGGGCCCGATCGAGCATCCGCCCCCCGCTCAGGCCGGGACGCCGCTGCCGGGCGTCATCGGTGAGCCGCCGGTTTCGCCGGCTCCACGTGCACGACAACATCCTGCACCGACAACGAGGACGTTTTGAGCCGGTCGCTGACCTCGTGGGCGATTTCATGGCCGCGCCGGACCGTCAACCCGCCGTCCACCTCCACGTGCAGCTCCACAAACAACCCCAAACCGCTCTTCCGGGTCCGGCATTTTTCAATGGCCACCACGCCAGGCACCGCCGCCGAGAGTTGCCGGATCTTCTCCTGAAGCAGGTTGGGCGCCGCCGCATCCATGAGCTCGCCGAGGGCGCTGCGGAAAAGGCGGGCGCCATTGAAGACAATGACGGTGCACGCCAGCAGCGCGGCCCAGTCGTCGGCCGGCTCGCAGCCCGGGCCGCCAATCAGCGCGATGGAGATGCCGACCAGTGCGGCGGCCGAGGTGAGGGCGTCGGAGCGGTGATGCCAGGCATCGCCCTGGACGGCGGTGCTGGTGAGTTCGTGCCCGATCCGCAACACGAACCGGTGGAGCGTTTCCTTGATCGCGATGACCAGCGCCAGCACCACCAGCGTGAACCAGGCCGGCGCCTCATGGGGCGTGATGATCTCGCGAGCGCTCTGGACCGCGATGAACACCGCGGCCCCCAGCAGCGCCAGCGCCACCACCATGCCCGCGATCGACTCCGCCTTGCCATGGCCAAACGGATGATCCTCGTCGGCAGGCAGCGCGGAAATCTTCAACCCCGTCCACACCACCAGGGAACTCACAATGTCCGTCGTCGACTCGATGCCGTCCGCAATCAGAGCCTGGGAATGGCCCGCAATCCCCGTCGCAATCTTGATGATGGCCAGCATCACGTTGGCAGCCATCCCCACCCCGGCCGCCATCAGCCCCGGCTTCACCGACCGCGGCGCCGCTTCAGTCGCTTGAGGAACCAAGTCTGGCATCGGAAAAGCGAGGGTGTCGGGGATCAAAAAAACGCGGAGACTCGGGAGTCGTGGTCAGCGGGCCGGGGTGTGACGGGTTGCGTTTGACAGGCGCGTCTGGCGGGCGGCGGCGGTCGCAGCCCGCCAAACAGGTTTGCACAAAACCGGTCGCACGTTCATCCATACGCAGTCTGCGCCCGCCCACGGGATTTGTCATGTCCAGATCTGCCGGTCCAGAGATCGGAACTGGATCGCCTCGGCGAGGTGGTCGGCGGCGATGTTCTCCATGGCGGCGAGATCGGCGATGGTGCGTGCGACCTTCAGGATGCGGTCGTAGGCGCGGGCGCTGAGGTGCATGTCGCTCATCGCCAGCTTGAGCAGGTCGAGCGTCGACTCGTCGAGCCCGCAACATTGCTTCAGTTCGCGCGGACCCATGCGGGCGTTGCAATTCAAACGCGGCCGGTGCGCGAAGCGCTGGCGCTGGCGCTGGCGGGCGGCAACGACCCGGGCGCGGATGTCGGCGGAGGATTCGCCAGGCTGGGCGCGGGTGATGTCGCGAAACGGAACGGCGGGCACTTCAATATGCACGTCGATGCGGTCGAGCAACGGCCCGGAGATGCGGCCGAGGTAATGCTGGATTTCGCGCGGGGAACACCGGGATTCGCCGGGCATTTTGCCGTCGGGCGTGGGGTTCATGGCGGCGACGAGCATGAACTCCGAGGGGAACGTCATGGTGCCTGCGGCGCGGGAGATGGTGACGCGGCCTTCCTCCAGGGGCTGGCGCATGGTCTCGAGGACGCTGCGTTTGAATTCGGGAAGCTCATCGAGGAACAAGACGCCGTTGTGGGCAAGCGAGATCTCGCCGGGGGTGGGATTGACGTTGCCGCCCAGCAGACCGGCATCGCTGGCAGTATGATGCGGCGCGCGAAAGGGCCGCTGGGTGATCAGCGCCTGGCCGGACGCAAGCAGGCCGACGATGCTGTGAATCTTGGTGGTCTCGAGTGCCTCGTCGAGCGTCAGCGGCGGCAGAATGCCGGGCAGCCGCTTGGCAAGCATCGACTTGCCCGTGCCAGGCGGTCCAATCAACAAAATGTTGTGCGATCCCGCAGCGGCGATTTCCAGGGCGCGCTTGACCGATTCCTGACCCTTGACATCCGCAAAATCCAGGTCGCTGTCCACGCACGGCTCGAAGAGCCGACTGACATCAACGCGGGTCGGATGGATGGGCAGCTCGCCTTCGAGAAAACTGGCCGCCTGGCGCAAATTGCGGATCGGAATCACGGTCAACCCCGCCACCACGGCAGCCTCGGGCGCGTTGTCCGCCGGAACCAGCACGCCGGCCTTGCCGTCGCGCCGGGCCTGCAGCGCGATGGGAAGAACGCCTTTCACGGGACGCACGGCGCCCGTCAAAGCGAGTTCGCCCACGATCTCGAACCGCTCGAGCTCATGGGTGTTCATCTGTTCGCACGCGGCCAGCACGCCCAGCGCAATCGGCAGGTCGAAACTCGGCCCCTCCTTTTTCACGTCGGCGGGCGCGAGGTTGATGGTGGTTCGGCCCAGGGGAAACTTGAACCCGGAGTTGAGCAGCGCGGTGGTGACGCGGTCGCGCGACTCCTTCACGGCGGTGTCGGGCAGGCCCACAATGACAATGATCGTGTCGCCCCAACCGGAATTGACCTCCACTTCGACAGGATACGCGTCGATTCCATTCACGGCTGCGGAACACACCTTGGCCAACATGAAGGCACTTCTACGCCGCCACACCAGCCGTGGCAATTCCAGATTTGCAGCTGATTTTGCGAACGCGACAGCACGCCATCGCGCAGAAGAGCGGCCAAAGATTGAAGATCACGCTGGAGTTCCGCCTCGGCCAGGTCGGCGGCCAACACTTCGAGTTCCTTGAGTTTCGCGCGTTGCCAGCGGCAGCCTTTCAAACGGCGCTGCGCCAACACCGGAACTCCGGGGACAGACACTGCCGCTCGCTGGAGCGCCTGCACCTGGCGGCCATGGAGGAACTGAAGGTGCCGCTGCTCGCAAACAGAGCTCGGTCACCTCGTGCTCCGTCATCAGGCGGTCAATCGTCGAGAACGGCTCAAGCGCGAACCGCTTGCCCGGCATGAACCCGGCCGCCTGTTCTCTGACCATGACCTCGATCATCTCAGACGGATAAACCTGCAAGATCGAAAATTTGAGGCTCAAAACCGAAGCTAAGCCCGATCGTTAACGTTAACGATTTTCCTTTCTCCTTGTCGCACAAATACTTGCCCAGGCCCGACCCCGCTCAACATCGGCGTGGCCAGAGAGCCCGCTTTCTGACACTGTCCAACCGCATGAAACCGATTCTCCTGACCGCACTGGCGTTCCTGAGCTTGGTGAATAACCTCCAGATCTGCGGCGGTCCGCTCCGCGCACAGGAAGCGGCCGGCCCCGCCCCACATCCCCGCCCCGCCGACGCCGCCTCCGCGCCGGCCAATGCGTCCACCAACGTGCCTGCTCCCGCTGCGACGTTCGAGAACCGCCGCGCGACGCTCGCCATCGACACGCGCGGGCGCGTCATCTCGCTGCGCAGCAAAGCCTCGGGCCGCGAACTGCTGGCCCGCCCCCGGGAACTGGTGTCCGCCCGGCTCAAGGATGGCGTCCACCTCGCCGCGCACCACGCGTCGTTCGCCCATGGCGCGCTGACCTTCGGGTTTGCCGGCGTCCAGGGCGCCGCGGTGTTGGCGGTGGACACCCGCGAGGATTTCTTCACGTTTGGTGTCCGATCGCTGACGGTGACGAATGTCGAGTCGCTGACGTTTGTCGATCTGCCGGTGGTTGCTGCGGCCTATCGCGGCGGTATGGCCAACATGCTGTCGGACGACACGGACGCCGTGTGCCTGCGCGGTTGCGATCTGGCCGTCGAGATGGCAGTCGGCGGCAATCCGCCTGCGCTGCGCGTGTGGACCACGGCGGGGCACGGGCTGACCGGCTGGCGCGCGGGGCTGGCGGCGGGGCCGAAGCGGGAAATGCCCGCCATGCTGCGGGCGATGGCGGTCGAAGCGGGCGTGCCTGTGTCGAACCTTGGCGGGCCGTGGTCGCTTGGAGCGGAGGCCAACCGCGGTTCGTATTTGTTCGCCGATTTGTCGCTGGACGCGGTTGGCGACTGGATCGAGCTGGCGCGGCGCGGCGGGTTCACGCATCTGCACGTTCACGGCTGGTGGGACACGCTGGGACATTACGGGGTGAACACAAACCTGTTCCCCAGGGGGCTTGCGGATCTGAAGGAGGCGGTGGCTCGCATTCACGCCGCGGGTCTCAAGGCAGGCGTCCACACGCTGACGGCCTGCATCGATCCGCGCGACGGGTGGGTGACGCCCGAGGCCAGTCCGCATTTGATCGCGGCGGCGTCGTACACGCTGGCGCGCCCCATGTCGGCGTCGGACACCATCCTGTTTGTAAACGAGAAACCGGCCGCCGGCCATGATGTGGTCTTTACCTACATGGGCAACGGCAACGCGATCCGGATCGGCTCGGAAATCGTCCAGTATGGCCAGGTCGTGTCCGAGCCGCCCTACGCCTTTGCGAAATGCCGGCGCGGCGCGTTCAAGACACGCCCGGCGGCCCACGCGGCGGGCGACCGCGCCGACTACCTGCAGCAGCGCTACCTGGCGTTCTATCCCGAGCCGGGCTCGCCGCTCGCCGACCAGGTGGCGGAGCGGATTGCGGCCGTGGTCAACACGTGCGGGTTTGACCAGCTGTATTTCGACGGCTCGGAGGGGATGATGAGCCGGTATGGGATCGACTTCATGCGGCACGCGATCTTCAAGCGCTTCCGCGGCGAGGTGCTGATCGAGGCCAGCGAATGGGGCGCCCACAACTGGTGGTTCCATTCCCGAATCGGCGCCTGGGACCACCCCGTCTGGGCGGCCAAACGGTTTCACGACCTGCACGTCGCGTCCGCCGCCCGATTTCGCGACGCCGACCTGCTCGAACCCCAGATGGGCTGGTGGGCGCCCCGGCAGCCCAGCCCGCAGGCGCGCGGCCATTTCCTGGACGAGATCGAGTATTTCGGCGCCAAGAATCTCGGGCTCGACTCCGCGATGTCGATTCAGGGCGTGAACGTGTCGCACCGTCCCCTGCCCTTCCACATCGAGAAACAGATGACCGTGCTCGGCTGGTATGAACAGTTGCGTCTGGCCCGCTATTTCGATTCCCAAACCGTCGCGCGCGTCGCTGCGGCCGGCGACGAGTTCCGACTGCGTCAGGACGGCGACGGCGTCTGGCGGTTCGCATCAGTCCACTTTGCCGCCCATCGCATCAGCGCCCTGGGCAACGGCTCCGAACGCTGGACCAGCCGCAACCCGTTTGCCGCGCAGCCCTTGGCCGTGCGCATCGAGGCGCTCTATTCCGTGGCGCCCTACGCCCACCCCCAACGCATCGCTCTGGCCGACGACGCCGAGGCCGCGGCGTTCCGCCGGGCGACCAGCTCCGAAACTGTGACGCTGCGTGTCGAGGCTGCCCCCGGCGATTCTCCCGGCGGCGGCCGCCACCTGCGCATGCGCGCCGAGAACAACGGCCCTGCCCGGCGCGGCGCCTGGGCCAGAGCCTCCCTCGCGTTTCCCGCGCCGTATCGCAACCTGTCCGGCGCCGCCGCGCTGGGCGTGTGGGTCAAAGGTGACGGCAAGGGTGCGCTGCTCAACATCCAACTCGGCACGCCGCGCGAGTACATGCACGCCCTGTCAGACCACCATGTCACCCTCGATTTTACCGGCTGGCGATATGTCGAACTCCTCATCCGCGAACGCGACGTCGATCGGATGTCCGCGCACGTGTGGCCTTACGGCGGTCACTACGACATTTACCGCAATCCCCTCGACATGGCCCACATCTCCGAAGTCAACTTCTACCTGAACCACCTGCCACCCGGCGACCCCACCGAGGTCATGCTCGGCCCCGTGATGGCCTTGCCCATCCTGCCCGCCCCATTGAAATCCCCAACCCTCACCCTCAACGGCCGAACACTCGCCCTGCCCGTGACGCTCAAGTCCGGCGATTTTCTGGAACTTCAAGCCACCGGTGACGGGACGCATTACAACGACAAAGGCGACTTCGTGGCGCGGGTTCGTCCTGCGAGCGGTGCGGTCTGGCCCGTGCTGCAGTCCGCCGACAATCCCGTTGAGTTCGGCTGCGAAAGGCCCGCGGGGTGCAGCGCTCGCGCGGAGGTGACCCTCATCTCCTCCGGCCCGCCATTCGGCGAACCCAACCCCCGCCCGAAGATCGGTTGGCGCCACCTGGCCCGGGAATACGAAATGCCCCGATGGATCAGTGCGCCTGGCGGTCCGGACAACACCTGGGATGTCGCGGTTCGCCCGGGCGAGCATGCCCGGCTGGACATCGAACTGGGCGGCGTCATGAACATGCCCGTCCTGACGGTAAACGGCCGCGAACTGGCTTTCCCCGTGACGCTTGAGCGGGGCCAGAGGTTGTCATGTCGCGGCGGATCCCGCTGGGTGCTGCTTGATGCGCACCGCGCGCCCGTGGCGGAAGGCGATCTTGCTTTTGGGCCGCCCCTGCTTCAAGGCGGCCCGAATCGCGTGTCCTTCTCATGCGATGCTTGCGGAGGCGGCCTGGTCAGACTGGTCAAGGTCTACGAGCGGTGACACCGGCGGGGCGGGACGTAGGCAAGCTCTTCATCCGCCACAAGGTGCGGCTGCGTCAACGAACCAGATCATGGGTGCAAGCTGTTTTTTGGCCCCGCACATGCCTTGTAAGGTGATCGGGAATCGTCGAACAACCGAGCCGAGAATCGCGCGGTGGAAAAGGCGCGGTTTTGACTTGAACTGTCGTTCCCGCTCGGACAGACTTGAAGCCTGGGTGCGTCGGGAAGCCAGTATGCTTGGCAGTCTGTCGACAACATTAGCCCATCAATCGCATTGTATCCCATGATTGTCACCAACACGGAAACCATCGCCGGCTATCGAATCGCTGCCCTCAAAGGTATGGTGCAAGGCAACACAGTCCGGGCCAAGCACGTCGGGCGGGACATTGCTGCCAGCCTCAAAAACCTGATCGGCGGTGAACTTAAAGGGTATACGGAGCTGCTGACGGAGTCGCGCCGGCAGGCCGTCGAACGGATGCTGGCGCAAGCGCAACAGCTGGGAGCCAACGCGGTGGTCAATGTGCGGTTCACCACCAGTGCGGTCACTGCCGGAGCCGCCGAGCTGTATGCCTACGGCACGGCGGTGTGGGTGGAAGCGGAACCCGGCACCGTCGCGCAACCTTGAGGGGGACTGATGATGGCCGATCTGATCAGTCTCCTGGTGGGTATCGCCATCTTCCTGGCTCTCCTGGGACTGGGCTTTTTCATGGGATGGAACCGGGAGCAACGCCACTTGCGCGACTTGAGGCGGCGGGAACAGGCGATGGGGGACATGGGAGTGACGCAGCTGAAGTCCTTTCCCGGCAGTGTTGCGGGTCCTCTGCCGCCGGCCGTGTTTTTTGGGGAGACGGCCATTGCGACCGACTATTTCAAGAGTTTCATGGCCAAGCTGCGGAACATCTTCGGCGGCGAGGTGAAGAGTTATCAGAGCTTGATGGAGCGGGCACGGCGCGAGTCCCTGTTGCGCATTCTCGAGCAGGCCCGCCGCCACGACTACAATGCCGTCGGCAACGTCCGCTACGATTGCGCCGACGTGGGCGGCAATTCCACCCTGCGCAAAACCGCCATGGTTTGCATCCTCGCCAGCGCCACCGCCTATTACGTGGCGCGCCGCCCCCGGTGAGGACACCGGACACGATCCTTCCATCGAGCACGAACCGCATCTGCGGGACGTAGGCTATCGGGCTGATCCGAGCGAGTTGGCCGCGTCGGCCGTGCTTCGCCGCGCCGCGTGCCGCGAAACGGAGGACGATGACCTTTTGCCCTTCTCGCTGCCTGGCAAGCTCTTGCTCAGGCCCGATCCCGGCCAAGAGGCGGGAAGTCCTCCAGCAGCATCCCGAAGCAGGCGGTGTTCACCCAGGCGCCGTGCAGCCATCGGTCCTTGCGGAACTCCCCTTCCCGCCGAAGGCCGGCTTTTTCAAACAGACGGCAGGCGGCGGGGTCGCTGCTCGAGCAATGGGCGGCGACGCGGTGCAGACCGATGGCGTCGAAGCAGAAGATCAGGACCGCCTTGAGCGCCTCGGTGGCGAAGCCCTGCCGCTGGTGTTGACGGTTGACGAAGGCGGTAAGAGTCGACTGCCAGGGGGTGTTTTCGGGAAACCGAAGGGCGATGAACCCGATAAGGGGACCGTCGGGCTTGATCTGCATGCCGAGATGGAAGGGCTGGTTGGGGGTGGTGAGTTTGACGTGAGGATCGCCGTCGAGCCAGCGGAGGATCTGGTCCTCGTCGAGGGGCTGGCCGTCCAGGTGCAGAAACATGTCCTTGTCGGACATGATGGCGAGGAGATCCTTCCAGTCGGCGGCGGTGAACCGCCGCAGGACCAGCCGAGGCGTCGTCAGCGGCAACGGAACGGTGCCGCCGACGGCGGCGCCGTCCCTGGGAACGATGAGGGTATCGGAGCAGGAAGGGCAGGCTTGGGCGGTTCCTGCGAATTCCTCGGGGAAGGAGGCCATTTCCCCGCAGTGGGGACATTTGAAGTCGAGAAAGACAGGTTCGGTCATAAGCGTTGTGTTTCGGGCGCCACCCAAACTGAACGGCGCTGAAAAAGCAAGCCCGGGCAGGGGTGTTGGCTGGTGCATCCGTGGGCCATTGAAAAAGTCGCGCTCAGTGACTGCACCGCAGATTCTTGCTCTTCCTCTTGCTCGCCGCAAGGCGCGCCCATGAGGACCAACAGTCAACGCATGAGCACGAGCAACATGACGCATGGCCGAATCCCATCCACGGAACAAGCGCCCCAACGAAATCGCGTCGCGCCCGCGACGCCTGAGCCGTCGGTCGAGGTTCGTTTCACGCATTGCGAGAAAGCGTGACAGGTTGGCTGGGCGGGTGTATGAGACATTCAACACCTTAACGCACGTTCCTTATGAACAATCCCATCCCTCGACGCTCGTTCCTTCATACCATGGGGCTGGGGGCCGCGGCATTTGCGGCGCCCGGCACCGTCCGCGGCCGGCAACGCACCACGGCCGGCGTTGGAAAAGAGCCGGCAGGTGCGGAGGCGGCGAAAGGCTGGCAGCCTGTTTCGGAGCGCAGGCTGCGGGTTGGGATAGTGGGGTATGGTGCCTGCCAGTTTGGAGCGGCGTTTGGATTTCAGGATCACCCGAACGTGGAGGTGGTGGCGGTGAGCGACCTGGTGCCCGAGCGGTGCGCGAACCTGGCGCGGGCGTGCCGGTGTTCAAAGACGTATCCCTCCCTGGAGACGCTGGTTCGGGACGACCGGATCGAAGCGGTGTTTGTGGCGACCGATGCGCCAAGCCACGCCCGTCATTGTCTCGAGGTGCTCGAACACGGCAAACACGTGGCGTGCGCCGTGCCGGCGGTGTGGGAATCCGTGGACGATGCCGACCGGCTGTTGGAGGCGGTGAAGGCCAGCGGCCGGCACTACATGATGTTTGAAACCTCCTGCTACCACGACGACCTGCACGCCATGCGTGAACTCTACCGCGCAGGCGGGCTGGGCAAGCTGCTTTACGCCGAAGGCGAGTATTACCATTACATGCCCGAACCGATCCCGTCGCATCAGGGCTGGCGGGTCGGCCTGCCGCCCCAATGGTATCCCACCCACTCCAACGCGTATTACGTGGGCGTCACCGGGGGCAGTTTCAGCGAGGTCAGCTGTCTCGGAATGCCCAGCGTCATCCCGCACCTGCACCCGACCCGCAACCGCTACCACAATGCGTTCGGCACCGAAATCGCCTTGTTCCGCACCCGGGAGGGCGGCACCGCCCGGATGGCGGTCAGTTGGGACACGCCTGGCGACGGGGGCGAGCGCGGCCGGGTGCGTGGGGAGCGGGGTTCGTATTACGGGCGGTATGAGGGGCTGGCGAAGGTGCTGCCGGACACGAAGCGCCCGCCGTTGCCGCCGAACGTTGGCGCCGGCGGGCACGGCGGCTCGCACGGGCATTTGATGAACGAGTTTGTCACCGCGGTGCTCACCGGCCGCACGCCACTGGTGAACATCGCCATGGCCCTGAACATGACCGTGGCCGGCATCGTCGCCCACCAGTCCGCACTGAAACACGGCGAGTGGCTGAAGATTCCCGAATACCGGCTTTGAGTGCGTTCGGGCGCGGCTTCGGCCCGGTGGGGACGGCGCATGGGAAGAGGGGCGTGACGTTCATGCCGTTTTGATCCATGGCGCCCGGGGCAGGCGCGACTCTCCCAACGCGCAGTGCCGATGAAAGTCCCGACGCGGGCTGAAGTGCGCGTCGCGGGGCCGGGGGCGGGCGCGGGGCCGGGGGCGGTTATTTCCGGGGGGCGACCGGGGTGACCGGGGGGGCAGAAGCGGGCCGGGACGGGGCGAGGATGGGCACGCGGAGGATGGGGAAGAGGGGGTGACTGGATTTGAGGCGCAGCTCGAGGGGTTCGGTGGAGGAGGTATTGAAGCCGGCCGGAAAGGTCAAGGTGGCCATGATTTGGCGTCCGGGGTCCTGGTCCTTGAGTTGGATGTCAACGCCTGGGGTGTTGACGGCCGGGTCGGACACGGTCAGGACGTTGGTTCCGTTGTTCCGCACCCAGACATTGCCGGTGAACGTGTTGGTCAAAGGCAGCGGGGGCAATCGGAGCTGGAACGGGATGGTCATGACGACGGGCTGGTAATTGATGAAGGCGTTGAGGTTGAGGACGGGCACGTTGGGGGCGGAGGTATTCAGGGTGATTTGAGTTCGCTGGCTGTTGGTGGGCCATGGCGGGAGGGTGTGCACGTGGAGCTGGTATTCCTTGCCCGGCTGGTTGGTGTGCAGAGCGACGGCGACGGCGCTGCTGTTCACGCTCAGGTTGGAGAGCGCCAGCGGCTCGTCGAGGTGGCTGACAAGGCGGATCACGGCCGCGTTGGAGGGCGATTCGGCGCTCAGGTTCAACACGGCGTTTGGGGGGGTGATCTCGATCGCACGCCACACAAAGCCGGTCACTTCCAGCACCGTCCTGGCCTGGGTGGGATCGTTGCAGGTGACCGTCACCGACTTCGCAAACCGCCCCGTGTAAAGACGGCTGTCGTAACGGACGGGAAGAATGCCGGACTGGCCGGGTTGGACCTCGCGCGTCCAGCTGCCGACCTTCATGCAGCCGCAGCTCGAACTCACGCCGCTGATTTCCAGCGTGGCGTTGCCGGTATTGGTGTAGGTGAACAGGCAGTCCACCAGAGAATCGCCTGTCGCCCGGCCGAAATCATACACCTTCGTCGCGAACTGGATTCGAGGCCCGCTAACCAGCGGCGCCGCGGACGCCGCGAACGCGGCCGGCGGCGAAGCGGGAGCAGCGGCGACATTGCTCGCGCCGGCGCCCGGGGGCGGCGTGTCGGCGGGAGCAGGTGCCGCGGGAGGGTGTTTGGGCGGCCACAGCGCCACGGCGACCCACACGAACGCCCCGGCTGCGGCTGCCAGCGCGACACCCCACAGAATGCGGTTTGTTCCGGCGCACCGTCGGTTGTCCGGGCCGCCGTGGGACCGGTTCGGGGAGGGCGGAGGCAAAGGCGGGTGGCCTGGAGTGGAGGGGCGCCGCGGCTCGCGGTGTGTCTTGTGTTTCGCGCTCATGGCTCGGGTCCGGCCCCAGGATGCAGCGGGGCCGGGGAGAATCAAGCCGTTCCTGCGGCTGCCGAATCGCGCCTCGCGCTGCGCCCCCGAACGCGGTGGGGACGCTCTGGGCTGGGTGAGCCGAGGGCGGGGAATGTGAGTTTTTTCGACCCCAGGTCCTACCGGCGCGCGGCGGGCTGCAGGGCTGTTACGCGTCAGGGAAAATGCTGAAGTATGAGGGGGTGTTTTCTCGCGTGGGCTGAGGACGACACTCCACTAAATCCGAATCTCGAATCTCGAAATCCGAAACAAATCCGAATTTCAAATGACCCAAACCCGGAGCCCACGGCGTGAAGGCCGTGCCGCGGGTCGCAAACTCGCCG
>JAFGQR010000113.1 GCA_016935555.1 Verrucomicrobiota bacterium
AGTCGCGCGCGATGCGGGACCGCTTCACGCCTCGCCGACGCACGGGCGCCGGCGGCAGGGAGCGGGTTAGGGAATCCCGGCCGAATCCGTTGGACCGCGCGCGGGACGGTAGCCTAAGCTGAGGCGGACCTATGCGAGTCATTGGGCATGTGCCGAACGAACGCAGCGCAACCGTTTTCAGCGATTACCTGGTGGTGCAGGGGATTGCCAACCAGGTTGAATCCGATTCGGACGGCTGGGCGATCTGGATTCATTCGGAAGACGAGCTGGGGCGGTCCCGGGAGATGTTGGACCGGTTCCTGGTCAATCCCGGCGATCCGGTATACCAGCAGCAGGCCGCCCACGCCGAGTCCATCCGCCACCAGCGCCGCCAGGAGGCCGAAGCCGGCGAACAACGCCACTTCCACCGCCGCCGCCTTTTTGGCGACGTTGCGGGATGGGGGGCGGTGCCGCTGACGGCGGGGTTGATTGGGGCATGCGTGGTGGTGGGGGCGTTGACGGGGCTGGGTCGAAAGATGGAATGGCTTCAATATCTGCTGCTGAGCATCCATCCCCGCGGGTTGCCGGAAATTGCGCGCGGCGAAGTATGGCGCCTGGTGACGCCGGTGCTGGTGCATTTTGGTTTTCTGCATCTGGCGTTCAACATGCTTTGGCTTTTCGACTTGGGGAGCATGATCGAGAGGCGCCTGGGCATGTGGCGGCTGGCCCGGATGATCCTCGTGCTGGGGATGGTTTCCAACGTCGGCCAGTATATGGTCAGCGGCCCGCTCTTCGGCGGCATGTCGGGGGTGGTGTATGGGCTGCTGGGCTATGTCTGGATGAAAGGCCGGTTCGATCCGGGCTCGGGTTTGTTCCTGCATCCGCAGACGGTGGCGATGATGTTGATCTGGTTTGTCGTGTGTTTGACGGGGTGGCTGGGCAACATTGCCAACACGGCGCATGCGGTCGGCTTGGTTCTCGGCATTGCGTGGGGCTACGTGTCCAGCCGAAGGTCCCCCTCCTTTGGGGGGTGACCCGTGTCAAGCAGCTCGAACGTTCAACGCCCAACGCCCGACGCCCGACGTGTCGCCATTCGGGCAAGGAGTGTGAACCCGGGGGAACGCGTGTTCAGGGCGCCGGGCGCGGGCGGTTTGGCCCGCCCCGGGACACGAGCCAGGCGAGACCGATCGCCAGGTTAACGAGCATCAGCGCTCCCAGGCCCGCCAGCCCCGCCAGGGCCATGGCGGTCAGCACCACCCCGGCGCCGCGGCCGCCCCACGCGGCCAGGGCGGGCACGGCCAGCAGGGTGCCGCCGACTCCGGCCGTGTAGATCCCCAGCTTGCGCCGGGGGGAGACGCCGGCGGCCGGCAGGCGTTCTCCGGGGAGCAGCCACAGGAAGGACACAACGCCGAAACCATACAGGAGCCCGGACAGCGTGCGGACGAGAGGGCCGTCGGGCATGCCGCGGAATCCGAGGGGGATCATGGCCAGGAGAAACAGTCCGTGGGTCTGGAGGAAGCGCGGCCCGGGCCGCAGGCGCAGCGCCAGTTGGAGGAGCAGCGCCGCCGCCGCGCCCGCGTAAAGGCCCGTGCACCGCTGGCACAAGGGCAGCATCTCGCCCCCGGGCGCCCAGGCGTGGGCGGGGTTCTGTCCGCAAACGAATCCGAAGACCTGTTGCCAGATCGCCACGGGCTACTTCCTGCGCGAGGGCGGCTTGGGGGCGACCCGCGGGGGGGCGACGGGGACTTTGGTGATGTTGCGGTCGGGGGCGGTGAGGTCGACGAGATAGAGGCCGAGGTCCTTGGGGTCGAGACGTTCCGGATCGACGAGGTGGACGTAGGTGGAACATGCGGCCAGCGTCTTGCCGTCGTGCGACACGTCCAACTGGAACAGATATGCCTCCCCTTCATCCGAACCGCCCCTGACCACAAACAACGGGATCCGGCGGCTGGGGGCGCCGTCGACGGGCATCTCGAGAATGCCGCACTGCTGGGCTTTCTCGTTGCCGGCGGCGGCAGGCAGCGGCTGGGTGAACGTGGCGTAAAGGGTGGATCCATCGGGGGAGAACCGGACATTGCCGATGCAGAGGGACTCCGTCTTCCCTCCCAGCGGGAGGGTGCGGGTCAGCGCGCGGTCGTCATAGACGAGAAAGGCGAGCTGGCTGGCCTCTTTCCTCAAGAAGGCCAGCCGCGCGCCGTCGCGGCTGACGGCGAAGCAGGCGTTGATCTCCTGGCCGTGTTTTTTGGGGATGTGGAACGACGGCACGCACGTCAGGGCGTCGAGGTCCAGCCGCCCGAGCTCGAAGCGTTCGTCCCCGGAGGCGTCGTCGTCGAGAACGCGCAGGTAATGGACACGTTCCCCCTGGCCGACCAGGAGGATTTCGCCCTGAACCGTGTTGGTCCGCACGGCGCCGGTGACGAGGTCGAGACGGAGGACATGGGATTCGTGTCCCATAAAGAGACGCGATCCCACGATGGCGGGCGGCATCCACAGGGGTGTTCCCTCGTCGCTGAGCGCGGGCGAGCTCAGCACGCGGACCGGTTCCCGGGTTTCGAACGGCAGGACCATGATGCGCAGGGTATCTTCCTCGGCGGCATCGGGCCAGAGGGCGACCACGCGTTTGCCGTCGGGCGTCCACAGGGCGCGCATCAGGTTGTCCTCGTCCGGAGGAGGCGGCAGGGTCAGCAGGGAGTCGGTGCTGCCCTTGTCGCGGTCGTAGACCGCCAGCGCGAGCCCGCCGCCGACGGGGTCGTATGCGGGGAACAGGACCTTGGAATCGTCGGGGCTGAACGACGTGCACGCCAGCACATACGCCAGCAGCGCCGCCGCGCCCGCGAGCGTCAGAACCGCATTTCGAGTTCGATTTGTGTTCATAGGCCAAGAAGGGAGAGTTTGAGGACAGCCTGGCTGACCTGGTGCCGGGATGCGCGCCGCTGGAATTCCCGGGTGATGGAGCTGCGGTCGCCAGTGAGCCCTTTCTGCAAGGTGAGCCGCTGCAGCTCCAGCAACTGGTTCATGGTCCGCTCGGAATTCAAGGTCCTGTCCCGAAGCACCGACTGCCGCTGCTTGTGCGCGGCGATGTCGCGCAGGACGAATCCCAGGACCCAGTAGACCAGCAATCCGAACAGGAGGCTGAAGCCGCAGACCAGGACGCGGTGGGCCCAGGGTCCTTTGTGGTGGCGGGGGGGGTTGTGGTTCGTCATGGCCTTGTGGGTGTTCATCATGTCACCTCCGGGCAGCGGCACACCGGGTTGCGGTCGCCGTAGACATTGTCCACGCGCCCCACCGGCGGCCAGTACTTGTGGGCCTCGAGCCACGGTGCCGGATAGGCCGCCTGCCGGCGGGAATAGGGGCGGTCCCAGGCGTCGGCGGCCACGGTGTCGGCGGTGTGCGGAGCGTTCTTGAGCGGGTTGTCCGCCGGATGGACCCGGCCGGACTCGATGGCGGCGATCTCGGCATGGATGGCCAGCATCGCGTCGCAGAACCGGTCAAGCTCGGCCTTCGACTCGCTTTCGGTGGGTTCGACCATGAACGTGCCCGGCACGGGCCAGGACATGGTGGGCGCGTGAAAGCCGTAATCCATCAGCCGCTTGGCGGCGTCCTCGACGGTCACGGTTTTGAACTGCCGCAGGTCGAGGATGCACTCGTGGGCGACGAGGCCTTTGGCGCCCCGGTAGAGGACGGGGTAATGGTGGTGGAGGCGGCGGGCGACGTAATTGGCGTTGAGGATGGCGACCTGGGAGGCCCGGGTGAGACCGGCGGCGCCCATCAGCCGCAGGTAGACCCAGGTGATCGGCAGGAGGCTGGCGCTGCCCCACGGCGCCGCAGCAACCGGCCCCATGCCCTCGGCGCCTCCCGTGGACACCAGCGGGTGCGTCGGGAGAAACGGGGCGAGGTGCGCCGCCACGGCGATGGGGCCCATGCCGGGGCCGCCGCCGCCGTGTGGGATGCAGAAGGTCTTGTGCAGGTTGAGGTGGCAGACGTCCGCGCCCATGTCGCCCGGCCGGCACAAGCCGACCTGGGCGTTGAGGTTGGCGCCGTCGAGGTAGACCTGCCCGCCGTGGTCGTGCACCACGCGGCAGATCTCCTGGATCGCCTCTTCAAACACGCCGTGCGTGGACGGGTAGGTGACCATCAGCACCCCAAGATCCGCCGCGTGCGCCGCCGCCTTGGCGCGCAAGTCCGCAAGGTCGATGTCGCCGTTGGCGGCGCAGGCCACCGGCACCACGGTGAATCCCGCCAGCACCGCACTGGCCGGGTTGGTGCCGTGCGCGCTTGTGGGGATCAGGCACACGTTGCGATGCGGCGCGCCGCGGCGCGCGTGGTATCGGCGAATGACGAGCAGGCCCGTGAGCTCGCCCTGCGAGCCGGCGTTGGGCTGCAGCGAAACGGCGGCCAGCCCGGTGATCTCGGCCAGCCACTCGGCGAGCTGATGGAACAGCGCCTGGTAACCCGCCGCCTGCGCCACCGGCGCGAACGGATGCAGCCCGGCAAACTCCGGCCAGGTGATCGGTGCCATCTCGACCGCCGCGTTCAGCTTCATGGTGCAGGAGCCCAGCGGGATCATTGAGGTGGTGAGCGACAAGTCGCGCGCCTCCAGTCGCCGCATGTACCTGAGCATCTCCGTCTCGCTCTGATGCCGGTTGAACACGGGGTGCTGGAGAAACGGGGTGCCGCGGGCAAACGGTGGCGGAAACCCGCCCGCGGCGGCGGCGGCCGTGTCGTCCAGCGCCGATGGAACCCCGGCGCCGTCCGGGGCCGTGGCGTGAGGCGTGACGGCCTCGCGGCGGCGGCCGTCGGCGGGCTTCGCCCCGGGTTCGTGAAAGAGGCGGAGGATGGTCTCGATCCCGGCGGCGGTGGTGGTTTCATCCAGCGCAATGCCGACGGTCTGCTCGTCGACATGCCGGAGGTTGATGTGCCCGGCTTCGGCGCGCCGGCGCAGCTCGGCGGCGGTCTGTCGGGCGGGCTGGACGAAGAGGGTATCGAAGAACGGCTCGGGGGTGACGTGGCATCCGAGGCGGCGCAATCCCGCGGCGAGGGTCAAGGCCAGGGCGTGGACGCGCTGGGCGATGCGCCGAAGGCCTGCGGGGCCATGGTAGACGGCGTACATGGAGGCGAGGATGGCGGGCAGCGCCTGGGCGGTGCAGATGTTGCTGGTGGCCTTCTCGCGGCGGATGTGCTGTTCGCGCGTCTGCAGCGCCAACCGCAGAGCGGGGCGGCCGCGCGCATCCCTGGAAACGCCCACGAGCCGCCCCGGCATCTGGCGCTTGAAGGCGGCGCGCGTCGCGAGGAACGCCGCATGGGGCCCGCCGTAGCCCAACGGCACCCCGAAGCGCTGCGCGCTGCCCACCGCGACGTCGGCGCCCCATTCGCCCGGCGGGCGCAGCAGCGTCAGCACCAGCAGATCCGTCGCCGCAATCACCAGCGCCCCGTGCGCGTGCGCCGCGACGGCAAAGGACTCATAGTCGCCCAGGCTGCCGTCGGTGGCCGGGTCGGCCACCAGCACGCCAAAAACCGGCTCCGCAAAATCATGCTCCAGCCCCGGCCCGACCAGCACCCGGATTCCGAGCGCCTCGGCCCGGGTGCGCACGACGGCGACGACATGGGGGTGGCAGCCGGCGGACACCCAGAAGGCGCGCGCGGGCGGGCGGCCTTTGAGGGCGTGGCACATGATCATGGCTTCGGCGGCGGCGGTTGCGTCGTCGAGCAGGGAGGCGTTGGCGATTTCGAGGCCGGTGAGGTCGCCGACCATGGTTTGGAAATTGAGCAGCGCCTCGAGGCGGCCCTGGGAGATTTCCGCCTGGTAGGGGGTGTAGGCGGTGTACCAGCCGGGGTTCTCGAGGATGTTGCGCTGGATGACCGGCGGCATGAAACAGTCGTAATACCCCAGCCCGATGTGCGACCGCCACACCCGGTTGCGGCTCGCCAGCGCCTTCAGCTCCTCCAGCACCGCCTGTTCCGAGGTCGCCGCCGGCAGCCGCAGCGGCTCCCGCCGGCGAATCGCCTTGGGCACCGCCGCCGCAGCCAGCGCCTCCAGCGATCCGTACCCGACCGTCTCGAGCATGTCGCGGATGGCCTCCGGCGACGGCCCGATGTGCCGGCGGACGAAGGAGTCCGTCCAAGCCGCCTCCGCCACGCCGGCTGCCGGACCGGGGCCGGGAGGGTGTTGTGTCGGGGCTGAGAAGTCGGACATGCCTGGAGGGTAGGCGGCGACGGGGGCTTTTCAAGCTTCAAATCCGTTTGATTGACCGGCCGAAGTCGGCTAACAAAGGCGGAACGATGTTGTGGCAGACTACCCCCTCTCCCTATGAAACTTGGATTCATGACGGCCATCGTGCCGGAGCTGACGCTCGAACAAGTCGTGGCTTTTGCAGGCCGGGAACACTTCGCCTGCCTCGAAGTCATGTGCTGGCCTGTCGGCAAGGCCGAACGCAAATTCGCCGGGGTGACCCATATTGACGTGGCGGCCCTGACGCCGACGCGCGCCGACGACATTCTCGGCTGCTGCGCGGAGCATGACGTGGCGCTGAGCGGGCTGGGCTACTACCCGAACCCGCTCGATCCCGATCCCGAGACGGCGCGCCGGGCCGTCGCGCATCTGAAGCGGGTGATTGCCGCCGCGCCCAAGCTGGGCCTCCAAAATGTCAACACCTTCGTGGGGCGGGACTGGACGAAATCGGTCGACGAGAACTGGCCGCGTTTTTTGAAGACGTGGAAGCCGCTCGTGCGGTTTGCGGAGGACCACAACGTGCGCCTTGGGATTGAGAATTGCCCGATGTTGTTCACCCGGGACGAGTGGCCGGGCGGCAAGAACCTCGCCACGTCGCCGGCGATCTGGCGGCGCATGTTCCACGACATCCCGTCCCGGCATTTCGGGCTGAATTTCGACCCGTCGCATTTTGCGCTGCAGTTCATGGACCCGATCAGCGCGTTGCGCGAGTTCAAGAGCAAGCTGTTCCATCTCCACGCCAAAGACGTCAAGATCCACCCCCGGCGCCTCGACGACGTCGGCGTCTTCGCGCACCCCCTCGAGTGGCACCAGCCCCGCATCCCCGGGTACGGGGAGATCGACTGGGCGCGGTTCATGGGGGCGCTCATGGAAATCGGCTATGCGGGGGCGGTGTGCATCGAGGTCGAGGACGGCACGTTTGGCGCCACGCTGGCGGGGCGTCAGCGCGCCTTGCTCGTTGCCCGCAACGTGCTGCGCCCGTTTTTCGGGGCCGACTGACGTTTACCCCAGTTCCGCCAGACGCGTCGCCGCCGTTTCCCACTCGCCCAACGCGGCGGGCAGGCGCGCCGCGATCACTTTCAGCTCCCCGTTGATTTCCACGGCGCGCCCGGCTTGCGCGTAGGTTTCCGGCCGTTCCAGTTCCGCGGTCAGCTGTTGCTGCCGCGCCTCGAGCCCGGCGATCTCGCGTTCGAGCCGGGCCACGAGGTCCTGTCGCGCCTGTCGCTCGCGGGAACGCGCCTGCCGTTCCTCGGCTTGAAGCCGGCGCTGCTCCTTGCGCGACGGGGTGCCGGCGGGGGTCGCGGGCGGGGTGGCGGTGGGGGTGGAGGGTTCGGCGGCGGCGGCGGCGCGGGCGGCGGCGATTTTGGCGGCGTAGTAGGGGTAGTCGCCGGGGTAATGGGTCAGACGGCCGTCTTGGACATGGACGACGTGGTTGGCGAGCGAGCGGATGAAATAGACGTCGTGGCTGATGAACACGAGGGTGCCGGTGAACCGGCTGAGGGCGAAGAGCAGGGCGTCGACGCTGGCCAGGTCGAGGTGCGTTGTGGGTTCGTCCATCAGCAGCAGGTTGGGCGGATCGAGGAGCAGCTTGACAAGCGCCAGCCGGCTTTTCTCGCCGCCGCTCAACACGCTCACCCGCTTGAACACGTCGTCGCCCCGAAACAGGAACGTCCCCAGCACGCTGCGCACGAACGTCTCCGTCAGCCGCTGCGGCGTGTCGAACGCCTCCTCCAGCACCGTCCAGCCCGGGTGCAGATTCTCGATGCGGTATTGCGAGTAATATCCGGCTTTGACGTGGCAGCCCAGCTGGCGTTCGCCCGACTGCGGCGTGAGCACGCCGGCCAGCAGCTTGAGCAAGGTGGACTTGCCCGCGCCGTTGGGCCCCACCAGCACCATGCGTTGCCCCCGCTCGGCTTCGAAATCCAGGTTGGCGTAAACCACGTTCTGCCCGTAGGCGCACCGCACCCGGCGCAGCACCACCACCCTCTGGCCCGTCCGCGGCGGCTGCGGGAACTCGAAGTCGATCACCGCCTCGTCGCCGGCGGGCGCCTCGATCCTCTCCATGCGGGCGATTTGTTTCTCCTTGCTTTTGGCCTGGGTGGCCTTGGTGTTCTTGGCGCGGAAGCGTTCGATGAACGCCTGGAGCCGGGCGATTTCGCGTTCCTGGTTCTTGTAGGCGGCCAGGAGGTGGCGTTCGTTGGCCTCGCGCTGCTCCAGGTAGGCGTCGTAATTGCCCGCGTACCGAAACATCCGCCCCTGGCGAAGCTCCACGACCAGGGTGACCAGCTCGTTGAGGAAATCGCGGTCATGGGAGATGACGACGATGGCGCCGGGGTAAGTCCGCAGGTATTCCTGGAACCAGAGCAGCGCTTCGAGGTCGAGGTGGTTCGTCGGCTCGTCGAGCAACAGCAGGTCCGGCTGCGCCACCAGCAGCCGCGCCAAGTGCCCCCGCATCACCCACCCGCCGCTCAGCTCCCGCACCGGCCGCTCAAACCCGCCCTCCGGAAAGCCCAGCCCGCGCAACACCTTCTTCGCGCGCGCCTGCAGACGGAAGCCGTCGAGCCGCTCGAAGCGGGCGCGGGCCTCGTAGTCCTCGGCCAATGGCTCCCCGTGCCCGGCATCCAGCCGGCGAAGCCGCTGCTGGAGTTCGACCATTTCGGACGACACGGCCGTGGCCAGCTCGAGCACGGTCTGGTCGCCGGCCGGCGCGCTTTCCTGGGGCAGATGGCCGGTGGTCACGCCGCGTTGCCACTCGATCTTGCCGCGGTCCGGCGATTCGTGCCCCAGGATGAGGGAAAAAAGCGTCGACTTCCCCACCCCGTTCGACCCCACCAGCCCAACCCGATCCGCACGGTTCACCTGCAGCGACACGCCCTCGAACAGCGTGCGCCCGCCATAGGCCTTGCCCACATCCGACAGCGCCAGCATGAAGCCCCAAGCATGGCCCGGGGGCGGCGCGCCGGGCAAGCGCGCATCGCAGCGCCCGTGCGCGCCTTGCCTGGGCCGACCCCTCCTACGATGACCTTTCAGGGGACACGCTGAAGGTCAACGGGGGGTCTTCCCGCGTTGGCTCAGGACGATGCCCCCGTGAATCCGAACCTCGAAATCCCGAACCAATAGCGGTCGCGCCGCCGCATCACGGTCTGGACATAGCGTTGCGTGCTTGGGAATCCGATCTGCCGGATGAAACGGGCGCTGTTGGTGGCGGCTTCGCCAGTGGCCCAGCGGGCGACGTTCGACGGTCCCGCGTTATAGGCGGCCAGGGCGTAGGGGACGGGGTTGTCGGTATGAGCGTAGCGGGCCAGTTGTTTGCGCAGATACCACGTGCCAGCCATGACGTTGCGGGTGGGATGCATCATCTGGGCGTGGTCGTACCCCTCGAGCCGTTCGGCGCGCGCCCAGTCCCGCCCGGCTTCCTCCCGCAACTGCATCAATCCAACCTCGCCCTTGCTGCCGCGGGCATGGGGATGGAACCGGCTTTCGCGCCAGATCACGGCTTTGATCAGGGCCGGATCCACCTGGTAGCGGGCGGCGGCGGCCGCCACGACGCGGTCGAGGCGGCGCTCGTTCATGAGCCGCCGGCCCAGCCAGCCGCCAGCGAGCGCAGCGGCGAGGACGCCGCCGAGCAGCCACCACCGATGTCGCCACACCCATTGCATGCCGTGTTGCCGCTGCGCGTCCCTCATGGCCGCCACGCCCTCCGCAGCCGCGGAGCAGAGCGCGCGCCGGGCTGTTCAGGGCAGCCGTTGGCCACGAGCCGCTTCGAGCAGCCGATACCAATCTTCGCGTTCGAGATTGAGCGCGGGGGCCCGGGCGGCTTCGCGGATGCGGGCGGGTTGGACGGAGCCGACGATGGGGACGATGCCGCTGGGGTGTTTCAACAGCCAGGCGAGGGCGACTTGGACGCGCGAGGCGCGGTATTTCCGGGCCTGGGCGTCGAGTTCCTTGAGAATGCGCCCGACGCGGTAGGACTGTTGGGACGGCAGGAGGCGGCGGGCGCCGTGGCCGAGTTTGCCGGCGGCCAGGGGGCTCCAGGCCAGAGGGGTGATGTGCTGGGCGAGACACTGGTCGAGAGAGCCGTCCTCGAAGCACGCCAGATTGGCGAGGCTGATCTCGACCTGGTTGACAATCAGCGGCTCCCGACAGGCTTGTTGGAGCAACGTCACCTGGGAGGGGCGGAAGTTGCTGACGCCGAACGCGCGGACTTTGCCGGCCTTGTGAAGGGTGGCAAAGGCGGCGGCGACTTCCTCCGGATGCATCAGGTAATCCGGACGATGGAGCTGGTAGAGATCAATCCGGTCCACCCCCAGGCGCCGCAGGGATTGATCGCACGCCCGAAGGATGTGCGCCGCCGAGAAATCGTAGCGGAACGGCGCGCCATCGCCAGGCTCGCCAGCGAAGCGGATGCCGCACTTGGTGGCGACGAGGACATGCTTTCGCATTCCTGAGACCTGCTTGAGGACGTGGCCAAAGATGCGTTCGGCCTCGCCGCGGCAGTAGATGTCCGCATGATCGAAGAGCGTGTAGCCCGCCTCGTAGGCGGCCGTGACGGCCCTGCGCCCTTCGGCAGCCGAGCGGGGCGTGACGTCCGCGGGGTCCCAGCTGCCGGCAATGCGCCAGCAGCCGTAGGCCAGCCGGCTGGCCCGCAACGCGCTCTTTCCCAACGTCATGGTTTTCATCGCAGCCACCGGCCGACAGTTAACGCGGCCGGGGGCTGGTCGCCAAGGCAATTTGAGCTTTGTCTGGAGCCTGCGATCTGCATTTGCACATTTGAGATGGCATGGCGCCTGCATGTTCACGAGGGCAGCGGCGGGACGGCTTCCGGAACGGGAGCTGGGGCGCAAGCGGTGATGCGGTTGGGCGCCAGCAACGCGGGGTCTTCGCGGGGATCCCGCCGCGCGTTGCCGGGAGAACCGCCTGGGCTGCCGCGGCGCGTTCTCCCGGGCGGAGTTTTCGGGCGGGGCCCTGGGATTGCAGGAGCGCCGCCGGGGTGATCCCGACCGGGGTGCGGTTTGGGGTCGGGGATGGCTCTTTGAGAGGAGGTGTGCTTTGCGTTTCGGCTTACGGTGAGCTGAAGCGCAGAGGACAAGCTTGCTGGTTCATTCCGGGCTGAGGGGAATGAACCAGCGTTTTTTTTTTGCGCGGCTACTTGGGGGCGCCGGCTGGCGGGGCATTGGCATTAAGCTGGGCCAGCACTTCGTCGGTCAAATCGATTTGGCCGCTGTGGTAGACAACGACCGGGACGCGGCTGAGGCTTGCGCCGGCGACATCGAGGATGAGGCCGTAGCCGGCGGCTTTGCCTTTGGCGCTGACCACGGCGCGGATTTCGGCGATGATGTTTTCGCGCATGCGGCGATCTTCCTCTTCGACGGAGGTGCTGGCCTGGGCGCGGAACTGGGTGAGGCTCTGTTCGGTGTCGTAAACTTCGCGCAGCTTGGTTTCGGCGATTTTCTTGCGTTTCTCGCGTTCCTCGATGGAGACGGCCATGTCGTTGGCCTGTTCCAGCGCCTGTTTGTAGTCGTCGGCGGCTTTCTGGCGCTGGGCGATGAGGGCGTTTTGTTCCTTGTCCAAGTCGGCCATGCGCTGTTTGAGCTTCGCGCTGGCAGCCTGGGTCTTGTAGTACTTGTCGAAGACCTTTTGGAGGTCAATGATGGCGATTTTGCCCTGTGCGCGGGCGGGGAGGCTGAAGGCGGCGAGCAGGCAGGCGGCGAGGAGTGCGGGGCAGAGGGTGGCGGTCATGGGGATGGCTTCGGGTTGCGGTCAGGTTAGTAGTCGCGGGTCCAGCCCACGCTGAACTGGAATCGGCCGCTGCTGTCGTTGAACGGGTCGGCGGTGATGGGGATGCCGTAATCGAGGCGGAGGGGGCCGATTTGGGGGATGTTCAGGCGCAGGCCGAGGCCCCAGTTGTCGTTGTAGAAGCGGGTTTCCCCGGCCTTGGCGGGGTCGAACGGGTCGGAGAAGGCGGTATTGAAGCTGTAGGGGTTCTGGTAGACCATGCCGATATCGTAGAACAGGGCGAAGCGGAGGATTTCCACGATGGGGATGCTGTATTCGACGGAGGCAGACCAGTAGGTGCCGCCGCCGATGGGTTCGCCGTCGATGGTGGGGCCGACTTCGCGGTATTGGTAGCCGCGGAGGGTGTCGATGCCTCCGAGCCACCATCGGTCGTAGAGCGGCACGATGTCGGTGCGGTTGTAGCGGTCCACCACGCCGATCTGGCCGTTGAATTCGATGAGGTGCTTCGGAAGCAATCCCTTGAAATACCAGGATGTGCGCAGTTCCAGCTTGTAAAAGTCCGTTTCCGCCCCGAACGGACCGCCCGCCAGCTCGCCAAACAGCTCGGTGCGCTGGCCGCCGTCGGGCAGAAACACGTTGAACGAGCTGCGCCGCGAATCGTAGGTCAATCCGGTGCCGACCTTGGACACCAGCCGGCGGCCTTCCTCGTGCTTGATGACCTCCGGAGCGTCGTCGTCGATGTTGTCCAGGCTGATGCTCTCCATCGTGTAGCTGAGGGTGCCGCGCAAATAATCGCTGCCCAGGGCCCGGGTCAGCGCCACCCGCCCGCCGGTGCGGATCTCGTCGTAGTAATCGTTCAGGCTCTGGTAGCCCAGGTTGCGGTGATAAAGGTCGGTGCTGAGCTGCAGTTTCCTGCCCAGGAACCAGGGCTCGATGAACGTGAGCAGATAGTCCTGCCGCACAGCGCCGTACTGGGCGCGCAGCCGGACTTTCTGGCCGCCGCCGCGAAACCAGGGCGGGTTGAAGAGGTCGAAGTTCTCCTCGGCCAGCTCGACGTAGCCGAGGATGCTGTCCACGCTGCTGAATCCCGCGCCGAAGCTGACCCGGCCGGTGGTTTTCTCGTCGACGGACACGACCAGGTTGCGGAGGTTGGGGACGTCGGTGGGTTCGGGCTGCGCGCTGACCTTCTCGAACAGGCGCATGCCTTCGATGCGTCTGACGCTGAGCTTCACCTTGACCATGTCGAACACCTCGCCGGGCGAAACCGCCAGCTCGCGGCGGATGACGCGGTCCCGGGTCTTGGTGTTGCCCTGGATCTCGATTTTTTCGATGCTGGACTTTTCGCCTTCTTCGAGTTCGTAGACGAGGTCCATCGTGCCGGTGCGGGTATTGGCCAGCTTGTGGGGTTCGATCGGGATGGCGCGGGCGTAGCCCCTGCCGATATAGCCCTTGTCACCGTAGAAATCCCGGAGGTGGTCGAGGTCGGCCTCGAGGGCCTGGGGGGTGAAGACGGCGCCCACGGGCATGGTGAGGCGTTTGAGGAGGTCGTTGGTGGGGAAGAGGGTGGCGCCTTGGAAGCCGATGGCGCCGACCTTGTATTGTTTGCCTTCGGCGAGTGTCAGGAGGAGGGTGATGCGGTTTGGGCTCACCGGCAACTGACGCACCTCCTGCAGCTCGAAATCGATGTAGCCGCGGCTCCGATAAAACTCCGCCAGCCGGTCCTTGTCGTCCTCGAACTGCTCGTCCTTCAGCACTCCCGAGCCGAGCAGCCACGACAGCCACCAGTGCCGCCGGGTCTTCAGCACCCGCCGCAGCCGGCCCTGGCTGAAGGCGCGCGCGCCTTCGAAATAGATGTCGTCGATCTTGAGCTTGGGCGATTCCTTGATGACATACGTCACCGTGCAGCGGCCCGTGTTCTCGTCGTCGTCGATGACATACCTGACTTCCGTTCCGGGGTAGCCCTTTTTCTGGTAGAGGTTTCGGATTTCCTGGGAAAAGAAAAACACCCGGCGCTCGTCCAGCGGCTTGTTCAGCATGCTTTCCAGCCTGGTCTTGGGCGGCGCCAGCTCGGGCTGGGCCTGGGGTGCCGGAGCGCTGAAGTCGGCGGCGATTTTGCGGAGCAGCTGGCTGCGGCTGTATTTCCTGTTCCCCTCGAACGCGATCTCCGTCACCGTGGGCCGGCCCTTGAGCCGGTAGGTCAGAACCATCCCCTCCAGCGTCGGCTCCTCCAGGACCCGGACCTCCATGAAATACCCCGTCGCATACAGCGTGCGAATGTCGTCATCCACCACCCTCCGGTTGTAGGGCTCCCCCACCCGCGTCCGGATGTTGGCGCGGACGAGGTCCTGGCTGACCTCGGACGGGCCGATGTTGGTGAGGATGATGTTGGCGACGATGCCCTGGGCGGAGGCGGCGGGAACACCGCACGCGGCCAGGGCCAGAACCACGGCCAGGGCCAGCGCCGGGGCCGGGACGCGCGGCCGTGACCGCCGGTGGTTGCGCTGGCGGGCGGCCCCGGCAAGGACCCCGGCAAGGACCCCGGGCCGGCGGCCTGTACAGCCGCGGCACCCCGGATCACGCGTCGCCCGGAATGTCGTCGTTGCTGATCTTGGCCGCACTTTCAAATCGCGTAAAAGACCGGAAAAAGGTCAGCGCCACGTCGCCGGTCGGACCATTGCGCTGCTTGGCGATCAACAGGTTGACCGGCATCGCGTCCTGGTCCGCGCTGTCCTCGTCGTCGTCCCCGCCGCTCGGTTTGTACAGCAACCCCACAAGGTCGGCATCCTGCTCAATGGCGCCCGATTCCCGCAAATCCGACAGTCGGGGCTTGCGGTTCCTGTCTTTTTCCAGCTCCCGGTTCAGCTGGCTGAGCACCAGCACGGGGACCTTCAGCTCTTTCGCAAGCGCTTTGATCCCGCTGGAAATGTCCGCGATTTCCTGCTGTCGGTTTTCGGCTCGACGCGCAGTAGAGTGGAGCAGCTGGAGGTAGTCAATCACGAAAAGCTTGATTCCAAACTGCTGGTACATCCGCCGGGCTTTGGCCCGCAGTTGGAGGATCGACAGCCCGGAGGAATCGTCAATGAACAGCGGCGCGCCCGCCAGCTTGCCGGCTGCCCCGGTGAGCTTCGGGAAATCGCGCTCGGCCAGGAACCCGTCGCGGATGTTCCGCAAGTTGACCCGGGCGCGGGAGCACAGCATGCGCAGGACCAGCGAGTCGGAGGTCATTTCAAGGCTGAACACCCCGACCGGCAGGCGCAGGTCGACCGCCACATGCTCGGCCACATTCATCGCCAGCGAGGTCTTGCCCATCGACGGGCGCGCCGCCACCACAATCATCTCCCCCGCGTGCAGACCGCTGGTCATCTTGTCCAGGTCGGCAAAGCCCGTGCCCACCCCGGTGAGCATCCCCTGGCGCTGGTGAAAATCCTCAACAGTCGAAATCGCCCGGTGCACAAGATCCTTGATCGTCGCGGTGGTCGACTCCACCCGCGCCTCGCTGATGTGCAGGATGTCGCGCTCAACCTCGTCCAGCAGCTGGTCCGTCTCGCCGGTGTGGTCGTAGACGCGCCCGACGATCTCCGTGCAGGTCGCAATCATCCGGCGCAACGTGTACTTCTCCCGCACGATCTCCAGGTAATACCCCAGGTTCGCCGCGTTCGGCACCGCGTCAGGCAGTCCCGACACATAAGCCACCCCCCCCACGCCCTCCAGCTGCTGACGGTCCCTGAGGCGCTGATGCACCGTGATCGGGTCGATCGCCTCCTTGCGGTCGTACATCTCCACCAGCACCTCGTAAATCGTGCGGTGCCGCAGATCGTAAAAGGTCTCCCCGCCCGCCTTGAGCTTCTCAATGCACAACCCCAGTGAATCGTGGGGCGACAGCAGAATGCACCCCAACACCCCCTGCTCCGCCTCCGCACTGTGCGGCGGCAGACGCGGGACCGCTGCCGGCACGCGCCCGGCGGCCTGGCCGCTCAAAACCCGGGACGCAGGCCGGTTGCCTTCCGCCGGTGTTGTCAGTATCTCGATTGCCATCCCGCCCAGTATGACGTCACACCCCCAACGCCGCCAGCCCCGAAAATGCCACCGGGACTTCCTTCAAGAAACCCCTGCCTCTCCACCGCTTGCCGGTCGCCGCTGCCACCCAGCCTGCCCGCGGTCACGCCCGGGCATGCCAACGCCCCGGCGTTGGGAACGTGCCGGCACGGTTGCGAGAGCCTGTCCAGCAAACGCGCAATGGTGCCCTCCCGCAATGGAGAGTTGTTGGAAGTTGCCCCCACCCTGTTCACAGGTTGTTCGCACCGCCCCCTCCCCCTCAACAGAAGAAACCGCCCGCAGACAGCCTTGGCCCGCGGGCGGTTCCAAAACCGAAGAGTGCGGAAGCCGCTTTACCTGATGGTTTCGGCCAGGGGAGCCGGCAGCGGAACGATTCTGGATTGGAGGCCGATCTTGGCGCAGACCAGGTAGACCACGGCGCCCACGACGAAGGCGAGCACGGGCGCGGCGGGCACGGGGGCGCCGAAGTTGGGCATGATGCCGACGATGAAGCCCAGCAGCCAGGCGATCCAGCCTGCGGGGTTGAAGCCGGAGCGCGGCCCCGTCCAGCGGCGGCCGTGGATGAGGTAGTCGACCATCATGGCGCCGCAGATGGGTCCGAAGGAGGCGCCGATGATCACAAACACGGGGACCACCTTCCCGGCGTAGCCTGTGAGCGCCAGGATGATGCTTATGGCGGCGCCGATGCCGACGGAGATGAACGGGTTGACTTTGGGCAGGGTGGTTTTGAAGCTGTTGGCGGCGATGAACGACGAGAAGCACGCGGGCGGGAACGCGGCCAGGGCCAGCAGAAAGATGATCAGCTTGAACGCTTTTTCGCCCATGACCACCTTCACCAGCTGCACCGAGTTGTACAGAGCTCCGGGCGCCGCATTGGCCGAGATTGTCTCGATCTGTTCTTCGGTCAGCGGCTTGCCCGCCTTCGTGGCGTCCGCTTGCGCTTTCTCCACCGCCGCCGTCACGGCGGCTTGGGCCGCCTCCTTGGCTTTGGCCTTGTATTGGTCCGAACCGTGCACGCCTGCCACGATGAGCGCGGACAGGCCCGCCGTCAGCAGAATGGCCAGCGCGATCCCGATCCATCCGCCCTTCTGGACGTCCTTGGTGTGGCGGCTGCTGGTGCCAAAGTCCACGCCGGCGGCGCCCGCGGTGGCAAAGAAGCCCACGATGTAGGTCATGATGAACGCCACCACCAGAAAGGCGCTCATCGCCGGCGACGCCGTTCCCGTGAGAGTCGGGCCCGCAGCCACTTCCTGGTGTGCCGCCTGGATCTCGGCGGGATCAAACGCGCCGATGCCCCCGATGGTCTTGAACAGCATGATGAGCAGCACCGCCAGGGGGATCAGGGGGAGGTAGGTCGCCACCTTGGCTACATACTGAATGCCTTTCAACCCCACAAACGCCGCCAGCACACCCCACACCACCATGATGATTTTGCTGTTCACGCCGAGAAACTCGGACAGATACAACGACGACGCATAGACGTTGACCCCCAGCCAGCCGAACTGCAGCAACCCCATCAAAAACCCCGGCATGATGAACCCGCCCGTCGCCCCAAACGTCGAAGTGCCCACAATATACAGCGGCAACCCCGTCCGCTGCCCCAGCAGCCCCGGCACCAGGTAGAACAGCAAATGACAGATCAGCGCCGCCCCGAAAATCGCCAGCAGCGCAACCCACACCCCGTGCGCCATGCTCCCACCCACCGTCGGCGCGCTGACGGCATCCTGCCAGAAAACGAACCATAGAAAGATGCCCGCGTAGGCGGGGGCGGTGTTTTTGAACCAGGCTGCCCGGTTTGTGGCCGGGTTTGGTTTGGCGCTGGTGATATAATCCGGAAGGGGGGGGGACGTCGATGATTGATTGTTCATGGGACTTGTTTGTCGCCCGTTCGCACGCCCCACGGCAAGCCAAAAATCACCCCCAAAAATCACCTCCGGAAATCCGGCAGCCGGACGATCTCCCCGCCGCGCATGGCCGACTCGTGGGCGCAGATGCCCACCATGGTCCAGTTGACGGACTGGTGAACGTCCGGGAACGACGGGCGGCCTTCGACGATGCTCATGAGGAACTCGTGCGCCAGGTGCGGATGCGACCCTCCGTGGCCGCTGCCCTGGATGAACGACAGATGGGCGTGCGCCTCGGCATCGTAGACGCCTTTCGTGGTGAACGGCCGGATCGGCTCCGGCAGCAGATGCGCATAATCGGGCACCTTCACCTTTTCCACCTTTTCGCCTCCCAGGTGCAGCACCGGGTCGTCCCCGTCCACCCGCTGCCACTCGAACGACAGCTTCGACCCGTAGACGTCGAAGCTTTCCATGTATTGCCGCGCCGCGTCGAACAGATAGCGCGTCACCTCGAAACTCAAATCCTGGTTCCGCACCTTGCAGTGCGCCGTCTCGAACGCATACGGCGACCCATACTTCCCGATCAGGGGCTCCGCGATCCGCCCCGAGCCGAGGCAGGACACGTAATCGGCCTCGCCCTTGACGATCGCCAGGCACGGGCTCACGCAGTGCGTCGCGTAATGCATCGGCGGCAACCCCTCCCAATACCCCGGCCACCCGTACATGTTCTGCAAATGCGACCCCCGCATGAATTGGATCCGCCCCAGCTTCCCCGCGTCCCGCTGCTCCCGCACATACAGGAACTCCCGCGAGTAAATCACCGTCTCCATCATCATGTAGTTCCTCCGCGCCTTCTCCGCCGCCCGCACAATCTGCCTGCATTCCTCGACCGTGGTCGCCGCGGGCACGGTGCTGGCCACGTGCTTGCCCGCCTTCAGCGCCGCGATGCTCTGCGGCGCGTGCAGGTGAATCGGCGAGTTGATGTGCACCGCCTCCACGTCCGGATCCTTGATCAACTCCTCGAAACTCGTATAGCGCTTCTCCACCCCAAACGCGTCCCCCACCTGATCGAGCTTCGCCTTCGTCCGCTGGCAGACCGCCACCATCCTCGCGTTCGGATGCCGCTGGAAGATCGGGATGAATTCCGCCCCAAACCCCAGCCCGACGATGGCCACATTGACTTTGCGATCACTCATAACCTTGCCCATTCGTTTATCCGCCATCACTCATCTCGCCCTACCCTCAGCGCGCGGCCAGGTCGCGCGCGGTCAGGACGCGCGCCTCCATTTTTCTGACGATGGGCAGGGCCCGGACGACGGCGTTTTGTTCGGTCTGACCCGGGAAGGAGTCCATGATGACGCGCACGGCGGCGATGGGCTCGCCGTTGCGGTCGTGGAGGGGGAGGGTGACGTGGGCGTTGCCCTTGATCTTGCCGAACGACACCGTGCTTTGCGCCAGCGCGGCCTGTTCCGCCTTACCGCCCGCCTGGCCCAGCTCGTTGGTGTCGCCGCTGGCGATGACCCGGGGCGCGGCGCCTTCGGCTGGCGGCGCATAGATCCGCAGGCCGGCCAGCCGCGGGAATTGCCGGAGGGCATCGCGGACGAGCTGCTGCGCAAACGGTTCCCTGGCGGAGAACGTCAGGCGTGTGTCGGCGAAATAGGCGACGGCGTCGGACTTGGTCCAGAATCCGATGCGGCCTTCGGTCAGGGCCTCCTTGCCGGCCGTATCGGTGATCCACAGCAGCTCGCGACCGTTGAGCGCGGCGCGGAACTGGTTTCCGGCACATTCGATTTTCAGTTCGTGCCATTGTCCCGGGGGGATTTCGGCGCGTGCGGACACCCGGTCCCGGAGCTGGCCGCCGATCATCTTGAAGAAGGACAGGTTTGTCCCCAGGGCGCTGGCGCGGATGTAGTAGTAGGTGTTCTCGTCCCGGATCCGAAACGCCACGCCCGCCATCTGCTCGGTCCTGCCCGAGACGATTTTGAACGAGGTGGTCAGGGTGAAATCCTTGAACGGCGGCTCTTCCCAGATCAGCAGCGGGTAGCGGCCGGGGGCGGGATCGGTTGACAGCTGGGCGAGGACGCGGCGCATCGGGCGGGAGGGTGCCTGAGGCGACACCGGGGCAAACAGGGTGGGGCGAGCGTCCAGGATGATCCTCCAATCCCCCGGCGCGCCCGTGCCGCTGAGCACGCTCCGGAAGCGCGCGGGCGGGGCGTTGATGGCGTCGGAGGCGAAGGTGAAGTGACGTTCGGCGGCGGCGGCGGTCGAGGCGCCCGCGGCGAGCGTCAGGACCATCCATGGGATCCGGCGGCACATGGCGGCCGACCTTAGCAAACCCGCGCGGGGCGACAAGCCGCGAATCTCGCGCTGGCCAGCGGTGTGGGGGTTGGGGTAGGGTTTGCGCATGAGTGCCGCTGCCGAGGCGCAACTGTTGTCCCGATGCCGCCGGGGCGATGCCGGCGCGTGGGACGAGTTGTTCGATCGCCACTACGCAGCGGCGGCGCGGTTCATCTTTCAGCTCGGGCACCGTTTCACGCGGGAGGATGTCGAGGAGATCTGCCAGGAGGTTTTTCTGACTGTCATTCGGAGCCTGGACACGTTCAGGGGCCAGTGCCAGTTTCAGACGTGGCTCTTTCGCATTGCCGCCAACAAGGCCCGTGACTGCCACCAACGCCAAACCGCCGCCAAACGCGGCGGCGGCCAGGTGACGCTTTCCCTGCAGGCCCAGGACCCGGACGGCGGGTTTGTCCTCGAGCCGCCCAGTCCCTTGCCGGGACCGGATCTTGCCCTGATGCGTGCCGAGAACATGGCCCTGGTTGGTCAGGCGCTTGAAACCCTCGGCGACGCCTGCCAGGAGATCATCGGCTTGCGCTACTTCGCCGACCTGAGCTACGACGAAATCGCCCGCAGCCTCAAGCTCAATCCCAAAACGGTCAGTTCGCGTCTCAGCAAATGCCTCGACAAACTGGGCGTGGCGGCGCAGGCCTTGCTGGACCGGGAGAAAAAAACGTCTGCTTCCGTCTAATGACTTGAGTATGCCGATCGAACCGGATCCTCGCCTCGACGAATTGCTTCGCGCCTACGCCGCCCGGCGGCGCCGGGACGCCGGGCCGCCGCTGGAATTGCACCCGGTCACGCGCCGTCTGCTTCAGGACGAGGCCGCGCGTTTGCGCCGGCGGGCCGCCCGTTCCGCATGGCGCCGGTGGTTCCCGGCCCGATCATTCCGGCCGCGTCTCGGTCTGGTGGGCGTCTCAGTGGTCTTCGCCGGCCTCCTGGCTTGGACCGCAATCCGGTTCACCTCCGTGCCTGAGCCGGACCGCGAACTCCTGTTGACCCAAGCCCAGCCGCCCGGCCAGCCGGCCGACCCGACGCCCCGGCCAACCCCGGCCTCCTTCCCCGCCGCCCCCGCCGCGGGGTCACCGTCGTCAGGCGCCCGCGACGGCGCCGTTGCGGAAAGGGCAGTGAGCGGCACGGCCGCCAGTAAGCCTGTCGGCGCAACGCCCTCCGCCGCCGCACCCACCATCGCGCTCCGCTCCACGCGGGCGGCGCCGGGGCGGAGTCGCTCCCTCTTGCGTGAGCCGCGCGATGGTGCGCTCGGGGCGGAGCGTGAGATTGCGGCGTATGCTGCGCGGCCTCAGGAGGAGAACGAGGACAAGTCGAAATCCTCGTCGTCTCTTGCCGAACTCGGCAGGTCCGGCGCCCTTGCCGACGACATGACGCGCGCCCTGGCCATGGCCGCATCCGCGGCCGGACCGGCCACCAACCGCCAAGACGCCGCAGAACTGCGGATCGGCGACGATCCTTCGAGACTCGCAAGCCGCACCATCGACGCGTCCAACCCCGCCGGACCCGCCCTTGCGGCGGCAGGTTCGGCGCCGACTCCCCGCACGTCGCAGTCCCGAATCCGATACCGGCGCATTCCGGCGGGTGGGGTCGTGTCTGCCGGCCGGGCCACCGGTGTGGCGGAACTGATTGAGAACGCATCCGGCCTTCTGGCTTCGTTCGAGTTTGAGCAGAGCGATCAGCGGGTGCGCATCCTTGACAGCGACGGCTCCGTATACGAGGGGAGTTGGGTCAAGGGCGGCTCGTTGCCTGGCAGGGCCCCCAAGCTCGCGCCGACCGGCCCCGCCGCCCCGGCCGGCATGCGCGACGGCATGCCATACGCCTTCGGCGCGGGTGCGGGCGGTTCGGGCCCGATCCCGTCGAGCTTTCGGGTGGCCGGCACCAACCGGAGTCTGAACCAGTGGCTGGTCATCAGCGGCAACCTCGGCACGTCCCTTGCCGGAGGCGGAGCTGGAGTCGGGTACGAGGAAACCCGGCCGGGGCAGGGCATGCTGCGCAGCCCGGCTCCATCTGCGGATCCTGTGCTCACCAGCAGCCCGGCGCCCGTGGTGACGGCGGCGCCGCTGTTGTTGAAATCCTTTGGGGAAGCTTCCGTGCGCCGCTCTTATGGTGCGGCTGCGGGGGCGGGCGTGTCCTCACGGTTGCAGGCCGAGGCGCAAGCTTTGTTTCCGTCGCGGTTTCGCGCCACGGTGCTGGTTGGTGGCACGAACGCGGTTCAGATTGAGGCGTTGCGTGTGATCCAGTGAAGGGAGCGGACCTGGTCCTGGTGAACGGCGAACGCGGTTTGCGGGACGCGGCGTTGTCGTTGTTCGTGACCCATGCCGTGCGCCCTTCGCCGTTCGACGTTGAGCATTGAGCGTTGAGCGTTGGACGTTGAGCATTGAGCGTTGGACGTTGAGCGTTGGACGTTGAGCGTTGAGCGTTGAGCGTTGAGCGTTGAGCGTTGGACGTTGAGCGTTGAGCGTTGGACGTTGAGCGTTGAGCGTTGAGCGTTGAGCGTTGGACGTTGAGCGTTGGACGTTGAGCGTTGGACGTTGAGCGTTGGACGTTCGCCCCCCCATCTCCGATCTCCGCCCTTCGGGGATGGGTGCTCGCTCGCTATTCCTTGGGCAGTTCCCGGATGCGCATGTTGCGGAACGCGACCGTTCCATGGTCGCCCTGAAGGAAGATTGGCCCGGGCTCGTTGACTTTGTTATCGATTTCAGAGCCGGTGGCGCGTCTGCACACCACGCGGTCGTGGATGGTCTTGCCGTTCAGCTTCACTGTGATCTGGTCTCCGACCATGGTCGCCTCGACCGTCTGCCATTCGTTGCCCGGTTTGGAGGCGAACACGTCGGGAGCTTTGAAGGCATAGATGGCTCCGTTGCCGCCGGCACTGGTCTTGCCCCCCTTGAAGTCGCCCAGGATCTGGATTTCATGCCGGCCGCGCAGGTAGAATCCGCTGTTTGAATCATCCGGCACCATGAACTCGTAGCGCACCGTGAAGTTCCAGTACTTCTTTTCCGTGACCAGGTCTGTTCCGTGTTCGCCCTTGTTGACCGTGTTTTTCAGCACCCCGCCGGGCTCGACGGTCCAGGAGTTATGCCCTTTCGGATTGCGCAGCTTCCATCCTGTCAGATCCTTCCCGTTGAACAGCGGTTCGAACCCCGGCTCGACGGCGGCGCCAAACACGGCGACGCACCCTATCATCAAGCCCATCACACTCAAACCAAGTCGTTTCATGATATTAGACCTTTGAAGATTATCCGTGTTGCGATTGTTGAGCTAGAGACGATTTTCCAGCGGGGGAAATTCGATTCAAGAATGAGTTTCGAATCCGGCTTGCGCCCTGGCCGGCAAGCCTTCAGAATCCGATC
>JAFGQR010000114.1 GCA_016935555.1 Verrucomicrobiota bacterium
TCCTAATTTTCAATTATCAATTGCGCCATATCGACGGCGGTTCATGGCCTCGATTCACGTCCGAATTTTGGAGGTGTTCCCTTCCCATGAACCGGGTCAGAAATGCAGGCTAGCGCCCTGGGCCGACTGCCCCCCAATCACAGTCGATCACCTGCCACAACACCTCCGCCAACACCCGCGCCGCCCGGCGGGAACGCCGCCGCAGCGCCAGCAGCCCTCCCAGCCGCCACGGCGCCGCCGCCACCTCCGCCGCCAGCCGCACATAGTCCAGTCGGTCGCCGGCGGTCATCACCCGGTTGAAGTCCAGCGGCAGGTCTTCCCGCGCCGTGTCCGAAATCGCCCGCACCGTCACACCCGTCACACCCGCCTCCCGGCACACCCGCCGAATGACCCCCGATTCCATCTCCACCGCGTCGGCGCCCGTCGCCGCCCGGAGCGCCTGTTTCTCAGACGCCCGCACCACCACGCGCCGCGCGCTGTGAAAACGCGCCGCGCGCGCCCCCGCGCCGCGCAGCGCCGCCGTGCAGGGCCCCTCCGCATCCGCCTCATACAGCACGTCGCCCGCCGCCAGGTCCGGATCCAGCCCGCCCGCCAACCCGCACGTGAACACCACAGCCGGCAACGCCGGCGCCAGCACCCGCCGCAGCTCGCGCTCCGCGTTCGCGGCGCCCATGCCCGTGACCAGCACCCGGACGTCCCCGCGCCCCGCCATCCGCCGCCGGAACGGATGCGCTTCGCCGTTCAGGGCGAAGCACACCAGCTTGGGAAAGGACACGGAGAAGGCGCCGGGCACGTGACAATCCGGGGTCTGAGATCGGAAAACCTACTTGACCCCCGCGAGCCGGTCGCGCCACAGGTGATAAAGTTCCACGGTGGCCAGAACATCCCTCAGACAATACTCGGCGATCTCGCGCTGTCTGCCCTCGGCCAGCAGGCGGGGAACGTCCATGCCGGTGACGCCCCGGCTCTTGGGCGATTCAATCCCGAAGGCTTTGCAGTAGAAATCCAGGTTGAACTTGCGCGCCGCACCGTCCCGGCCGCTCACGCCGTAAAACGTGAATTGGTCCGCCAAGTCGCAATGGGGTGTCGTGGCAAAGCGGTATCCGAGCCAGGTCTTGCGCGTGATGGGGACGTTCAACAGCGCCGACCGCAGATACAGGAAAGGCACGTCGAAACTGCGGCCGTTGAACGTGGCAATCTGATCGTAGTGCCGGGCGACGTCCCAAAATGCCGCCAGCAGCTCGGTCTCATCCATGCACGCCACAAACTCCACCGGCCCCGCCTCCGCGGCGCCGTCGCCCGCGTCGTCCGCCGTGAAAAGCACCTTTCCGCGCCGGGTTTCCGCGTTGAGCATCGCGATGCACACAACGCGCGCGGTGAGGGGCCACAGGCTGAAGGTCTGGGCCAGTTCCGCCCGCCGCGCGGCGCGTTCCGTTTCGGTGGGGAGGCGTTCGGCCTCGCGGAACAGGTATTCCTGCTGGGCTTCGTCGAAGTCATCACGGGCAAACCCGGCGGTTTCGATGTCAAAAACCAGAACGGCCATGGCGTGAAGCGGCAGGGGAGGCACTCACCACGCCAGGGTGAAAAACCTGCCGCACAACCAGGTCTTTCACCCTGGGCGATATCATCCAGAAGAACGAACCGTCATACTACTTCTTCTTGGACTTGGCCTTGGGTTTGGCCTTGGACTTGGCGGCTTTCTTCTTAACAGGCATCCGAGTTCACCTCCGTTCGTCGGTTTGAGGGTTGAAGGATTGCAGGCAGGAAAACCCTCCGCAGCCGGCGTGAGTGCGAGTCCTTCGCCATGCGCCGTTCGTTGCCGGATCCTCGATCGCTGCCACGTGCCATTCAGCGAATCGTCGTTGCTGCGGTGCGTAAAGCCATGCGGCTATGAGCATCTTGGGACTCTGTCTTACGGAGCCTCGCCCCACAACGCAAGCACAAATTCAAAATTCCGCGCCCGCATTTTTTCGCGCGGCCGGGCGGCCGTGCGGGTTCCGCGCGTCTAGGCGCCGAACTTGTCGAACATGCGCGCGTGGGCTTGCATGAGCCGGATGAGGTATTTGGCCTCGAACACGCCCAGGGATCCGAGGTTCGCGCCGGTCTCCGTGAACCGGTCCAGCTTGTCGGACCCGCTCACGGCGCTGTGGAGCAGCACCGGTTGCGGATGCCATGAGTGGCCCTTCATAGCACAAGGAGTCGAATGATCTCCAGTAATGACAAGCACGTCCGGCTTCCTCGCCATCAGGCGCGGCAGCGCCGCGTCGAATTCCTCGATCGCCTGCCGCTTCGCCTCGAAATCGCCGTCCTCCCCGTGCATGTCCGGCCGCTTGTAGTGGATGAAGAAGAAGCCGTAGCGGTCGTATTCCGCCACATACCGGTCGAACTGTTGGGCGAGGGTCTGCGGCCCTTCGATCTTGTGCATGCCCACCAGCTGGGCCAGCCCCTTGTACATCGGATACACCGCCAGGCACGCCGCCTTCAGCTTGTAGCGCTCCTCGAACCGCGGAATGTCCGGCCGGTGCGCGATCCCCCGCATCAGGAACCCGTTGGCCGGGCTCTCCCGCGCCAGCAGCGGCAGCGCCTCCGCGTAAAAGGCCGCCACCAGCTCCGCCGTCTTCCGCGCCTTTGCCGACGCCGCGTCCAGCGGTTTCGCCTGCGGAATCGGCAGGCCGTCCCGGTGCGGATCCGCGTCCGCCAGGGGCCCCTCGAGGCCCCGGCCCCGGAACACGACCACGAAGCGGTGCCCCTTGCCCGGCTTGAGGATGACCTGGGCCGTCCCGATCCTCTTGATCTTCGCCGCCAGCAACCCGCACAGCCTCTCGCATGCCCGCGTCTCGATCCGCCCTGCTCTCCGGTCGGTCACGATGCCCTTCCGGTCCAGCGTGCAGAAGTTCGCCCGGGCCGCCACGTCCCCCGCCTTCAACTCCAATCCCAGCCCCAGCGCTTCGATCACCCCCCGGCCCACGGTGTATTCGAGCGGGTCATACCCGAACAGCGCCAAATGCCCGGGACCGCTCCCCGGCGTGATTCCCGGCGCCACCGGCGTCATCCGCCCTTGGGCGCACCCTGCCGCCACGAGCGCGTCCAGGTTGGGTGTGCGCGCCGCCTCGAGCGGCGTCATTTCGCCCTGGCCCATCGTGGCCAGGTCGCCCAATCCATCCAGCACCACCAACGCCAGCTTGGCCTTCGTTTCCAGTGTCAACCCCGAATACAGTTCGTCCAGTTTCATCGTCGTTGCTCCATTCCCATGTCATGTCCGCGCGTCGCGCCCGCCACGCGGACGTCGCGCAAAGCGCATATAGTGCGGGACGCGGCCGCAGCGTCAACGGGATTGTGCGCCCTCCCCGAAAGCCGGAAGCCCGCGCCCGGGACGCCGCCCGCCACCCCGCGGGGCTACGGGCGTTGCTCGAGCTGGCCGTTGACCCGCAGCGTTTGGCCCGGTCGCAGGGTCAGAACGGCGGTTTGATCGCCGTGCCTCAGCGCGCATGCGCCGCCCAGGCTCGAGGTCAGACGCGCCTCGCTGAGCCGCCCCCCCGCCCACGCGAGGTCGACCGTGACGGCCCCGCGCGCGCGGAGGCCATGGGCCGATCCCTGAGGCCACGCCCGCGGCAGCGCGGGCAACAGGTGGATCTCACCGGCGTGGCTTTGAAGCAGCATCTCCGCGATGCCGGCACACGCGCCAAAGTTGCCGTCGATCTGAAAGGGCGGATGGGCGTCGAAGAGGTTCGGATACAGGCCGCCCTGGCCGCGGACCGCGCCCAGGGGCCGCATCAGGTTGCGCAAGATCCGCAGCGCGTGGTCGCCATCGAGAAACCGCGCCCACAGGTTCACCTTCCAGCCCATGCTCCAGCCGGTTGCCGCGTCGCCGCGGTGGATCAGCGACTGCCGCGCCGCGTCGAAGAAGGCCCGGTCCCGCCACGTGATGTCCCAACCCGGATGGACGCCCCACAGGTGCGACACGTGGCGGTGCGTGTTTCCCGGGTCGTCCTTGTCTTCGAGCCATTCCTGCAGCTGGCCGTGCCGGCCCATCTGGTTCGGCGCCAGGCGCGCGCGCAGCGCCCCAAGCTGCGCCGCCCATTCGGCGTCCGTCCCGAGAATGCGCGCCGCCTCGATGCAGGCCCCCCAAAGCACGCGGACGATCTGATGATCCATCGTCGGCCCCAGGACGAGCCCGCCTTGTTCGGGCGAATTGGACGGGCCGCTGACGAGCCATCCCGTTGGCGGATCCTGGACCAGGTAATCCACGAAAAACAATGCCGCCTCCTTCATCACCGGGTAGGCGCGCCTTGCCAGAAACTCGCGGTCGCGCCCGAACAGGTAGTGGTCCCACAAGTGCAGACTCAGCCACGCGCCGCCCGCGACCCAGATGCCGTGGTTGGCGGCGTTGATGGGGGCGGCGCCCCGCCAGAGGTCGAAATTGTGGTGGAGCACCCAGCCGCGGGCGTTGTAGTGGTGCATGGCCACCTCGCGTCCCGACCGCACCAGATCGTCCAGCGCGTCGAAAAGCGGCGCGGCGCACTCCGGGAGATGGGCGGGTTCGGCGGGCCAATAGTTCATCTCCGTGTTGATGTTGCAGGTGTATTTGCTGTCCCACGGCGGGCGCAGCTTGTCGTTCCAGATCCCTTGCAGGTTCGCGGGCTGGCCGCCGGGCCGGCTCGAGCCAATCAACAGGTAGCGCCCATATTGGAACACCAGCGCCACCAAGTCCGGATCGCCGCCCGCCGCACATTCCCGGAGCCGCCGGTCCGTGGGCAGGTCTGCGGCGGGCGTGCGCCCGAGGTCGAGGCGCACGCGCCGGAACAGCGCCTGGTGATCCGTTACATGATCGCGCTGCAATCGGGCCCACGTTTTACCGTGCGAGCGCTCCGCCAGTGCGGCGGCTGCTTCCGCCGGATCGGCGGTGATGTCCCGGAAATTTTTGAAGCTGGTGGCCGCCACCAGGCGGATCACCAGCCCGTCCGCGCCGCTTACCCGCACGCCCCCGGCCTCCGCAGCGAGTCGCCCCCCCTCGGCGCTGAGCAGGGCGCGGCTCTCGAAGCGGATGCCGTTGGTTTCGACCTGCCCGCGCATCACGATCGAGTTGCTCTCGCTGTGCACGGTGGCACCCGGGTGTGGGCTGCTCAGGCGCACCACGCAGTCGAGATTCCCGGGCGGCTCGGCCGTCAGCCTCACGCAGAGCGCGCGGTCCGGGTGCGAGGCGAAGACCTCGCGACGGAAGGCGATTGTGCCGGCGTGGTATTCGGTGACGGCGAGGGCGCCGTCGAGATCGAGCCAGCGGCGGTAATCGGCGATCTCGCCGGCGGGGGGGAATTCGATCCAGAGGTCGCCGCAGGGCTGGTAGGCTTTCTGGCGGAGCGGCACGCTCATGAACGACCGCATCGCAAGGTCCTCGGCCGCCTTCTGGCGGGCGCGCGCGGCCTTGAGTTGTTCCTGCGCCTCACGGCGCGCCGCGCCCGCCTCGGCCGGCTTGCGGGCGGCCTCAAGCCGCGCCGCGTCACGCTGTCGCTTCAGCCCCTCGACCTCCAGCCGCCGGCTCTCGAACAGCAGACGGCGCATTTCCGGGAGCGCCTTTGCGGCGCCGGGGCGTGCATAGGAGTGCGGGTGGCCGGTCCACACGGTGGCTTCGTTGAACTGGATGTGCTCGAGCGGCACGCCGCCGTGGATCATGGCGCCCAGGTGCCCGTTGCCCACCGGCAGCGCCTCCTCCCACGTCGCCGCCGGCTGGCGGTACCAAAGGCATAACGCCGCCGCCGGGCGCGCAGCCTGGCCCGTCAACACCCCATGGGCCGCGCCCAATCCCGCCTGCCCGCCCAGCAACGCCGACAGCACCCACGGAGTCCAACGCATGTGCAGTCCCCGGTCAAACCCGGCTCGGCAACTCGTAGCCTTTGCGCCGCGGACGGTCCAGGTGCCGGTTGGCTTCCGCGTCGCCCGGGAACTCCTCCTTCACCGGATCCCAGCGCAGCTTGCGTCCCACCCAGCGGGCAATGTTTCCCAAGTGGCAAACCGTGGTCGAGCGATGGCCAATTTCGACGTCAGCCGTGGGGCGTTCCCGGGTTTGAATGCAGTTAAGCCAGTTTCGGATGTGGTCGCTGACGAAGCCTTTCGGGCGGCGGCGGCGGGCTTCGAGGCCGAGTTCTTCCGGATCGGAGTCGCACACGCCGCGGTCAATCCTGACCCGGCCCTTCTCGCCGATGAACAGCGCGCCGCCGGAGGGGCCGTCGCCCAGTTCCACCACGATGTCGCCCGCATAGCGGAAGAAAACCTTGGGCTCGCTGCAGATCTTTTCGCCGCGGGCGCGCGATTCGGGAGCGCGGTAGGTGGGGGGATCGAAGGCGGCGCCTTCGGTCCAGACTTCGAGGGGGCCGCTGGTGTCCATGCCCAAGGCCCATTGCACCTGGTCCAGGCCGTGGGCGCCCCAGCCGGTCATTTCGCCGCCGGAATAGGGGCGGAAGGAGATCCAGCCGGGATTGGCGCGCGGCAGGTAGAGGTCCTGGTGATAGGGCACAGGCTCGAGGGGGCCGCACCACAGGTCCCAGTCGAGGTCGGCGGGCACCGGCTGGGCGGGCAAGGCGCATTCCCAGGGGCTGGGATAATTCTTGGTGATCACCCGCCGGATCTTGCCGAGCGCGCCGGAGCGGACGAGCTGGCAGCCGGCGTGGTTGGCCCACGTCGAGCGCTGTTGGCTGCCGGTCTGGAAGACGCGCTGGTACTTGCGCACGGCCTCCACCATGAGGCGGCCCTCCCGGATGGTCAGGGTCATGGGTTTCTCGGCATAAATGTCCTTGCCCGCCTGGCAGGCGTGAATGCACACCAGGGCGCGCCAGTGGTCCGGCGTGGCGGTCACGATCGCGTCGACGTCCTTCCGCTCGAGCAGCTTCCGATAATCCTTGTAAGGCTCGGCGCCATGCCTTTGCGCCGCCGCCTGCGCCCGCTTGAAGTTGACGTCGGCCACCGCCACAAACCGGGCGTCTTTGTACAGCAGCACATTCCGCAGGAGCCCGCCGGCCTGCCGTCCGATGCCCACAAACCCAACCTGGATGCGGTCATTTGCACCGGGCTGGCCCTCGGCCGCAATCACGCCCCAAGGGAGAACTTGCGGTGCTGCTGCGGCTCCCAGGGCCAACGTGCCGCCCCGGCGGAGAAAATCGCGGCGGGAGAGGCCTGGATTCTGGAGATGTGTTCGGAGAGGTTTCATAATGGGTTTGGCGTGTTGAATTGGCGAGTTCAGTTGGTCGGTCAGTCCATCGTCACGTGTTAAATAGTTGTCCACCGCGCCGCCCCAGTGCGTGGTCCTCATCGCCGGCCACCCCGCCATGCCAACCGAGGCAACGACGAAAGCGCGCGAGCGATTCATGCCGCCCAGTTCACGGAAGCGGCACCGGGGATGCAAGCTTTCTTTGAGGCGCACCACGCGGCTCGGCAAGGCGGTGGACAAAGTCGGCGTCAATGGCCATGCGCGGCCCGGGACATCCCAAGGTTGTGAGTGGCGCTCGGAGCGCGGGCTTCAGCCCGCTTCAGGCTGCGAAACGGTGCGGCGGAGTGGGAGGCTCCGGAGCGGCTGCGCCGATCGGATCGTGAAGCGGTCCCGCATCGCACGGGACGGCGCCCCCGGCGCACTGGCGCACCGGCGCACCGGCTGGCGCATGAGAGGGGCATGGACCGCAGAGCGATTCCTCAGGCGACGAGACCGCTGCTGGGCAGGCGCAACTGCCTGAGGCGAAACACCAGTTTCAAAAGCTCACATCCTCTCGGGAACAGCTCTGGTGCAAACGGCACGAGGCCGGTGGCGGCCCCGGAGATATCCTGGGCGATGAGGCCCAACAGGCCGTCCTTGCGCCGCGACAAAAAACACGGGATAAACTCGAGGGCGCCCAGAAAACGTTCGGCGGCGGTGGGCAGTCCCATCACTGCCGGATACATCTCCGGTTCAAGGCGCCGGATGTGGTCGCGCAGGCGGTTGATGAACGTCCCGTAACCCGCCTTGGGCGAAGGCAGCTGACCCACGACATCCTTCAATCGACGGGCGTAATTGACGGGTGTTTGGAGCGCCAGTTGCCGAAGTGTGAGCCCTGGGCAATCCGGCGTGTGGTGCGGATATATGGGATTGAAGGCATGGATGTAATGCTGCAGGGCGATTTGGGATCGTTCCTCCTCCCAATACCGGTCATTGGTCTTGATGAACAATCCCATGATGTCGTGGGGGCAGCCATACACCGTATAGCATCCCTGCTGGAAAAGGTCGCGCACTGCCGCCTCGGTTTGCTCGGTGTTGTGGAGTCGGCAGAAAGGGCGTTGCTGTACCGTGCGGATGAGCCTGGCCAGCTCACCCAAATCGAGCAGGTCGGGCAGCGCCTCGTTGAATAATGGCAGCAGTCGCTCCCGGGTGGCCCGGTCCGTCGTCACGATCGTGCGGGTGCCCGAGTTGGTAAGGTGGATCAGTTCGGCGAGCCTGAGTGAGAGGAACATGGGGAGATCCAATGGCAGCACGATCACATCCCAAGCCGCCGCGACGGTCTCGATAAGACCCGTGTGGTCCAGCTCCGAGCCGTCGCGGTATTCCACCGCCACCTGTGCCGGTGTGCTCAAGCCGTTCGTCTCCAGAGAATCCACCAGCAAGTCTTTGAGTTCGGCCCCCAACTCCCCAAGGCGGTGGAGGACCAATACGCGCAATATCTTCGTGTTCATAGCGTTACTGCCCGCCGCTTGGTTTGTCCTGATCCGAGGCTCTCCACCGGCCAGAACGATGCCCCCGGTCGAGTTGGGCACGTTCCGGCTTCATCGACCCCAGGCTGCTATCCTGGCTTGCGCTCACCCGGCCACCACCTGTGACCAGCCGCCCGAAACCAGGCGGGCCATTGCCCCGTCGCCTCGTTTAACCGCGACAGCCTCTTCTCAAAAAGCACCCCGAGTGCCAATGTGGGCAAAATGGTTCGAGGCAGGGGGCAATATACCACTCACCACCCAAGATCATTGATGCACAACGCGCAGCCCCCGGCACAAAACCGCCCGGACAGAACCGGCACACCCGCATTCCGGCAGGAAAGGGACAGCCACCATTGCCTATCCCGCCATGGGGAGGTAAAAACTCCCGGCAGCCCAAAGCCAATCGGCAGGCCGGAACACCCCGGTGTCTTGCTTTCAGAGATCCCTGTCCAATATCGAGACATCTTGTCGATTTCGCGCCCCCCAAAAAATGCCAAACGATGAGTCGGCGAAGCTTGGAGCGGTCCCGCATCGCGCGGGACCGCGCGGCGCGCTTTGAGGGTGGGGGGTCTACGCCTCGAGGGTGGCGGTCACGATGGACTGGGCCTCGGCGACGATGGCCTGGAGATGGGCGTTGCTGGTGAAGCTCTCGGCGTAGAGCTTGTAGATGCTCTCGGTGCCGGACGGGCGCGCGGCGAACCAGCCGTTGCGCGTGACGACCTTGAGCCCGCCGATCGGGGCGTTGTTGCCGGGGGCGCGCGTCAGTTTGGCGACGATCGGGTCGCCGGCCAGTTCGCGGGCGGCGACGGCGTCGGGTGAGAGTTTTTTGAGCCGGCTTTTTTGAGCGGGGGTGGCGGGGGCGTCGATGCGGGTGTAGAAGGGGGTGCCGAGAGAGGCGGCGAGTTCGGGGTATTGCAGGCCGGGGTCTTTGCCGGTGCGCGCGGTGATTTCGGCGGCCAGCAGGCTGAGGATCAGGCCGTCCTTGTCGGTGACCCAGGCGGTGCCGTCGCGGCGCAGGAAGCTGGCTCCGGCGCTTTCCTCGCCGCCAAAGCACAGGGAGCCGTCAAAGAGGCCGGGCGTGAACCATTTGAATCCGACAGGCACCTCGCACAGGCGCCGTCCGAGGTTCTGCACGACGCGGTCGATGAGGCTGCTGCTGACGAGGGTTTTGCCGACGAGCGCGGCAGCGGGCCACTGGGGCCGGTGGGTGAGCAAGTAGTGAACGGCGACGGCGAGGTAATGGTTCGGGTTCATCAACCCCGCCGACGGCGTCACGATGCCGTGCCGGTCGGCATCGGGGTCCGTGCCCCACGCGACGTCGAACTCGTTCTTGAGTTTCACCAGGCCGGCCATCGCAAACGGGCTCGAGCAGTCCATCCGCAGGACGCCGTCGTGATCCACCGCCATGAAGCGGAAGGTGGGGTCGAGGGCGGGGTTGACGACGGTGAGGTTAAGGCCGTAGTGCCGGGCGAGCGGGTCCCAGTAGCCGGCGGCGGCGCCGCCCAGCGGATCGGCGCCCAGCTTGAGGCCGGCGCCGCGAATGGCGTCCATGTCGAGGACGGCGGCGAGATCGCGCACATACGGTCCCACGAAATCCTCGGCATGGGTCGTAACCGCCTTCAGGGCCGCTTCGAATGGCATGCGGCGCACCTCCCGGTTGCGGCCGCGCATCAGTTCGTTGGCGCGGTTCTGAATCCAGTCGGTGGCCTCGGTGTCGGCGGGACCGCCATTGGGCAGGTTGTATTTGATGCCGCCGTCGGCAGGAGGATTGTGCGACGGGGTGATGACGATCCCGTCGGCCCACCCGGCGGCGCGGCCGCGGTTGTGGGCGAGAATGGCCCGGGAGATCACCGGCGTGGGGGTGGCGCCGTCGTCGCGCTGGATGAACGTGTCGACGCCATGGGCGGCAAGCACTTCGAGAACGGTGCGTTGGGCGGGGGCGGAGGCGGCGTGGGTGTCCTTGCCCAGGAACAGCGGCCCGCTGATGTTCTGCCGGCGGCGGTATTCGCAGATGGCCTGGGTGATGGCCAGCAGATGCGCTTCGGTGAAGGAGCCGTTCGACGGGGTGCCGCGATGGCCGCTGGTGCCGAAGCTGACCCGCTGGTTCGGATCGTCCGGGTCGGGCGACTGCTGGTAGTAATCGCGTTCGATCCGGCGCGGATCAATGAGCAGTTCCGGAGGCGCGGGCTGGCCGGCGAGTCGATGGGGCATGGTTTGCGTTGGGCGGATGTGGGGATCCGGCGCGGTTCATGTTTTGATCGGCGACGTTACGCGGCCCGCTCGCGGGGTTCAACGCCGAAGTTCCTGCCGGTCAGCCCGGTTGCGCGTGGAGGTATTCAACCCGGGTGAGCGCGGTAAGGGCAACCCGCTCAAGGCAGGCGGGCAACAGCGCGAACTGGCCCGCCTGCAGCGCCAGATCATGCTCCGCGTAGTGGAGGCTCAACCGCCCCTGCGTCACCCCCAGGACCTGGACCCCGTCGCTGCGCAGGTACACCCGCTGGCCGCGTTTGACGCGGCACGCATCAACGCGAAACAGGGGATCACGAACCAGAAAGCGCACCGCGAATTTCGGATTGTGCGAGAACCGGCTCCGGATCAGCTCCGGCTCGAAATCGTCGAACGCAATCGTCGCGAGCGACTCCGTCACGTGCAGCGTTCGCGGTTTGCCGTCCAGCCCCGCGCGGTTCCAGTCGAACACCCGGTAGGTCGTGTCCGAGTTCTGCTGGATTTCGAACAGCACACAGCCGGCGCCGATGGCGTGGAGCCGTCCGCCCGGCAGGAACATGGCGTCTCCGGCCCGAACGGGCAGCCGGTGCACGCAATCGGCAACGGTGCCGCCGGCGATGTGCTCCGCGAACTGCTCGCGGGTGACGCCGCGTTTCAAGCCGGCATACAGGGCCGCGTCGGGAGCGGCCTCGGTGACATACCACATTTCGGTCTTGGGTTCGCCGCCCCGCCGGGCGGCGGCAGCCGCCGACGGGTGGACCTGCAGGGAGAGGGTCTGCTGCGCGTCGAGGATCTTGACCAGGAGCGGGAAGCGCTCGTCGGCGGACGCCGTGCCCAGCAGGGCCTGGCGATGGTGTTCCATCAGCCAGCGCAGATCGCGTCCCGCCAGCGGGCCGTTGGCGATCACACTGGCGTCTCCGGCACGATCCGAAATCTCCCACGTCTCGCCAATGCGCGTCCCGGGCGGCAGCGGCTTCTGGTAGAGGCGCTCCAGGTTGCGTCCGCCCCAGACGCGCTCCTTGAGAATGGGGTGGAACGTGAACGGGTAAAGCATCACCCGGGGGGCAACGGTTCCGGCTGGAGGCCTGGAGGTTTCTTTTCGGCGAAATGGCCTTGGGCGCGGTACTTGGCGTAGCGCAGCCTGAGTCGTTCCTCGGCCGGGATGGCCAGGAGCGCCTCGAGGTTGCGCGCGAGGTGATCCTTCAGGGTCGCCGCCATCGCCGCGGGATCATGATGGGCCCCCCCCATCGGCTCGGGCACGATCTCGTCGGCCAGCCCCAGCTCGAGGAGGTGCTGGGCGGTGATGCGCAGGGCTTCGGCGGCCTTGGCGGCGGCGGAGCGCTCCTTCCACAAGATGGCAGCGCATCCTTCCGGGCTGATCACGGAATAATAGGCGTTCTCGAGAATGAGGACCCGGTCGGCCACGCCGATGCCCAGCGCGCCCCCGGAGCCGCCCTCGCCGATGACCACGGCGATGACGGGCACGGCCAGGACCATCATCTCGCGCAGGTTGACGGCGATGGCCTCGGCGATGTGCCGTTCCTCGGCGCCGATGCCGGGGTAGGCGCCCGCCGTGTCGATGAGGGTGATGATCGGCAGGCCGAACTTGTTCGCCAGCCGCATCAGGCGGAGCGCCTTGCGGTAGCCTTCGGGGTGGGCGGAGCCGAAATTGCGGCGGATATTCTCCTTGGTGTCGCGGCCCTTCTGCGTGCCCAACACCATCACCTTCCGCTGGTCCAGCCGCGCAAACCCCCCCACCATCGCCCGGTCGTCCGCATAGAGCCGGTCCCCATGCAACTCCTGGAAATCCGAAAACGCGCGCTCGAGGTAGTCGAGCGTGAACGGGCGTTTCGGGTGCCGGGCGATTTGAACCCGCTGCCACGCCGTCAGGTTCATGTAAATCGCACGCCGTGTCTCGGCGATTTTGCCCTCGATCCCGGCGAGTTCCGCCTCGAAGTTCACCTGCAACGGGTGCACCTCCGGATGCGATTTGAGGTCATCCAGCTTGCGCTGCAGCTCGAGGATCGGCTTTTCGAAGTCAAGCTGATGCTTCACGGCATGCACTCTAAGCCAAGAAGCGCCCGACGGGCAATGTCGAATTCCGGAGCCCGGGGCTCGCCGTCGCGGGGGTGTCGCATTTGAGATTGAACCGGGCGGGGCCGCGGCGGATCATGGGGCGATGCGAATCATTCGGAGCCCCGCGGCGATGCAGCGGCAGGCGCTGGCGTGGCGGCGGGACGGCGTGCGCGTGGGCCTCGTTCCCACCATGGGCTGTCTCCACGCCGGCCACATGAGCCTGGTGCGCCGCGCCCGCCAGGCGGTCGGGCCCCGCGGCGTGGTGGTGGTCAGCATCTACGTCAATCCCACCCAGTTCGCGCCACACGAGGATTTCCGGCGCTATCCGCGCGATGCCGCCCGCGACTGCCGCGCGTGCCGCGAGGGCGGCGTGGATGTGGTGTTCCGGCCGTCGGACCCGGCCATGTATGCCGGCGGCAGGGCGCGCGGGCACAGCACCTACGTCGCCGAGGAGCGGCTCAGCCGCACCATGGAAGGCGCCTCGCGCCCCATGCACTTCCGGGGCGTCACCACGGTGGTCGCGAAGCTGTTCAATCTCGTCCTGCCCGAACTCGCAGTGTTCGGGGCCAAGGACTTTCAGCAGGCGGCGATCGTTCGCCGGATGACGCGGGACTTGAACTTCCCGGTCAAGGTCGTCGTGGTGCCGACCGTTCGGGAACCGGACGGCCTGGCGCTGAGTTCGCGCAATGCCTACCTGGAGCCCGCGATGCGGACCCGGGCGCGGGCGCTGTGGCAGGCGATCGCCAAGGCGCGCGCCGGCGTCCGGGCACGGCCCGCCCCCGGCGCCGCCGCGTTGAAGCGCCACCTGACGCGGTTCATCGAACGCCAGCCCGGGGCCCGCGTGGATTACCTCGAGTTTTTCGACCCGGCCACGCTGGAACCGCGCCGGCGCGTGCGTGCGGGCACCCGCTTTGCCCTGGCGGTGTTCCTGGGCCGGACCCGGCTGATTGACAACGCGCGCCTGTGAGGGGTGCTTTTCCCGACGTGATGGAATCTGGTGCCTTATGACTTATGACTTCGGCTCGCGAGTTTGACTTCCTGGTTCTGGGCAGCGGCATTGCCGGCCTGTTTTTCGCCCTCAAAGCCGCCACGCACGGCCGCGTCGCAATCGCCACCAAAAAACACCGCGCCGAATCCAACACCAACTACGCCCAGGGCGGCATCGCGTCCGTCACCAGCAAGGAGGACTCGTTCGAGATGCACCTGCGGGACACGCTCGAAGCGGGGGCGGGCTTGTGCCGGGAACACGTGGTGCGGACCATCGTCCAGGAAGGCCCCGCGCGCATCGAGGAACTCATCCGCCACGGCATGCGGTTCACCGAGCGCGTCATTCCGGACTCCAATGGCGCGCGCGAGCTGGACCTGGGGCGCGAAGGCGGCCATTCCAAACGGCGCATCCTGCACGCGAAGGACATGACAGGGCGCGAGATCGAGCAGACGCTGCTGGCGGCCGCGGCCCGCGAGCCGAACATTTCCATGTTCGAAAATCACGTGGCGATCGACCTGATTGTGGCGTCCAAGCTGGGCGTCGCGGGCCCCCAGCGCTGCCTGGGCGCTTATGTCCTGTCCAAACAGTCGGGCGAGGTCATCACGTTTGCGGCCCCGATCGTCGTGCTCGCCACCGGCGGCTGCGGCAAGGTGTATCTCTACACCACGAATCCGGACATTGCGACGGGCGACGGCGTGGCGATGGCGTATCGGGCAGGGGCGGGCATCGCGAACATGGAGTTCATCCAGTTTCATCCCACCTGTTTCTATCATCCCAAGGCCAAATCGTTCCTCATCAGCGAAGCCGTGCGCGGTGAAGGAGCGGTGCTTCGGACGCTGCGCGGGGTGGAGTTCATGGACCACTACCATCCCCGCAAATCACTCGCGCCCCGGGACATCGTGGCGCGCGCGATCGACAACGAAATGAAGCGCTCCGGAGACGATTACGTGCTCCTCGACATCACCTCCAAACCCGCCCGGTTCGTCATGGACCGGTTCCCCTACATTTACCAGACCTGCCTGCAATACGGCCTGGACATGACCAAAGACCCCATCCCGGTCGTGCCGGCAGCCCATTATCAATGCGGCGGCGTCATCACCGACCTCAACGGCCAGACCGAAATCCAGGGCCTCTACGCCATCGGCGAAGTCGCCTGCACCGGCCTCCACGGAGCCAACCGCCTCGCCAGCAATTCGCTGCTCGAAGCCCTCGTCTGCGCCCATCGCGCCGTCCTTCGCGCCACCACCCAGTCGTCCCCCAGCCTCAACGTCCCCGTTCCCCCATGGCAGTCCGGCCACGCCACCGACCCCGACGAACTGGTCGTTGTGTCCCATAACTGGGATGAAATCCGCCGTCTCATGTGGGATTATGTCGGCATCGTTCGCACCACCAAACGACTCGAACGCGCCCGCGCCCGCATCGCCTTCCTCCAGCAGGAAATCCAGGAGTATTACTGGGACTTCACCGTCAGCGCCGACTTGCTCGAACTGCGCAACATCGCCACCGTCGCAGAATTGATCGTCGCCTGCGCCCTCCAGCGTCCCGAAAGCCGCGGCCTGCACTACATCCTCGATTTCCCCAAACCCGACCCCGCCTGGGCCCAGCGCGACAGTGTCGTCCGCAAACCCTCCTGAGCGCCCCAGCCCCGCCTGAAAGGCCGCCCCCAGTGCCCGCCACCGTCGCTCGTCGCTGCCGCGACTTGGGCGGACGCGCAGACGCGGCTGCGGCACGGCGCTCCGCCACCGTCAACCCGCGGATGCGGCGCGCGTCGCGCAGAACCGGAAGAAAATCTTGAAATCCGCCTCCTGCCGGGTATGGTGGCGAGAGGTGTGCGCGCTTAGCTCAGTGGAAGAGCATACCCTTCACACGGGTGGGGTCGCAGGTTCAAATCCTGCAGTGCGCACCAGCTTTTTCCCCGGGCGCTCCGGCCCCGCGGGGGCGGGTGCGTTCGGATGCGGGTGATGATTGTTTGGCCCGCCGGAACGGGCTTCCTGGTGAAGCGGCCGCGGACCAATCGGCTCGCCATTCGGGAGCCTTGGAAGTCATGCCTTTGAACTGCATTCCTCGATCCGCCGCCGCAGCGGCGCTTGCGCTGGCCCTGGCCGGCCTGATCCTCCCCGCCGCCCCCGCCGCGCCTCCGGCCAGGCCGGAGACCGTCGTCGTCGTGTTCAAGACGCACTTCGACATCGGCTACACGGACCTGGCCAGCAACGTCGTCCAGCGCTACCGCACGACGATGATCGACGACGCGCTCCGCGTCGCGGACCAGAACCGCGACCTGCCTCCGGAGCAGCAGTTCGTCTGGACCCTTCCCGGCTGGCCCATGCAGAAAATCAGCCAGAACTGGCCCGGACAAACCCCGGAACGACAGGCCCGCATCGCCGCGGCGCTCAAGGACGGCCGGTTTGTCGTGCATGCGCTTCCGTTCACCACCCACACCGAATTGCTCGAACTGGAGGATCTCGTCCGCGGATTGGGCTTCGCCTCGCGGGTCTCCCGGGCAGCCGGGCTCGACCTGCCGCGCGACGCGAAGATGACCGATGTGCCGTGTCACTCCTAAATCCTGCCCGATGCTGCTCATGGCTTGGGGCTCTCACGAAAGGGCGTCATGGTCACCGCGTTGGGCCCCGATCCCGATGGCTCCGGCCTGCTGCTCCGGCTTTGGGAGCTGGCCGGCGATCACGGCCCCTGCAAGGTGCGCCTCCCACCACGACTGGACGTCGCCACCGCCCAACCTGTCGACCTCCGCGGCAAGCCGCAAGGACACGCCATCCCCGTCTCCAAAGGCGCGTTCCGCTTCGAATGCGCCGCCTTCGCCCCCGCCAGCTTCCGGCTTCAACCGTAAACGACCGCCGTCGCCCCTTTCCGGCGCCGTCCCGACGCGTCGTCGCCTGGGCGCCGCGGGCGTCGTGAGGGGAGGGGAGCGGGTTTAGCGGACGCCGCGGGCGGACAGCTCGCGCAGTTCGGCTTCCCACTGATGGCGCTGGGCGTCGGTGACGTGGGGGTCGGGCAGGAGGCTGCGCCGGGTGCAATTGACCAGCGCCTGCAACGTCTGGAAACGGCGGGTTTCCCCGATGGGAGGCGGCAGCTGGTCGTGGACGATGGCCTGGATTTGGTTGAGGTCGAGGGTGCCGCCGGCACGTTGGGCCTTGGCCCTGAGTTCGGAGCGCAGCGAGGCAAAACCGGCGGCGGAGAAGCCGCGCGTGGCGGCGTCGAGCTGTCCCAGGTCCGCGTCTGTGGGTTCATGGCCAAGGACGGATTGGACCATCCACCGGAGGAACGCCCGGCGGTCCTCGCCTTCGGGATCGAGGATGGGGATGATGAGGTCGCCGACGCGCCCGGGGCGGCGCAGGTCTGGGGAGAGCTGGTGGATGCGGGCGGTGACCAGCAACCAGAGAACGCGCCCGCGGTTGGCGGGGTCGGACATCATGGCTTGGAGCTTGCCGGTGAGGCGGCGTTCGGTCTCGTGGGTGTCGGCGCCGACGCCGCCGAACTGGGTATCGGCCTCATCGATGAAGATGAGCACTTTGGCCAGGGCGTTGAGGACGCGGCGGAGGCGCTCGAAGATGACATCGGTCTGGCCGAACCACTGGCTGCGGATGTTCTTGAGCACGATCACCACCAGGTCGAGTTCGGCCGCCACGGCCTCGAAGATGTAGGTCTTGCCACTGCCGATGGGACCGCACACCGCGGCGCCTGTGAGCGCTCCGGGACCGGTGGCCAGGAAGCGGGGAATCAGTTCGTCCTTGAGAAACTGTTTGAGACGGCGGAAGCCCACCACGTCCTTGAAACTGTGGGTGGGCTTCTTGAACTCGACAATGTCCTCGCCGAGCTGGCTTTGGATGAAGCCTTCGACCTTGGCGACGACTTCGGCCGGCTGGAGCGCGCGGCGCTCGTGGCGGGCACTCATGAGCAGCTGGCGCAGGGCGTGCAGCGATAACCCGGCCGTGAGCCGGGCCAGCTCGGCGGCCGTGCTCCAAAGCTCAACCGGCGCCTGGCCGGGGGTGGCCTGGAACCACTCGATGAACTGGTGCCGCGCGGTTTCGTCGGGCGCCGGCACTTCGACCTCGAGCAGCTGGGGCAGGCGCGCCACCCGATGGTGCAGCAGGCTGCGCGACTCGGCCAGCAACACCACCGCGTCGCCCGCATTGAGGAAATCCGGATCGCCGAACCAGTCCTGGCAGATCGTCACGCGATGGCGGTCGGCATCGGAGAGGCTGGAAACAGGCGCCTCGGGCAGAAGCAGGTCGGCGCCTTCGATGAGGATGAGCAGCGGCTGGTCAAGCAAACGCCGTCCCTCCCGCACCGTGCGCGAGCCAAGACACATCTGCCGCAACAACTCCAGCGCCAGCGTCGGATTGTTCAGCGCGCCCCGGAAACTCTCGTCGTAAGTCCGCGCCACCGCGTCGAGGCTCGCCCGGGTTTTGCCGGTGGCGAGCATGCGCTGGATGGCCAGCTCGTTCTCGTCCAGGCCCACCCGCCAGCGCAGCCACGCGTCGCGCACCTTGTGCTGGTCGGCGTCCCGCAGGAAGCGAATGGGGCCGTTGAGTTCGTAGAGGACGAGGATGAACGGCGCGCGGCTCCAGCTGGCGGCGAGGAACTGCATGAGAGGCACGTAGTCCACCCGCTCGCCGGCCGCCTGGCCGAACAGGTCGTTGATGTTGCCCGTGAGCACGATCGAGCGGGCCTGGCCGGAATTCAGGATGCGGCCGGCGTGTCTGAGGAAGGCATGGTCGGGAGGCGTCATGGCGCGGGGCTCGGGGGGAGGTGGGCCGGTGGAGACGGGGGATTGTTCCAGTAGGTGACATGCAGGTCGCGTTCCTGCAGCACGTTCGGATCGAACACGGCGCGCCGGATCTCCTCGCGCTGCCGGGCAAACGCCTCGAAACGCCGCGCGCTGTCCGGCTTGAACACCGGCGAGGCCTTGTCATAGACGATCGTCGAGCCGGGAAACTGGTCGAACCCTGCCCGCCGCCAGTCCCAATACTGCGAAAGGCCCACCACGCGGTCGCCGACGTAGATGGCCTCGTTGAGTTCGTGGGTGACAATGATGAGCGTGTGGGCCGGGTCGCGGCCCTGCTGGCGGGCCCGGACGTTCTCGTCGTAGAGTTCAAGCAGCATGTTCTGCAAATCCTCCCGCGTCGCCTCGTCCAACGCCCCGAACGGCTCGTCCAACAGGATGATCTCGGGCTTCATGATCAAGGCCTGCGCCAACGCCACCCGCTGCCGCATCCCGCCGGACATCTCTTGCGGATACAACCGCCGCGCGTCCTCCAGCTTCAGCCGCACCAGCACCTCCGCCGCCTGCCGGCAGTGCTCCCGACGCAGCCGGCGCCACTTCCCCCATTGAAAGCACCGATACGGAATCGTCGTCCGGTCCAGCATCAACCCCACCGCCACGTTCTGCTCCGCCGTCAGAAACGGAAACAACGAGTAATGCTGATACACAATCCCCCGGTCACGCCCGGGGCCGTCCACGGGGCACCCCCCGGCCGGTTCGCCCTGCCGAAACAGCAGGATCTGGCCCCGGCGCGGCGGGTGCGTGCCCACAATCGCCCGCAGCAACGTGGACTTCCCGCAGCCCGACGGGCCGACCAGCGACAGGAACTGGCCGCGCGCCACCTTGAGGTTGATGTCGCCGAGCACGCGCTTCGGGCCGAAGGCGTGGTGCACGCCGCGGCATTCGAGCGCCAGGGGAGGATCGGGTGGGAGAGAAGGCATGCTCGAAGAATGGCTGGGAAAGGGAGTGGCCGGCAACCGCCGTGTTCTAGATGCGACTTGCGAAGACCTCGGCAATGTGTCTCTCAGAGATGTCAAATTGAAAATTGAAAATTGAGAATTTCAAATGCCTTGGGCTAGGTTTTTGTGAATGACCAGGGGCAAAGCCAGCGCTGCAACGCCTTGAGCGCAAAATCCATCGCATACCCAAACCCGGCCAGCATCGCCAGGTAGGGATAAACCACGCTCATGTTCACCAGCTTCGACTGTAGCCGGATGCGATACCCGAACCCCACGTCCCCCACCAGCATCTCCGCCGCAATCAGAAACACCATCGCCGGCCCGATCATGAGCCGCACGGAATCGAGCAGACGGGGCAGCGCATAGCGGAACATGATGCTCAGGATCACCTCCATGTTCGACGCCCCCAGCGTGTAGGCCTTATACTGCAGTTCCTCCGGAAACTCCTTCACCGCCAGAAACACCGTCATCGCCAGCGTCGGCAGAATCCCAAACGCAATCATCGCCACATACATGTTCATGTCCGTGCCGACCAGGACGAAAAACACCGCCAGGGCGGCCGTTGGCGGCACCTTGGCCAGCAGCGACAACAACGGATACGCAAACGCCTCCACCGGCGTGAAACAGCCCATCGCCATCCCCAAAATCACCGCCCCCAACACCCCGAACCCCAGCCCCGCAAACAGCCGCAACCCCGTCGCCCGGGCGTCCGCCACCACCCAGCGGTCCTGCGAACGGTCGTTGACCTCGAAGGCCTGAACCACCCCGTGTCCAAGCTGGCGCCACGTCGGAATCGTGGTGTCGCTCGGATTCAGCCGATGCTGCCGCTGCGACAGCCACGTGTAGGCCAGCAGCAACAACAGCACCGACGCCACGCCCAGCCCGATCGAGGCCGCGCGCGATATCGGAAGCCGAATCATGCCGCGCAGGGTAACGACACCCTCCCCGGGGAGCAACTGTCAAACGACGGCGCCACGTCTTGTCATGACGCCTTGCCGTGATGGTGGGAAGGCGCGGGCAAGCGGCTTGGGAGCCGAGCCGGGAACAAGCCGTCCTTCACGCCCAACCGTGTCGGCCGGTTGCTCCCGCAACGCACGCCGCCGCCCCAGCTCACGCGGATTTCTTCCGGAACAGCGATTGGCTGTCGGGCAGGTTGAGCAGCGAGAGGTCGAAGCCCGCTCCCGGAGCGCGTTTGTGGGCCAGGGCGAGCTGACGGGCGATCTGTTGGGCGGCGTCGATGGCGAAGTATTTGACGGCGCCGACGCTGATCCGGGCGGGGAAGATCACGGTGAGCAGGCAGTATTCGTCGACATTCATGATCAGCAGGCTGTTGGTGTCCCCCTGCTGATACATGCTGGTGAAGTCCTTCTCGCTCACGAGTTCGGCGAGGCTCTGGGTGGCGGCAAACGAGCCGGCCCCGAGCGCCGACAGGGTGGTCGTGTCAAAGTGGCTGCCGGGAGGGCATTCGGCGATCAGAAAGCCGCCCTTGTCGATGACCAGCGCCACCGTCGCCTCGCTTTGCGCCAACAACTCCTCCAGCGCCCGGTGGAGCGCGTCAATGTCTTCCTCGATCAGTTGGGGAAGCGTGGGCATATCAGGCTGCCCGGCGAGCGCCGTCGTTGATGAACTTGTGCAGCAGCAGGCGCGTGATCATGTTCAACGTCTCAAACACCCCCTCGCACCGGCTCGCCGACGCCGCAAAGGAGGGCACCTGCGGATCGCCGTTGTTCAGCAGATACTCCATGTACTCCACCGGCGCCGTGTTCGGCAGGTCGCGCTTGTTATACTGCAGCACAAACGGAATGTCGTCGAGGCTCAGGTTCAACGCCTTCAGGTTGTCTTTGAGGTTGGCCAGGCTCCTGACGTTTTCCTCCATCTTGTCGTACTGGGAGTCCGCGACGAACACGATGCCGTCGACGCCGCGCAGGACGAGTTGCCGGGTGGTGTTGTAGATGACCTGGCCGGGCACCGTGTAGAGCTGAAACTTCGTCTTGAACCCCTTGATCGCCATCGCTTCGATGGGCAGGAAATCAAAAAACAGCGTGCGATCAGAGTTGGTGGCCAGCGACACCAGCTTGCCCTTGGAACCCTGGGCGGCCTGGACATGCTCATGGACCTGCACCAGATTGGTGGTCTTGCCGCCCAGGGCGGTGCCGTAATAAACCACTTTCACCTGCAGTTCCTTCCTGGCTTGATTGATGATGGCCATAGTACGCTGAGCTTGCTTATTTGCCGCGCCGACGGAGTTCGGCGGCGATGAAGTCCAGATTCCTGAGCGGCAGCACCTCGCCCACCCCTGCCAACACGGCAAAGTAGATCGCCCCCGCATGATAAACCTGCAGCGCCCCACGCCCCATCGTCAGCGTCAGACTCCCCAGATCCCCCATCTCAAATTCCTTCGCATACTGCGCCATCCGCCCCAGCATCTGCGGCAGAAACGCCGCAATCGTGTCCGCCTTCACCCCCGGCGGCATGCAGTGCGCCACAAGCAGCCCGTCCTGCAACGCAATCATCGCCCCGGCCACACCCGGGAATTGCACCGTCTTGTTGACAATGTCGTTCGGCGTCCACTTCTGCTTGCCCGGCTCCCCAAATAGCTCCGCCAAATTCGCCGGCGCACCCGCCTCTCCCGCCTCACCCCGTCCCCGCCCCCCTTTGACCGCACCCGCCATCCGCCCCTCATCCGGCCCCGGCGCCGGCGCGGGAGAAGCCGGCTGCGTCGGCGTCGGCGCAACCGGGGCCACCAGCTTGCCTTCCGGCGTGAACAGGTCGGGAATGTTCGCCGGCGCAGCCTGCCGCCGGCTTCTGAGTTTTTTCAGTTTCTGCTGCAGGAAGATCGGGGCCACCACCGACAACGGAAACGTCAGCCGCGCCTCGCTGTGCGGCGATTCATAATCGAGCGGGACGGGGGGCGTGAGCCATGAGCAGACTTGAAGCCAGTGAAACTCGATCTTGCCCTGCCGCAACCCGGGCTCAATCGCCACAAACGGAATCTCAATCCTCGCCTGGCTGAACCCGGCCTGCGCAATCTCCTGCCGCACCGGCTCCGGCCAGGCTCCGCTCACCAGGTTCAGCGGCACGCCGACGCATCCGCCCTTCGCCCCCACCACCTGCCCGTCCGAACCCTGGTCCGATCCCTGCCCGGCGCCTCGAACCGGCGCCGCTGTCATCCGCTCCCCAATTCCGCCTGCCCCGGCCGCCGCCGCTTCAGACGCGGGCTCGGATTCAAGGGCGGGCGCCGCTGCGGGTCTCGTGGCCGGCCTGAGGGTCGGCGCCGGCGGTGTCTCGCGCGCCGCCGGCCGGTCGTGCCCGTGCATGAACGCAGCCGCGGAGGTCTCCCTTTCCGCTTTCCGGAAGAACTCCGTCACCCGTTCCGGCTCCACCGCCTTGGGGCGTGAAGCCCCCGAGCGAATGAATTCCAGGAACAAGGGCGCCACAATGTTCAGCGGCAGATCCAGCCGCGTCTCCGCCAGCGGAGACGGCGCCTGGGGCGGGTGGGGGGAGATGCGCGAGCGGAGGTCGCCCCAGGTGTATTGGAGCTTGCCGCGCTTCAGGCCGTCACACACTTCGGTGGCAGGCAGCGCACACTTGGCAAAAGGCACCTTCAGTTGCGCAATCTCCGTTCGAATCGCCTCCGGCCAGGCGACCGCGACCTCCTCCAGCGCAACCTGAAACATCTGCATCGCAATCGGACTCTGCCCCGGAACAGGGGGCGGCGCCGGCTTGGACCCTGCGTCCGAGACCCGAAGCCGAACGCCCGGCCCCGGCCCCTCGTGGATCGGGATCAACGGGGCGCTGTTGAATGCCGGCGCCTCCATCGGCGGTGCGGCGGCTGGCGGCGGAACCGGAGCCGGACTCGGAGCACGACTCGGAGCGGGAATGGGCCCCGGAATCGGTCCTGGAATCGGCTTGGGAATCGGCTTGGGAATCGGAGCCGAAGCCGGAGCGGGGCCAGACGCCCGCGGAGCGTGCGTGCGGGTCGGCGGCGGGCGCGGCGGCACCACCGAAGGGAAGGGTGGGGAATTGGGCACGATGCGCACCTGGGCGGCGGATTCGCCGCTGGCATTGAACACGTCGGCGATGTCTTTGGGCACTTCGACGCGCTGGCGCGGGACGCTCCCCATGTAATCCTCCGGCAGCAACTGTCGCAACAAATACCGCAGAGGCAGGTCGACCTCCTCGCCATCGTGTCCGCTGTCCTCGGCAAATACCCCCCGGGGCGCCGCGCGTTTCAGGTCCGCCAGGGTGACCTTGACCGCCCCGCGTGGCAGCTGCTCAAGCACCCTGGCCTTGGCAATTTCGAAATTGCACCCGGCGACTCCTGCCGGGGCAAGTTTGCCGCGACAGGCTTCGGGAATCTGCTGGAGAATGACCACATATGGGACAAGCAAAGGGTCCGCCCCGGGCACAAACTCGGCCGGATCAGGCAGAACGGCATCCGGCGGCTCGGCGGCCGAAGACGCGTTGGCATTCCCGGATTGGGAGGACGGCAACACTCTCAGTGGGGGTACCGAATCCTGGGATGGCGTCCTGCCGAACAGACGTTTCAGAGCGCTTAACATGGCAATCCAATCGTTGCGGACTACGGAGCAGGTCACACGCCATTCTCCCAAACACCGTCGTCGGCTTGGATTTTGCTTAAGAAACCCACCCGTGGTGACGATGTGCAGTCTGGAGTCCTGGAGATTCGAATGTGTTGTGAACCGATTGAGTTTTGATTCCCCGGAAACCGGGCAGTGGTGTTTGGCGAGGGAGGTGCGCCGCAACCCCCGGGCAGCATCCCCCGTCGCCATGGCCTCCCCATGCCGCGCCGCCCCGAACGGGCCGCAGGCCGCGTATTGCTAGAAAGCCCCATCGCATGCCGTCCAATCCCAAAATCCTGCTGCTGGATGACGATCTGGGCGTCCTGGAACTGTACCGGGAAATGCTCAGCCAGCACCTCCCCAGCCTGCCCGAAGTCCGCACCGCCTCCAATGCGTCCCGAGCCCTCGCCCTGCTGGAGTCCGACACGTTCGCCCTGATGATCTCCGACCTGAACCTGCCCAAGATGGACGGGCTGCAGACGCTTTCGATCGCGCGCCGCAAATACCCCCAGATGCGCCTGGTGGTGCTGACCGGGATTCGCGACGAGCAGTTTCGCACGCGGGCCTACGCGATGGGGGTCGACCAGTATTGGATCAAGCCCGAATCCGACCAGGAGCTGGGGTTGTTCATGGAATCCATCGAGTCGCTCCTCAGCAGCGAGGACCAAGGCAAGTTCCGCGGACTCCAAAGCAAAAGCCTCGTGGACATCATCCAGCTCGAATGCCTCTCCCAAAGCACCACGACTCTCAAAATCACCAACGGCGTCGTGGACGGCCGCATCTGGATCCAAAACGGCGAAGTCATCGATGCCGAAGCCGTCGGCCTCAACGCCGAACCCGCCTTTCAACGCATCCTGTCCTGGAAAACCGGCAGCTTCGAACTGCTGCCCGGCGACCCGGATCGCTCCCGCACCATCTTCACCTCCTACCAGGGCCTGCTCCTGAACACCGCCCAGGCCCTCGACGAAGCCGCCTCCCAGCTGCCGCCCGTCCCTCAGGGCGCCACCGACCCCGCACCCGATGCCGCCATGCGCATTGCCGAATTGTCCCAGTTCCCCGGGGTCGAATTCGTGCTCGCCTCGGGCTTGAACCGCGACAGCAAGGACGATTACTGGGGCCTCGACCACCCCCAGCCCGTCGCCCAGTGGGTTCAGGACACCCTCCGCGGCTTCGCCGAGCTGGCCGACCAGTTGCAAGTCGGCCACCTCCAGCAGATCATCGGCACCGGCCCGCAGCGCAAAGTCGCCCTGGCCCGCTCCGGCGACACCCAGCTGTGCGTCGGATTCACCCCCGCACTGCCCGCCGACACCGTGCAGGAAACCATGAACAGCATCCTCACCAAATGGGTATCCTGAGCCTGTTCGCCAAATCCAAAGGCTGCCGCCTCGTGCACCTGCCCTCCGGCAGCTTCACCCTCGACCGGGATGGCCGCGTCATGTCCTCCACCCTCCCCATCTCCTTCCCCGCCGCGCATATCCGCTGGATCGGCCAACACGTCCTCGCCACCTTCCACGCCGCCCAAAACGCCCACATGCCCCTCTCCGAAATCCTCATCTCCTTCGCCGCCCTCCGCATCCTCGCCCGCGAATTGCGCGGCGGCGCCATCATTTACCTCATGCCCCAATCCCTGAACCAACCCCTCAAACCCGCCCTCAACTAACCCGGCATACCCATGACCACGTCCACCCTCGAAGACCTCATCATCCGCATGGAGAGCTACCTGGAATGCTGGAAGCAATACAACGCCTTCATGAACATGGCGCGCTCCAAAAAGTTCAGCGCCGAGGACGAAAACCAGTTCCTCGAAATCAAAAGCATGCTCACCCAGGAACTCGAACTGCTCCTCTCCCGAATCGATTGCGGCCCCGTCAGCCGCGAGGACGTCCACGCCCTCCTCGCCTCCGGCCCGTCCATCCGTTTCCTCAGCGAAATGAACGAAAACGCCCTCCGCAACCTCGAAAACAACTGGCATAAAATCTTCATCGGCTGGCAATGCATCCTCGGCCAGCTCAAAGTCAAACAACACCAGGTCGCCTCCAAGTCCGTCATGGGCTCCTGGTTCAAAAGCAAACGCGCCGCCTGATGCCCGGCACGCCGGCGTGCCCCCAGCCCGGCACGCCGCCCCGCAAGCCCCACGCCGCCCCCCCGGGCCCTTGCTCCCCCGGCCCGCCGGCCCCGGCCGCATTTCCTGCTTGTCAACCGCCACGCCTTCGCGTCTAACCAGCCCATGCCCGATTGGTTGTCCGTCCTGTTGCTCGGAATCATCGAGGGAATCACCGAATTCCTCCCCGTGTCCTCGACAGGACACCTCCTGCTCGCCGAACGCTGGCTGCCCCGCCAAACCGACCTCTTCAACGTCGTCATCCAAAGCGGCGCGGTCATCGCCGTCCTCCCCCTCTTCCCCGAGCGATGCCGACAGCTGGTCTGCGGGTGGCGCGATCCCTCCGCCCGCAACTACCTGCTCAAACTCACGCTGGCCTTCGCATTGACCGGCCTCGGCGGCCTCATCCTCGATACCCTCCATTTCACCCTGCCCGAAACCGTCCTCCCCGTCGCCACCGCACTCGTCGTCGGCGGCCTCCTGTTCCTCGGGGTCGAACGCTGGCTGCGCGGACAATCCCTGCACCACGACATCCCCTGGACCGTGGCCGCCCTCGTCGGCGCCGGCCAGCTGCTCGCCGCCGTCTTCCCCGGCCTCTCCCGCTCCGGCGCCACCATCCTCCTGATGCTCGCCTGCGGCATCAGCCGGCCCGCCGCCACCGAATTCGCGTTCCTCGTCGGCGTGCCCACCCTGCTCGCAGCCGGCGCGCTCAAAATCGTCCGGGCCCTGCACACCCCCATGCCCCTGACGCCGCCGGAGGATTGGGGAATGCTCCTCTGGGGAACCGCGGTTTCGGCGGCGGTGTCCTTCCTGGCCGTCAAATGGCTGCTCCGCTACGTGCAGACCCATACCTTCGTGCTCTTCGGGGGGTACCGCATCGCCGTGGGCGCACTCGTCCTCGCGCTCGCCCGGTAACCCCCCGCATCTTCACCCCCCCCGAGGGCGCGTCGCTCCCTCCGCGGCTTTCCCCTCCCGCCCCTCCCCCGCCGTGCCCGCCCGCGGCGAGCCGGCAGTCCTCACCTCCCCAAACAACACGGCGCGCTCCCGCGCGTCCGCGTTCTGAGTCCGCCCCGCAAATCCCCGGTCGGCGGCTTCGGGTTTGACGGCCCCACGCTGCGGTAGTTGTCCGCATTGTGAAGGTTCCGTTCCGGGGTTACGTATCCTGCGTCAATCCTTGGCTGATCGGTGAGCAATGGGACTTACATGACTTTCCTGCCAACCCAACCTAACCAACCCAACCTCCGGGAGGGGGGATCACTCCCTCCTCCCGGAGACGCCTCCGCGCCGGCGCGCGCAGGCGCGGGTGGTTCCGCGCATCGTGGGGGACGTTGGGGGGCGTGGGCGGACCTGTGCCGGCGCCATGTGCTCGTGGCGGCGTGGCTGTCGATCTTCTCCGTGGGGAGCTACCAGGCGGTCAGCCGCTATGTTGTGACCGCGGTGGTGATCCAGGGGCGCAGCATGCTGCCCACCCTGCGCGACGGCGAGCATTACATTCTCAATCGCCTCAGCTACCGCTACCGGGAGCCCGAACGCCACGAGGTCGTCGTCATCCGCGACCCGGGCCACCAGGACTATGCCGTCAAACGCATCGTCGCCATGCCCGGCGACACCCTCCAGCTCAAGGACGGTGCCGTCTTCGTCAATGGCCAAAAACAGATCGAACCCTATCTGGCCCCCGGCACCACCACGGCGTGCCCGTTGTCCTCGGAGATCTTCGTCGTGCTCGGCAAAGACCAATACTTCGTCCTGGGCGACAATCGTCCGCTCAGCGAAGACAGCCGCACTTACGGCGCAATCCACCGCAGCCAGATCCTCGGGCTCATCGCCCCCTGATCCGGCCCGCCCCGCCCGCCCATAGCGCCTGCCCATACTCCGACCTCCGGTCTCCGGCGGGTCAGGGCCGGCCGTCGACGCGCACGACGCGGCGGTAACCCTCGATGGGGCGCCCGTCGTCGACGGTGAGATCGAAGCTCTCGCCGCGGTCCATGCAACCGTGCGCCGCGTCCAAAGCCCGCTTCATCAGGCGCCGGTAATGCCGGGAAGCCTCGTTGCGGCCTTCCTTGTCCAGCACGCGCACCCACCAGAGGTTGTCCAGGGACAGGAAATAGCCGTTCGGAATGGCGATGGCGGTGTCCACGGGCGGCGGCCGGGTGGCAAGGGACGGCCGCGGGTGGCGGCGGGCGTGCTCCTTGAGTGTTCGCGCGAGGGCGATCTGCTCGATCCACGGGACATGATGATCGTGGTCGGAGGTCCAAAACCACACGTAGCGCGCGCCCAGGTCGTAGGCCATCGTGACCGCCAAGGGCGCCAGGTTCGTGTCGCATTGCCCGTAAATGGCCGTGCCCCAGAACTTGCCGAACGGTCGCGTGCCGCCGCGCAGGAAGGCATAATGGTATTGGAGCAGTTCCGCGCCGGTGTGCCGCCGCATCTCGCCCGTGAACGCCGCAATCGCGCGGTCAAAGGGCTCGAGTTGATACCGGCCCTCGTGCACCAGCCCGTTCCCGCCCCCTTTCATCTGGTAAAACGTCGTGTCGTAGAGCGTCTCCCAGGATGGGTAGTCCCATTGCTCGAGCCGCATGTCGCCGAAGTTGACCCCCTGCCCCCGGAGCGCCTTCTCCAGCGCGTAGGCCCCGTAGTGCTCCGCCGACTCATACGTCGCCCGGGTCCGCTTCTCAATCAACGCCGCGGCGTCGGAAAAATACCGCAGGGTGTTGTGAATCCGCTTTTCGCCCACCATGAGGATCGAGGGTTCATCCATGAACATCACCTCGCCCGCGTAGTTCGCACGGTAAAGATCGGCCGGGTAACGCAACGGCGGATTCCCGCCCGCCCCGCGCAGGTAGAACACCGGCGCCGCGCGAACCCACCTTTCCTGCGCCGGCGTCACGAGGAACAGGTTGATGCCCGCCTCGATCATCTCGCGGTAGTCGGCCTCCGTGAACGGGACATAATGGTAATCCTGCCGCGCCGGCTGCTGCGGCAGCCGCCGGCCTTCGCGATCCTTGAAACTCCGGCCGGTGCCCACCAGCAGCTCGGGATCCAGCTCCAGCCGGTTCGCGTCGGCCCACGCCGCCCACGCCTCGGTGCCGCCCGCATGCACGAGGGTCAGCACGTGCCCAAGATACTCGCACGTCTCCGGGACGCCGCGCTGCCACAGCGCCGCCGGCGCCGCCCGCGGCACAAAACAACGGTCGAAATCCCGCCACGCCGGCACCCGCGCCCCCCCGGCCGGACGATTCCAGTATTCCAACGTTTCCCGCAATTCCGGAAAACGAACCATGTAACGCGCAAATTCCAGCCGGGCCCGCCCCGCGGCCAACGGGTCCGCCGAAGTCAACCCGCGCACCTGGAACAGCGGGGGCGCGTCCTGACCCGCCTCCGCGCGCGCCTCCAGTTGCCACCATTGCCAGGTCTTGCCCTCGACGGTCTCTCGCGGGCCGTACACGAAATCCACCGACACCACCGGCGTCGGATCGCCCCGCCACGCCGTCAGCGCCAAATACCGCGCCCGCAGGCCGGGCTCGGGCCGCGCCCCGGCGGTTGCCGCGGTTCCGGCGGCGATCGAGAACAGGAGGAATCCGGGCACGGCGGCGCAACAGGAACGGACGAGATTCATCGGCGCGCAGGATAGCCGCCATGCGGCCCCTCCGCAAAACAAACTCCGCGTGCAGCCCATTGACGGCCCGCCCCCGGCCTGCCTATGGTCTGCGCATGGCCGCACTGGACCGTCCGAACCGGAACCGCCATCGGGCCGCTCGTGCCGAAGAGGGGATCTCATGAAGACGTGTGTCATTTTCAATCCCGCCGCGCGCGGCGACCGGGCGTGGCACTTTCGCGAGCATCTGTCCGAACTGTCCCTGCAGTGCGCGCTCAAGCCGACCACGGCCGCCGGCGCGGGGCGCGTGCTGGCGCGCGAGGCGGTGCGGGAGGGATTCGAAGTGATCGTGGCCGCCGGGGGGGACGGCACCGTGAACGAGGTGGTCAACGGGATGGCGGACGAGCCGGAAGGATTCCAGCGGAGCCGGCTGGCGGTGGTGCCGCTGGGCACCGTGAACGTGTTCGCGCGCGAGCTGGGTCTGCCGTCGCGTCTCGCACCGGCCTGGGATGTGGTCCAGCACGGGCGCGAAACCGCCATTGACGTTGCCGAGGCCCGGTACGCCGACGGCTCCTCGCCGCGGCGGTGCTGCTTTGTGCAGATGGCCGGGGCGGGTGTGGACGCCCGCGCGATCGGGATGGTGGATCGGGAACAGAAGAAGCGGCTGGGCCAGTTCGCCTATGTGGTGGCCGGCTTCAAGGCGATCGCCGCTGCCAAACCCCAGATCGTCGTCACCAACGGGCGCGAAACCGTCGCGGGCCAACAGGTGCTGATCGGCAACGGGCGGTTCTACGGCGGCCGCTTCGCCCTGTTTCCCCTGGCCAGTTTGCGCGATGGCCTGCTCGAGGCCACCGTCCTGACCCGCGCCGACTGGGGCCTCCTGCTGCGCGGCGCCTGGAACCTGTGTCGTCGCCGGCTCTACGCCACCCGCGGTATTCTCCACCTGCGCGGCGACACCCTGCGCCTCTCCAGCCCCGCCCCCGCGATGTTCCACATCGAAGGCGAACTGGCGGGCGCGCTGCCGGTCACATGCTCCGTGCGCCGCGCCGCCTTGCGGGTCATCGTGCCGGCGGCCGCCCCCGCCTGAGCCCCCGCCTCAGCGCAGCGTGATCTCGGCCCAGTAGGCGGCCTCGTAGGACCAATCCGTCGACTGGTTCACCAGCTCCAGCTTGACCCGCGTGCCCCCATGGGCGGACAGGTCGAACTCGGCAGTCAGCCAGTGGCCGGTTGCGGTCTGGGCGCCGACGGGCCGGCGCGCCAGCGGCACCCCGTTGGCGCGCACGATGAGATCGAAATCGCCCTGCGGATCATGGCCGACCACCACACGCAGGATCGTCTTCCGGCCAGCGGGGATCTCCACCGTGCGACTCAGCACGCAGCCGGTCTGGCGATCGAGCGGGTGCGTCACCAGCACGTTCTTTCGACCCGCCCATTCCGCCCGCAGCCCGGGATTCATGTCCGGACCGCAGTCCTTGATCGTCCAGCCGGGAGCAAAGGTCTCGACGGCTTTGGCCATGTTGGCGGGGACGTTCGCCTCGGTGATCTGTGCCATTTCGGCCGGGGTGAAACGGCTGTTGGCGATCGGTCCCGGCGCCCAGCTCAACTCAAGCCGGCTCGGCTTGGGCCCGCGAACGGGCAGGACGAACACGTCGCCGTCGGCGGAGCGCTCGATGCGCCCGCCGTAGCGCACCACGAACTGGCGGGCCAGCTTCTCGCACACGTCGAGCAGGCGTGGGAAATTGTAGGCGGTGTGACTGAATTCCTTGTGCTCGTTCAAGCCGGTGTTGAACCGGGCGGGCAGCTTCGAGTAGCCAATCGTCGTGAACAGCACGCCCGCCGAACTGGACGGATTGCAGTCCGAGTCCATCCCGCACCGGGTGGAAATCACGATGGTCTGGTCCGGGTCGCCTTTGCCGAACAGCAATCCCATGAGCACGTAGGCGCCGTTGATCTTGCAGTCGATCCCGCCATTGGACGCCTTCTGGTATTCCGGGTTCTCGCGGTATTTCCCCTGGCACAAGCGCCACGCCTTCTGCCAGTCGCCGGGGTCCGCCTTGTGCCAGGCCACCATGTCCCGCACCATCTCGGCATATTGGCTTCCCGCAGGAATGGCCTTGAGAGCGGTCTCGGCGAGTTTGACGGGATCGCTTTCGAAGAAGGCCTCGGCATACAACGCGCCCATGAACTGCCCCGCATACACGCCATCCCCGTAGTTCATCAGGCGCCCGAACTTCTCGCCGAGGTCAATTGCCGCCTGGGGCAGGCCCGGCGCGATCAGGCCCGAATAGTCCGCCTCAATCTGGTAGTCGATGTCGTTCGGACACTTGTTGAACTGCGGGTGGCTGGAATCCGGTGGGGCGATTCCCTTGCGCAGGTTTGATCGCCCGGCGTTGTTCGCACACCACAGCGGATAGCGGCTGTTGGCGAAATCCAGGCCGGCCTGCCGGATCGAAACGTCAATGCCGTGTTGCTCCAGCGAACGCAAAAACGTCATCTCCACGTAAAGATCATCCTGCCCAAACGCATCGTTGATCATCGCCGGCCGCCATGCCGGCATCTTGTCCTCCGGAATGACCTGGTCTTTCCACCGAAACTCGGTCGGCCCACCCCACGAAACCCCCGCAATCTGGCCAATCCACCCCCCCTTCATCCTGTCCCGATACTCCTTGACCGGCAACCGGCGCTCCGCCGCGGCGCGGCCAGGCAGACTCGCCAGCACCCCGGCAACCACCGCCACGCCAACCACCCCCGAAACCCAAGTCTCGTTCACAACCATTGCGCGTTTCATATCCCCAGCATCCTCAACCCGCCTCCCCCTGTAAACCCCAAATCCCCCTTGCCCTGAACCGGACACGATACGCCCGCCCCGGCACGCCGCCCCACGCCGCATCCCGACGCTTGTCCGCCATAGGCCCGGGCAAACCGCCGCCCCCCACCCGCGTTCAGCCCCGCCGCCGCAACATCTCCCCCCTCCGCGAAAGCATCCAGGGCGTTGACAGCCCGGCCGGCGCTGGGACAATGGCGCGTGTGAACCGCCACCGATTCCCATCCGCCGCCCCCCGCGCCATGAACTTCACCCCGCCGACCCGCCGGCCCGCGCTGTGTTCCCCAGGCATGCTCGGCATAGGGCTGCTCCTCGCAACCGCGGCGCACGCGCTCAATGCCGCAGCCCCTCCGGCTCCGGCCCCGGATGCCGCCCTGCTCCGCGCCCATGACGCGTGCGCCGCCGGTCAACTCAGCGCTGGCCGCGCCCAATACGCGCGGCTGGCGGCCGACACCAACGCGCCCGCCGCGCTGCGCAGCATCGCGCAACTCAGCCTCGCGCAATCCTGGCAGCGCCAGAAAGACTGGAACGTCGCAGAGAAGGCCTACACCGCATTGCTCGCCATCCCCGGCACACCCGCCCATCACCTCGAAGAGGCCCGGAACCGCCTCCAAGAAATCAGCCGGCTTCGGTCCGGACAGCCCGCACACAAACCGGCCGCGTCGCACCGCGCGCCACCGCGCCGGGCCGCCCCGGGCGCGCAGTGGCACGTGTCGGCGGATGGTGCCGACACCCACCCGGGCACGCCGGACCGGCCCTTCGCCACGCTCGAACGCGCGCGCGACGAAATTCGCCGGCTCAAGCAGCGGGGCGCTCTTCCGGCCGGGGCAGTGGCGGTGGTCGTCCACGGCGGACACTACGCCGTTGCCCGCCCCTTCGTTCTGACCGCCGAAGACTCCGGCACGGCCGACGCGCCGATCGTCTACCGCGCCGCCGCCGGCGAAATCCCGGTGTTCCGCGGAGGCGCGCGGCTGACGGGATTCACCCCGGTGCGCGACGCGGAGATTCTGCGGCGTCTGCCGGAGGAGGCGCGTGGGCGGGTGTGGCAGGCGGATCTGAAGGCTCAGGGCATCACCTCGGTGCCGCCCGTGCGCGTCGGCGGCTTTGCCAGCGGCGCTACGTTCCAGTCCCATCCGGCGTTCGAGTTGTTTTTCGATGGCGAGGCGATGCCGCTGGCGCGCTGGCCGAACGAGGGTTTTGTGAACGTGGTCGAGGTGCGCGGCCCGACCCGCCAGACCGGCCATGGGCCCGCCGGATGCAAGGAGGGGATTCTCACCTATGCCGGGGACCGCCCGGCCCGGTGGGCGGAGGACCGGGACATCCTCCTCTACGGTTATTGGTTCTATGGCTGGGCGGATTCCTACGAGCGCGTGGAGGCCATCGACCCCGGGAAGCGGCAGATCACGCTGGCGCGCCCGTTTCACACCTACGGGTATCGCGCAGGCCAGCCCTATGTCGCCATGAACCTGCTCTCCGAAATCGACCAGCCCGGGGAATGGTATCTCGATCGCCAACACCTCCTTCTCTACTTCTACCCGCCCTCTCCTCCGTCCGGCGCCCTCATCGAAGCCTCCCTGGCCTCCCACCCGCTGGTCGAGTTGAAGGAGGTCAGCCACGTGACCTTCGAGCGGCTGACCTGGGAGCTGGGCGGCACCGACGGTCTTCGGGCCAGCGGGGGCGCGTACTGCCTGCTGGCCGGCTGCACCGTGCGCCGCCTCGGTGGGAATGGCCTCGAGTTTAACGGCGGCACCGATCATGGTGTGTTGTCCTGCGACTTCGAATCCCTCGGCCGCGGCGGCGTCGTGATGACCGGTGGCAACCGCAAAACGCTCGCCCCAGGCCGCCACTTCGTCGAAAACTGTCACATCCGTGACCTGTCACGGCTCGACCGCACCTACACCCCGGCGGTTCTGCTGAACGGCGTCGGGAATCGCATCGCTCATAACCTGTTCCACGACATCCGCAGCAGCGCGCTGCGCGTCGAGGGCAACGAACACCTCGTCGAATTCAACGAAATCGCCCGCGTCGTGCTCGAGTCCGACGACCAAGGCGGAGTCGACATGTTCGGCAACCCCACTTACCGGGGCAATGTCTATCGCTTCAATTACTTCCATCATGTCGGCAGCTGGCAACACCCCCGCCAAGCCCCCGATTGCGGCCAGGCCGGCATCCGGCTCGACGACATGATCTCCGGCACCCTGATTTACGGCAATCTCTTCCGCCGATGCGCCGCCGGACGGCTGGGATTCGGGGGCGTGCAAATCCACGGCGGCAAAGACAACTGGATCGACCATAACCTCTTCGTCGACTGCGCCACCGCCGTCAGCTTCTCCCCCTGGGGCGAGGCGACCTGGCGCGAGCGCACCGCGGGCGCGCTCGACGCGCCGGCCATCGACCGGACGCAATACCTCGAACGCTACCCGGATTTGGCGCGCCTCAACGAGCATCCCAACGTCAACCACCTCTGGCGCAACCTGGTCGTCCGCTGCGGCGAGTTCCTCAGGCGCAATCGCGGCGGCGCACGACTCCTCGGCAATGTCGTTCTGACCAACACCCCCGCCCTCCAGGCATCTGTGCCAGGCTCCTTCTCCTTCGAAGACGCTGCGGCACTGCTCGACCGTCCGGGCTTCCACCCGCTGCCGTTCGACGAGATCGGCCTCTATCGCGATGCCTATCGCCCGACGCTCCCCGCCGCACGCATCGCGACCCTCCGCAACCCGTGACGCGTTCGGTCAGAGATCCAAGGTTTGCGCCGCCTGCCCATGAACCGGACTCCGCACGCCGAGGGTGGGGCGAGACTCCGTCGAGCCCAAACTTCCTTGCATCGGCGCCGCGAATCCCCGGCTGCTCCCGGCGCCGCATCGTGGCGCACGCGCATCTCAGGAGAAAAAGTCAGGGCTCGACGGAGTCACGCGCCCTACCAGGTTGCTGGGCGCGATGCGCATGCGAGGCAGGTGGTGACCCAGGAACCGCGCATGGGCACGTCCACAGAACCCACCGTCAACCTCCGGAATGCGGGGCGGAATGGCCATTTGCCATTGGCCATTTTCCGATGCGTTCCATCACGGGTCGGCAGGCCTCATCGGGACACGCGGCTCCCCCCATCCTCCCCGCCTTGCGGCTTGTCGGCGGCTGGTTCCTGCACTTAGGCTGGGGGCGCTTTGAAACCACACATCCGGCGCCCCGGTCTATGAACCACGACACCCCGGAAACGCCCGGGCTGGCAGCTCTCGCCGAGGTGCTGGCTTGCCCCCATTGTGGCGGCCCCCTCGAGTGCACCGCCGACCACGCCCATTGCCCGCACTGCAAACGCGCGTTTCCCGCTCAGGATGGCATCCTGCGCCTGGCCGCCATGGACGATCCGGAGCCGGGCATCCCCGCGCACCAGGGGCCGACCCGTGCGTCCTATCAGCAGGAATACCAACACATCGCCGCCGCCGCGGACTACAACACCAAATACGTGCGGGAACGGCTCAAACGCTGGAGCACCCGGCGGGAAGTGCACCTCCTCAACCGCCTCCTCGCGTCCCAGCCCCGCAGCCGCATCCTGCTGGAATTGCCCTGCGGCGGAGGGCGTCTCAGCGCCGCCCTGGCTGTCCATGCCGACCTGCTGGTTGAGGCGGACGTGGCGCTGGGCCAGGTCCAATACGCCCGCGACCATGCCCGCACCCCGACCTCCCAGCTCTTTCTCACCGCTTCGGCACTCCGGATTCCCTTCCGCAACGCGGCGGTGGACGGCGTCGTGTGCGTCCGGCTGTGCCATCACCTGCCCCATCCGGCCGAGCGCGAACGGCTCGTCGCCGAACTGCTGCGCGTCGCGCGCCGCTTCGTCATCCTGACCTTCTTCGATCGTCATTCGCTCAAGAACCTCCTGCGCCGCCTCCGGCGCCCCTTCAACCGGAAGCGGCCGAAATACACGATGGCCCGCGCCGACGTGCGCCGGATCGCCGCCCGGCACGGTGCGCGGCTCGCCGCCTGCCCGGCCCTCTCCTGGATCGGGTCCGGCCACCGTTACGCGCTGCTGCTCAAGCCGTGAACGGCCGCTCCCCAGACGAACCGCTCTCCCTGACCCTCGGCAACTCGCGCCTCGGCCGGCTGCCCGACCGCTGGGAACACACGCTGGTGTCTCCCGGTGCCAACCCGGTGATCAAACACGAATCCCAAACCCTCGTCTGGCGGCTCCCGTGGCCCGACGGCCCGCAGACCATCGTCAAGCTCTACCGCCGGCGCGGCCTGCTCCACCGCTTTCGGGGACGCCTTCTGCCGTTCCGCGTCCAACGCGAGTTTCACGCGCTATGCATTCTTGCAGACGGCGGTGTGCCTTGCAGCCCGCCCCTCGCGTGGGGCTGGGGGCATGCGCCGCAACACGGACGGTTCGAATTCATCGTGACGGGTGAACTGGCAGGCGCGGTCAACCTCAAGGAACGCCTGGCCGCACCGGCGCCGGAAGTGTCCCCGGACGACCTGCTCCACCTCTTCCGGCTGCTGCGTCGCATGCACGCGCGCGGCGTGTATCATGGCGCGCTGTCGCCCAAAAACATCATGGTCCCCGCATCGCCGCGCCCCGTCGAGGCGTTTCACCTGATCGACCTGGCCCGCGCCGTGTGGTTTCCCGGCGACATCGCCGGCTCCGCCATGGCGCGCTTGGATCTGCTCAGCCTGTTGCGCCGCCTGTGCCAGATGCGCCCCGGCTGGGGCTGCCAGCCGTTCCTGCTCGCCTACGGATTGCCGGAACGCGACCTCCGCGGGTTCAGCGCCCGCTTGAACAGGTTCCACCCCACACGCCACACCCGCAACTGGCTTGCCCTCCGGTTTCGCCTCCGGGCCGCCGTCGCCCGCCGGCGCCGGGGCGCGTCGTAGACTGCCAACCGGGTTCTTCGCCGCTGCGGGTTGGACGCGGTGTCCCGGCCCGGCGGACATGGGGGGGCGGAGGATCCGGGCATGCGTTGGACCTGACCGGCCTGCCGTGGAGTGCAGTGCTGCGGGTTAGAGCCGGCGCGGCGTGGCGCGCTGCAGCTGAGTATAGAAGGCCGCCAGAGCGGCTCCCTGGGTTTCCAGGCGGAACTCGGATTTGGCCTTCAGAGCGGCGCCCTGGCCCAGCGCGCGTCGTTGGGGTTCATCCAAAGCCAGCTGGACCATGCAGCGCGCGAGATCGTCGGCGGTGTCGTTGAACACCAAGCCGGTTTTGCCGGCGTCGTTCAGCTCGGGCAGCATGCCAATGCAGTTGGAAATCACCGGACGTCCCAGGGCCATCGCCTCGCGCATGGCCCGGGCGGTGCCGTCCGAGCCCGCGATGAGGAACACCAGCCCGTCCATGCTCGCCAGGCCTTCGCGGTACCGGTCGGTGAGGTAGCCCGCAATCCGGGCATGCTGCTCCAGCCCAAGCTCCCGGATCGGCCTCCGAACCGTCTCCTCGAACTCGCTGCTGCGCCCCACCAGCA
>JAFGQR010000115.1 GCA_016935555.1 Verrucomicrobiota bacterium
TCCTGAACTTACGAAGCTCCCGGCGGATTGGATGCAGCAGCCCGACAAAGCGCCCGCGGCAGTGTTGCGCTCAGCAGGTGTGGAGTTGGGACGCAATTATCCGCAGCCCATCGTCAGTCACGCCATCGCTCGCGAAGTCGCGCTTGAGGCTTTTGCGCGAATCAGGTCGGGGAAGGCCTGACGAGCCGCAATCCACGGAGAATTGCCAGCTCGCGCGACACGGGCGAGGGTTCATTGGCCGAGGCGGGGAGCCTTCCGGGTGGCCTCTCGATAGGCGCTGGGGGTCAGATCGAAGAAACGCCGGATGAGCCGGGCAAACTTAGCTGGCGTGAGTCTGGCCCGCTGCGCCAGGAGGGTGGGGGTGACGGGCTCGGCCAAGTTGTTCTCAAAACTCTCCAGTGCTGCCGCCAATTCCACCGGAATTTGGCGAGGATCCACCGGCGCCCGCACGTCGCGCGAGATGCCGATCAGCCCAATGACGTTTCCGGTCGCGTCACGGAGCGGCAGCTTGGTGGTCAGACACCACACGGGCTGCCGCGGCAGATACCATTGCTGTTCGAGATGGTCGATGAGCGGCTTTCCGGTGTTCAATACCTGAGCATCCTGCTGGGCCGGCAGCCGGCCGAAATCGCCCGGGCAGATGTCGCAGGGACGCCGGCCCAGCACCTGCGACTTGTGGCGGTAACCGTGCCGCTTGATCAGGGAGTCATTCACCGCCACATACCGTGCCGCGCCGTCCTTCACGAAGAAGGCCAGATCAGGTGTGTGGTCGAAGGGCTCCGCCAACACGCCGACGGCCACCGGCAGGTCGTCGAGCAGCAGCTTGGCACCGACAGCTCTGATTGTGCTGACTTTCACATTTTCGCGGCAAAATGAGCCGAGACAAGTCGGGAGGCAAAGCTAGACTGGATCAAACTTACGGATCGCTGCGGTCACCGGTTTTGCCGTTGACCGGTGGCGGCCATTGGAAAACACGCGACATGCTCGTCAGCATCTTCAATGACGTGATTGGCCCGGTGATGCGCGGGCCGTCGAGTTCGCATTGCGCCGCCGCGCTGCGGATCGGGCGGCTGGCGCGTGATCTGATGGCGGGCGCCTTCGATGACGTGCTGATCGAGTTCGACCGCCACGGCTCGCTGCCCACAACCCACGACAGCCAAGGCTCGGACATGGGATTGGCCGGCGGGCTGATGGGCTGGGACGCCGACGACGAGCGACTGCCCGACTCGATGAGGATCCTGCGGGACACCGGGGTGCGCGTCTGCATCGAGACAGTGGACGCGGGCGATTCGCATCCGAACACTTACCGGCTCACGTTGCGCCATCGGCACGCACAACACTCGCTCATCGCCATCTCAACCGGCGGCGGGATGATGGAAGTCATCGCGGTGGATGGATTCAAGGTGTCCATGTTCGGCGATTGCTGTGAAACGCTGCTCTGGGTGCGCCGTGAAGGCCACAGGCTGGCGCAAGAACTGGCGACGCGGATGTCCGCCGACGCCGTGCTGGTGCATGAAGCCGGGGACGGAGTGGTGGTGGAGGTGAAGGCACCCCAGTTCGTCAGCGAGCAGACCCTCGCCGCCCTCAACGGGGCATTCGACATCTCTGCGGTCAAACGGCTGTCGCCGCTGCTGCCGGTGCTGTCACGCCGGGACACGCACGTGCCGTTTACGACGTGTGCGGAGATGCTTCGACACGATGCGGGGCGCAACACGCCGCTCTGGAAGCTGGCGGTGGAATATGAGATGGCGCGGGGCAGCCTCGCCGAAGCCGAGGTGCTGGCGCGCATGGTTCAGATTGTCCGCCTGCTGCGCCGGTCCATCGCCCAGGGCATCGCCGGCACGACGTACGACGACCGCGTGTTGGGCGATCAGAGCGGCAAGTTCAGCGAGATGATGAAGGCGGGCCGGTTGCTCGACGGTGGAGCCTTGAACCGCATCATCCTTTACGTCACGGCGTTGATGGAGGTGAAGAGTTCGATGGGCGTGATCGTGGCCGCCCCGACGGCGGGTGCATGCGCGGCGCTTCCGGGGGCGGTGATCGCGATGGCAGAGGAGATGGGCCTGGGGGAGGAGGAGATGGCGAAGGCGATGCTGTCCAGCGGCGTGATCGGGGTGTTCATCGCCACGCACTGGAGTTTCGCCGCCGAGGTGGGCGGATGCCAGGCGGAGGGCGGTTCCGCGGCCTGCATGGCGGCGGCGGCGCTGGCAGGCATGGCGGGAGGCACGCTGGCACAATCCGTGGCGGCAGCGTCGATGGCCTTGCAGAGCATGTTGGGCTTGATTTGCGATCCCATCGCCAACCGCGTTGAAGCCCCGTGCCTGGGGAAGAATGTCATGGCCGCGAGCAACGCGCTGGCCTGCGCAAACATGGCGCTGGCGGACTTTGATCCCCTCATTCCGCTCGACGAGGTGATCGAGGCGGCCAAGCGGGTTGCCGGGCAGATGCCGCGCGAGTTGCGTTGCACGGCGCTGGGCGGGCTGTCGATCACCCCGACATCCAAGGCGATTGAGCAGCGCCTGGTGGCAATGAAAGCCGCCGCGTGCGGAGGTTGCACCTGCCGGTAGCCAACGATTCAGTCAAATCATGAAACCCAACCAGCAACCATGAAACTTGAGTATCTTGAAGTAAAGAAGACCGCCGCCAAACTGAAATTCCGCACCAAGGCGTTCGTTGACGGCAAGTTTGTCGCAGCGCGAAGCGGAAAGACTTTTGCCACCGAAAATCCGGCCACCGGCAAGGCGCTTGCGGAGATCGCCGCTTGCGATTCACCTGATGTGGATCGAGCGGTGAAAGCTGCGCGCAAGGCGTTTGACAGCGGGGTGTGGTCACGCCAGAAACCCGGCGACCGCAAAAAGGTGCTGCTCAAGTTCGCCGATCTTCTGGAAGCCCACGCCAGTGAACTCGCGTTGCTCGACACGCTCGAAGCCGGCAAGCCCATCAGCGACTGCGCGACGATGGACATTCCCGACACGATTCATTGCATCCGGTGGCACGCCGAGGCGACCGACAAACTGTATCAGCATGTTTCGCCGACCGGCCCGGAAAATCTCGCGCTGGTTTTGCGCGAACCGGTGGGCGTGGTGGGGTGCGTGATTCCGTGGAACTTCCCGGCACAGATGGCGGCGTGGAAAATCGGCCCAGCCCTCGCGGCTGGGAACAGCGTGGTGCTCAAGCCCGCCGAGTTGACTTCGCTCAGTGCGATTCGCATGGCGGAACTTGCTGCTGAGGCGGGAGTGCCGGGCGGCGTGTTCAACGTCGTGCCGGGCTTGGGCGAGACCGCAGGACAGGCCATTGGGCGCCACATGGACGTGGACATGGTGGCGTTCACGGGCTCAACCGAGGTGGGCCGCTACTTCCTGAAATACGCTGCGGAATCCAACCTCAAGCGCATCATCCTTGAGTGTGGCGGCAAAAGCCCGCAAGTCGTCTTCGAGGACGCCGCTGATTTGGACAACGTCGCGAAGAACGCGGTGGGCGCGGCGTTCTGGAACATGGGCGAGAACTGCAGTTGCGGCTCCCGGCTGATCGCGCACAAGAAAATCAAGGACGAACTGGTGGCGAAAGTGGCCGCACTGGCCAGGACGTGGAGGGTGGGCGATCCGCTCGATCCGCGGAACCGTCTCGGCGCCATGATTGAGAAACCGCATTTGGAGAAGGTCCTCGGCTACATCGAGGCCGGCAAGGCCGAAGGCGCGAAGCAGGTCATGGGGGGCAAGCGTATCCTTGAAAAAAGCGGCGGCTACTTCGTGGAGGTGACCCTCTTCGATGATGTCTCCAACCAGATGAAGATCGCCCGCGAAGAAATCTTCGGCCCGGTGTTGTCCGTGATTCCGTTCTCGACCGAAGCAGAGGCTGTCGCCCTGGCCAACGACACGAACTACGGCCTGGCCGCGTCGCTTTATACGCAAGACCTGAACCGGGCGCATCGGGTGGCCCGCGCCATCCGGGCCGGCACAGTGTCCGTGAATTGCTTCTCGGAAGGTGACATCACCACACCGTTCGGCGGCTTCAAACAATCCGGGTTCTTCGGCCGCGACAAATCCATCTGGGCGCACCAGCAATACACCGAACTGAAAACGATCTGGATGCAATTGGCCTGACGGGTTCAATCCCTCTCCCTTCGCGTGAACGCAACATGAAAGCGAAACTCCACGGCGTCCTCGTGGCCCTCGTCACCCCGATGAAGGCGAACGGGGACATTGATTTCGCCACTCTTTCAGCGCACATCGAGGCGGTGGTTGCCGCTGGCGTCCACGGCCTGATTCCGCTGGGCAGCACTGGCGAGTTCTACGCCCTCAGCCCGCAAGAACGGCGCGAGGTCATCCTGGCCACTCTCGAAGCCGCCGCCGGCCGCGTGCCCGTTGTGGCCGGAGCGAACGCAGGTTCCACTCGAGATGTCGTGGCCTTCAGCCGCGAGGCCGAGGAGCTTGGCTGCGACGCGGTCATGCTCGCCCCACCCTATTACTCGCTGCCCACGCCCGACGAACTCCACGCCCATTACCAGGCCGTCAACGGTGCCATCGGTGTTCCCATCATGCTCTACAACTACCCGGGCCGAACGGGAGTGGACATGACGCCGGAGTTCATCGAGCGCCTCTGTGAGCTGCCGCGAATCCGCTACGTCAAGGAAAGCACGGGCGAGATGGGGCGCATCAGCACGCTTCTGCGGCGCTGCGGCAGCCGCTTGGGCGTCTTCTGTGGCGGAGACACCGTCGCGTTTGAGAGCCTGGCGTTGGGCGCGATTGGCTGGGTGGGCGGCGTGGCCAATGTTGTGCCGCGCTCGCACGTCGAGCTGTATCGCCTGGTGGCGGAAAAACGCGATTTCGCCGCGGCCCGCAAACTCTACTTCCAGATGCTGCCGCTGTTGAACCTGATGGAAGGCGGCGGCAAATACACGCAATGGGTCAAGGCCGCGTGCGGGCTGGTCGGCCGCCCCGCCGGCGCGCCCCGCGGCCCATTGCGCGCCGCGACCGCCGCCGAGTTGAAGGAACTCAAGGCCGCTCTGTCCGAAATTCCCGAAACGCGGCGCGTGCGGCAATGGTCGCCATGAACCTGCACGCCATTCAAACCGAACTCCATAAGGCCGGCTTCGACGGTTGGTTGTTCTTCGACCATCACGAGCGCGATCCGCTGGCCTACTCCATCCTGGGCCTGAAGGCGTCCGGCCTCGTCAGCCGGCGCTGGTATTACTTCATTCCGGCGCGCGGCGAACCGCGCGGACTCACCCATCAAGTCGAGCCGCACGTTCTCGACACGCTGCCCGGACGGAAGATCCCCTACGCCCGCTGGCAAGAGCAGGAGAGCGGCTTGAACACGCTGCTCCAAGGCGCGAAGAAAGTCGCCATGCAATACTCGCCCCGTTGCGCCGTGCCCTATGTCGCCAACGTGGATGCCGGAACGGTGGAGTGGATCCGCAGCCTCGGCGTGGAAGTCGTCAGCTCGGCGGAGTTGATCCAAATCTTCGAGGCAAAATGGACCCCCGCCCAATTGGAAATGCACCTCGAAGCCGGCCGGCGGGTGGACCGGATTCGCGCGGAGGCCTTCGAGCACATCCAGCAAGCCACGCGCGCCGGACAGGCGCTCGACGAATACGGCGTGCAACAGTTCGTCATGCGGCGGTTCAAGGAGAACGGCCTCCTCACGAATCATCCGCCCATCGTCGGCGCCAACGTCAACGCGGCGGACTCGCACTATTCCCCACCTGAGTCGGGCGGGGCTGCCATTCGGCGCGGCGACCTGGTGCTGCTCGACCTGTGGGCCAAGTTGAGCGACAACCCCGACGCCGTCTATTACGACATCACCTGGATGGCCTTCTGCGGCGAGGAAGTGCCAGAGCCTATGAGGAAAGCGTTTGCAGTTGTCGTCGGTGCCCGCGACGCCGGCATCCATCGGGTCCAAGAAGCGACTGCTGCGGGCCAGACTTTGCGAGGCTTCGAGGTGGACGATGCCGTGCGTGGGCACATCGAGTCTTGCGGAATGGGGCACCGTGTCCGCCATCGCACCGGTCATTCAATCGGCCGCGAGGTGCATGGTGTCGGCGCCAACATGGACAACTTCGAAACGCACGATGAGCGGCCGGTCATTCCGTGGACCTGTTTCTCCATCGAACCGGCGCTTTACCTGCCCGACTTCGGCGTGCGGACCGAGATCAACCTGTTCGTCGAAGAGCGCGGCGCGCGAGTGACCGGCGAAATGCAGACGGAATTCGTGACGCTATGACCGAGCATCGACGTAACGTGTTGTGCGTATGGCTGGTTGTTCTTTACGCATTCATTCCCCGCGCCAACGCCCAACTTGCCACCCCAGCGGCTGATCCCGCCTGGCTCACGCTGGACCGGATCTTTGGCTCCGGCGAATTCGGCGAACGCGGCCTCGGCCAATACCAGTGGAGCAAGCGCACCGCATCTTACTTCACCTGGGAATCGCCCCCAGGAGGAGTCAAGGGTCGCGACCTCGTCCGGAACGATGTCGCCACCGGCAGGAAGGACACGGTCGTTCCCGCGTCGGCCTTCATCCCGTCCGGCCAAAGCGCGCCGCTGGACGTCCACGGCTTCGAATTGTCAGCGGACGAATCGAAGCTGCTGCTCTTCACAAACAGCAAGCGCGTCTGGCGGCGCAACACGCGCGGCGACTACTGGGTGCTGGACGTCGGCAAGCCCGGCTCCTTGCGGAAGCTGGGTGGCAAGGCCGATCCCTCCACGCTCATGTTCGCCAAATTCTCGCCGGACGGAACGCAGGTCGCCTACGTTCGCGAAAACAACCTCTATGTCCAGGACCTGCGGCAGATGAAGATCACCGCGCTGACCAAGGACGGTTCGGGCACGCTCATCAACGGCACTTCGGACTGGGTCAACGAGGAGGAGCTGAATATTCGCGACGCTTTTCGCTGGAGCCCCGATGGGCGCTCGATTGCCTTCTGGCAGTTCGACACCAGCGGCGTGCGCCAGTTCCACCTCATCAACAACACCGACAGCAACTATCCGCGGATCACTTCCTTCCCTTACCCCAAGGTCGGCGAGACCAACTCCGCTACTCGCCTCGGCGTGGTGAGCGCCACCGGCGGCCGAGTGCGCTGGCTCAAGCTGCCGGGCGACCCGCGAAACCACTACATTCCCCGCGCGGAGTGGTCGCCGGATGGCAGGCAACTTCTGGTGCAGCAACTCAACCGTCTCCAAAACACCAACCGCGTGATGCTCGCCGACGCGAAGACCGGCGCCCTTCGCACCGTCCTCACCGAGACCGATGCCGCTTGGCTGGAGGATGAGAATCCGGTTCGCTGGACGGACGAAGGCCGGAGTCTCGTCTGGCTGAGTGAGCGTGACGGCTGGCGACACGCGTATTCCGCAGGCACGGATGGGCAGCACTTTGCCCGGATTACCGGCGGCGATTTCGATGTCATTCAAGTCGAGGCGGTGGATGACAAGCATGGCTGGCTGTATTTTTCGGCGTCGCCCGACCATCCGACCCAGCACTACCTCTACCGGACGCCCCTTCGTGGCGGGACAGCGGAGCGTCTGTCGCCAACGGCGCAGCCAGGCTGGCACACTTACGACTTTTCGCCGGACGCCCAATGGGCGATGCATACCTACTCCACTTTTACCAACCCGCCGGCGGTTGAACTTGTGCGCTTGCCAGAACACAAGGTCATGCGGGTGCTGGCCGACAACCAGAAACTCCGCGAAAAGCTGGCCGTGCTGAAACGGCCCGCGGCCGAATTCCTGCGCGTGGACATTGGCGGGAATGTCTCCCTGGATGCCTGGTGCCTCAAACCGCCGGGGTTCAACCCCTCCGCGAAGTATCCGCTGCTCATCCATGTCTATGGCGAACCGGCAAGCCAGAGCGTGCGCGACGCCTGGCGAGGCGGGAGCGGGCTGTGGCACTGGATGCTGGCGCAGCAAGGCTACCTCGTGGCCAGCATTGAAAACCGCGGCACGCCCGTCCCGCGCGGGCGCGCCTGGCGCAAGCTCGCCTACCGGCAGGTGGGCATTCTGGCGTCGCAAGACCAGGCGGCCGGCGTGCGGGCCTTGCTCAAGCTTTGGCCCTATGCCGATGCATCGCGCGTCGGAGTCTGGGGCTGGAGCGGCGGTGGCAGCATGAGCCTGAATGCCATCTTCCGTTACCCGGATCTCTACCACACCGCCATGGCCGTGGCGCCCAACGCGAGCCAGTTGCTCTACGACACGATTTATCAGGAGCGCTACATGGGCCTGCCGAAGGACAACGCCGAGAATTACCGCCTCGGCTCGCCCATCACTTACGCCAGACAACTCAAGGGGAATCTGCTCGTGGTCCACGGCACGGGCGACGACAACGGCCATTACCAGGGCACCGAACGGCTGATGAACGAACTCATTGCCCACAAAAAGCATTTCACGGTGATGCCTTATCCGAACCGTACGCACGCCATTTCTGAAGGGGCAAATACCACCCGGCATTTCTACGGCCTGCTCACGTGCTACCTGAACGAACACCTGCCGATCAATCCCGTCCGTGTCGTCTTCGAAACCGAACTCGGCGCCATTACGATGGAGGTGGATGTTGTCCGAGCGCCGATCACCGGCGCGAACTTCCTGAAGTATGTGGACGGGAAGTTCTATGAAGGCGGCATGATCAATCGCGCCGTCCGCCCCAACAACACGGTCCGTCACGATGTCGAAGTGCAGGTGATTCAGTTCCAGTCGGACCCGGCGCGAGAGCGCGAGATGTTTCCGCCGATTCCGATGGAGCGGACGAGCGTGACGGGACTCCGGAATCTGAACGGCGCGCTCTCCATGGCGCGCGATGGACCAGACACGGCGCAGGCATCATTCTCGATTGTCATCGGAGATCAACCGGAGATGGATTTCGGCGGCAAGCGCAATCCGGACGGCCAGGGCTTTGCAGTGTTTGGCCGGGTGGTGAACGGCTGGGACGTTGTGAAGAACATTCACCAATCACACACCGGGACGGACGGCGAGTACAAGACGGAAACCCTCGACCCGCCGACCAAGATTCTGCGGGCGTATCGGAAATAGCTTCCGCCTTCGACGAACGACGCAATGAAACAATCAAAGCAGATCGGCTGCGTGACCCGAGTCCCCTGGGTGCTGGGGCTGTGTTCAGGCGTCCTGTGCTGGTGCAACCTGCGGGCGGGTGACCTGTCGCTGACGCTGCGAAGTCATCCGGAGTTCACCCTGACGAACGGCATCGTGGGAAACAACTATTCCGTTCAATGGGGTATTGGGGTCACGTCCAGACAATAGACAATGCAAGTCCTCCCCCGCCGCCAAAGGCAGCAACTGCTTCCTCCGCACCACAAGTTGCACTCGCCGGTCTCCCCGCACGCTCCCTGCAGCTTTCATGGTAATGTCTATTGTCCAGACCTGACCCCATTCATTCTCGGCCCGAAGACATGAGCCTGGAAGACATGGAGCGGTTTCTCATCAAGAAGGCGCTCGCCCGGCATGACGGCAACGCCATGCAAGCGGCCGAGGCGCTCGGACTCAGCCGTAGCGCGTTCTACCGGCGACTGGAGAAATATGGATTGTAGGGGGACACGCAGGGTTGGTGGTTTCAATCCGCGCCCTCCTGGGGCAGGTGCGTTCCTCGAATGCTGAAGCCGCTGTCCCATGACCGGCGGGTGCTGCTCCTGGCCTTGCTGGGCGGGCTTCCGTCCGTCCTGCTCGCCGCGGCGCTCTTGTGGCAGAGCCGGCTCGGTTCCCTGATGTGCTGGGTGGTGACCATGGGACTGGTGGCCCTCTGGGCGGGATTTGCGGTGGCGGCACACCGGCGCGTCGTGCGCCCGCTGCGGACGTTGTCGGGTTTGCTTGCCGCCCTGCGCGAAGGGGACTTTTCGATCCAGGCGCGCGGCGCCCACCAACACGGTCCCCTGGGCGAAGTCCTGACGGAACTGAATGAGTTGATCGAAATCCTCCGGGAACAACGCCTCAGCGCCCTGGAAGCCGCGGCGCTGCTCCGCACGGTGATGGAGGAAATCAATGTGGCGGTGTTCACGTTTGACGACAAACACCGGCTGCGCCTGACGAACCGGGCAGGCGAACGTCTGTTGGCGCAACCCGTCGAGCGCCTGCTGGGTCGCACCGCGGTGGAGCTGGGATTGGCCGACTGCCTCGAAGGCGAACCCGCCCGCACCCTCGAGGCCGCGTTCCCAGGCGGCTTCGGCCGCTGGAGCGTGCGGCGAAGCACGTTCCGTCAGGGCGGTTTGCCGCACCTGCTGCTGGTCCTCGCGGACTTGAGCCGGGCGCTGCGCGAGGAGGAACGCCTCGCCTGGCAGCGCCTGCTCCGCGTCCTGGGCCACGAGCTGAACAACTCCCTCGCCCCCATCAAATCCATCTCGGGCAGCCTGGTGACGCTGCTGAGCCGGGAGCCGCTGCCCGGCGACTGGCAGGAGGACGCGCAGCGCGGGCTGCGGGTGATCGCGGCGCGGACCGATGCGCTCAGCCGCTTCATGGAAGCCTATGCCTGCCTGGCCCGGCTGCCGCTTCCACGCCTGGGTCCCGTCCCACTGGGGGACCTGGTCACGCGCGTCGCCGGGCTCGAGACCCGCCTGAAGGTGGCGGTGGTTCCCGGTCCCGCGCTTACCCTGCAAGCCGATGCGGACCAGCTCGAGCAACTGCTCATCAACCTGGTCCGCAACGCAGCCGATGCCGCCCTCGAAAGCCAAGGTGGCGTGCGGCTTCATTGGGCCAAGTCCGCCGCGCACGTGGAGATCCAGGTGGAAGACGACGGCCCCGGTCTGAGCAACACGGCCAACCTGTTTGTGCCGTTCTTCACGACCAAACCGGGCGGCTCGGGCGTCGGATTGGTGTTGAGCCGCCAGATTGCCGAGGCGCACGGCGGCCGGCTGACGTTGGAGAACCGCAAGGATCAGTCCGGCTGCGTGGCTTGCTTGCGGTTGCCGGCGCCTTGAATTTGGGCAAGGCAGTGGCATGCCCCAGGGTGATCAACATCGAGAGAGTTCCAAGAAATGGGCTCGCGGAGTCTTTCCCGCCTTGCACGTGCGGTTTGAACGCCAGGATTAGGCAGCCAGACGCCGCGCCAAAGCGGCGATGGCTGCTTTGCGGTCCGGCGGCCAATCCGTCCCATTTCCGGGACGCGTGGGTCCCACAAGCGGAACTGCGGCGGAGCGTTTCGCGGGCGCGACCATGCGGTCCCGGTCGGGTTACCAAGGCTTTCGGCGAGAAACCGTCGCTGGCATGCCGGCTGCATTGGAGCGGAGACATGCCGGTGATCTCGAAGTTTTACGGAATCGTGATTCGGATGCTGTTCATCCAGCCGTTCGACGCCCGGTTCCACGCATTCTACAACGACTCGGAACTGATCGTGGGCATCATGCCGCTGCAGATCGTGCAGGGCAGCGCTCCCCAGCGCGTGCAACTGCTGGTCCTCGAATGGGCGCGGCTGCACCAGCGCGAACTGCTGGCTGCCTGGAGCCGGTTGCGCCTGGCCCAGCGACCCGAGTCGATTGCGCCCCTGGAATAGTCCGCCCCCCCGGAAGTCATGTTCACACCCACCCCACACCCTCACCCATGACACCCGACACGAATCACGTCCTGATCCGACTCGAAAACATCGGCAAGGTGTTCACGACCGACGAAGTGGAAACCCACGCCCTCTCGGGTGTGCACCTGGAAATCCGAACCGGCGAGTACGTCTCGATCGCGGGCCCATCGGGCTGCGGCAAATCGACGCTGCTGTCCATCATCGGCCTGTTGGAATCGCCTTCCGCCGGCGAATACCGGCTCAAGGGCGAGCCGGTGACGGCGCTGGCTCATGCCCAGCGCGCGCGGATCCGCAATCGCGAGGTGGGGTTCATTTTCCAGAGCTTCAACCTGATCGGCGACCTCACGGTGTTCGAGAATGTCGAACTGCCGCTCACCTACCGCGGGCTCAGCACCGCCGAGCGGAAACAGCGGGTGAACGACGCGCTCGAGCAGGTGGGCATGGCCCACCGCACCCAGCACTATCCGTCCCAGCTTTCCGGCGGACAGCAGCAGCGCGTGGCGGTGGCCCGGGCGCTGGCGGGAAAGCCCGCGATCCTGCTGGCCGACGAACCGACCGGCAACCTGGACTCGCGGAATGGCGAAGCGGTGATGGAACTGCTCCGCGACTTGCACCGCGGCGGCGCGACCATTTGCATGGTTACCCACGACCCGCGTTTTGCCCGGCACGCCGACCGGACCGTGCAACTGTTCGACGGACGCGTGGTGGAGGAATCCATCACCGCCGTCGCCGAAGCGTAAAACGCGCATGCACCCCCAGTCCCCTCGACGCTTATGAACACTCTCGGCCAGGACCTGCGATTCGCGTTGCGCCTGCTGGTGAAGAATCCCGTCTTCGCGGGGGTGGTGGTGATCACGCTGGCGCTGTGCATCGGTTTGAACACCGCCATCTTCAGCATCGTGAACGCGATGATCTATTTCACGCTGCCATTCCCAAACCCAGACCGGTTGATCCGCATTTATCGCACCTCGCCGCACGCCCAGGATTGGCCGCATGCCGTGGGCGATTACCTGGATTTCCAGGAGCAGAACCAGGTCTTTGAGCAGATGGCCGCGTTCACCTTCGACAGCCCCAGCCTCATGCTGCCCAACCACCTCGCCGAATCGCTGCAGGGCATGCGGGTCTCGGCGAATTTCTTCGATCTGCTCGGCATGACGCCGCGATGGGGACGCGCCTTTTACGCGGACGAGAACCAGCCGGGCAAAAGCCTGGTGGTCATGCTCCGGGAAGGGTTCTGGCGATGCCGATTGGGCGGGGACACGAACCTGCTGGGCCGCACGCTACGCCTGGGCACCAACACCGTCACGCTGGTGGGCATCGTGCCGGAGCGAATCGCCCATTTCCGGATGTGGGGTGAGATCGACGTATGGCGGCCGTTGACCATTCAGCCCGCCGATCGGGAACGGCGCGATCCGCGATTTCTGCACGTCCTTGGCCGCCTGAAGTCCGGGGTATCCGTGGCCCAGGCACACGCCAACTTGAGCGCGTTGGCCACCCGGATTGCCGAGGAGCATCCCAACAGTTTCAATGCCAGGGAAAATGTGCGTCTGAAAACACTGCGGGCCTCGTTCTCCAACTCGGTCGACACCGCCCGCTGTCATCTGATGCTGGCCATCGCGGGGTGCGTGCTGCTGATCGGGTGCGTCAATGTGGCCAACCTGCAGCTCGCGCGCGCCGCCCATCGAACCCGGGAGATGAGCATCCGCGCGGCGCTCGGGGCCACCCGGAGCCACCTGCTGCGCCAATTGCTGACGGAAAGCGCGGTGTTGGTCGGACTGGGCCTGGGCGGCGGCTTGCTGCTGGCGTCTTGGGGCGTCGATGGCCTGGGCCGTTTCATCAACGCACACCTGGTGCAGATCCAAAACGCCAACTTTGTTCACTTCGACATGGACGGCGATGTGCTCGCCTACTCGGTGGCGCTCGCGGTGCTCACCGCGCTGCTGTTTGGACTGGTGCCCGCCCTCCGAGCCTCGCGGCCCGATGTCCACCAGGCGCTCAAGGAAGGCGGCACCACGGCCTCCGCCAGTCACGCCGTCCGGCGCCTGCGGGGCTGGCTGGTCGTGAGCGAGGTCGCCGTCACCCTGGTATTGCTCGTGGGCTGCGGCTTGTTCGGGCAGTCCATCATCAACCTCCTCCGAGTCGACCCCGGCTTTCAAACCGACCACCGATTGGCCATGAGCCTTAGGCTTCCCTCGCAGGAGAAGTACGTGGACGCCGCCGCCCGCGAGAGTGTCTTGCGGCAACTCCTCGCCCGCATGCAAACCCTGCCGGGAGTCAGGGACGCTGGCTTCGCGCCGGATCTACCCCTCTGGGAACCCGGCGGCAGCCGGTTCTTCCAAATCCAGGGCCGGCCCCCGCCGCCGCCTGGCCAAACGATGCTCACCTACCCCGAAACCGTGAGTCCCGGTTTCTTTCATCTCCTGGGCATGTCCGTGCAACGTGGCCGCGATTTCACCGACCAGGACACCGCCAGCGCGTCGCCGGTCGTCATCATCAACGAAACCATGGCGCGCACATTCTGGCCCCATCAAAGCCCCCTCGGCCAGCGCATCTCCACCGGCCACTCGCCTCCTCGGGACTGGGCCGAGATCGTGGGTGTCGTCAATGACGTGAAGACGCTCAGCAGCTCGCGGCCGGACCAGGTTCTGGCACGGAGCTATAAGCCCTTCTGGCAGACGAGTGCTGACAGGTCTTGGCTGGTGCTGCACACCGCGGTCGAACCGGAGTCGCTCGTCGAAGCCGTTCGCCGGACGGTGGCCGAACTCGAACCCGACATGCTGTTCAACCGCGTCGCCAGCCTGGAACGGTTCATCGTCGCCGAAAGCCTGGAGTTGCCCATCATCGTCTGGTTGCTGGCCAGCTTCGCCCTGCTCGGTCTCCTGCTGGCCGCCCTCGGCGTTTACGGCGTGATCGCCTACGCCGTTTCCCAGCGCACCCACGAAATTGGGATTCGCCTGGCAGTCGGTGCCCCGCGGGGGACGGTGCTTCGCCTGCTGTTGCGCCAAGGCATGCGGCCGGTGTGGGTGGGGCTCGCCGTCGGCCTGGCGGGCTCCTATGTCCTCATGCAGACCTCGCGGGCCGTGCTCTACGGCATCCCGGTCTGGGACATCCCCACCTTGACGGTGGCGATCGTGGTGCTGGTGATGGCCGCTGCGCTCGCCTGCTACCTGCCGGCCCGCCGCGCCACGCGCATTGAACCGATGCAGGCCTTGCGATGCGAGTGATGGACATCCCCCGCCCCAGCTTGGTTCGCGGAAAACGGTTTCGCGTCATGGGCATCGTTGTCAGCAGCCTCTTTGCCCTGGCCCTGATCACGGTTGGCCTGGCCCGCTGGAAACCCGCCGTGCCCGCCGTGATTCGAGCCGCGGTGTGGGTGGACACCGTCAAACGCGGCCCCATGCTCCGCGAAGTGCGCGGCGCCGGCGTGCTCGTGCCCGAGGAAATCCAATGGGTCACCGCCACCAGCCCGGGGCGCATCGAGCGCATTCCCCTCCTGCCTGGTGTGGCCGTGACCGCCGACACCGTGCTGCTCGAGCTGAGCAATCCCGAGTTGGAGCAGGCCGCCTTCGATGCGGAATCCCTCCTGCAAACCGCCGAGGCGCAACTGGAAAAGCTGAAGGTGCAATTGGAGAGTGATCACCTGACGCTCGAATCGTCAATCGCGACGATCAAGTCCGAATGGACCCAGGCCCGCCTCGAAGCCGAAGCGGACGCGGAACTCGCCCGGGACCGGCTGGTTTCCGCGCTGGCGGCGAGGCGATCCCGGTCGAAGGCCGACGACCTGGCCACCCGCCTGGAGCTGGAACAGAAACGCGTCAGCATGCAGGCCCAGTCCGCCCGCGCCCTTCTGGCCGCGCAGCAGGCTGAACTGGCCAAGTGCCGCAAACACCACCAGCTCAAACAGCGCCAGGTCGAGGCCTTGAAAGTCCGCGCCCGGTTTCTCGGAGTTCTGCAGCGGCTGGGCGATCCCGGCCCACTCCAGGTCGGCCAGCAGGTCGCGGCCGGAACCAAACTGGCCCAGATTGCCGATCCCGCGCGTCTGAAGGCCGAAATCAAGGTCGCGGAGACGCAGGCCAGGGACATTCAAATCGGGCAAGGCGCGATCGTCGACACCTACCACGGCGTGGTCTCTGGCCGCGTCAGCCGTGTCGATCCCGTGGTTCTGAACGGTACGGTCACCGTGGACATTGCGCTCCATGGCGCCCTCCCCAAAGGCGCCCGGCCGGATCTCAGCATCGAGGGCATCGTCACCCTCGAACGCCTCGACGATGTGTTGCAGGTGGGGCGCCCCGTCAACACCGCCGAATATGGCCGGGCGAGCCTGTTCCGGGTTCTCCGCGACCGCCGGCAAGCCGTGCGGACGCCGGTGCGCCTGGGACGCAGCTCCGTCCACACCATCGAAGTGCTGGATGGGCTCGACCCGGGCGACGAGGTGATTCTCTCCGACATGGCGGCATGGGCGGCGCACGAGCGCATCCGGCTGAACTGATTCCGCCGGAGGCAATCCTGCCGGATTCGACAAAGCCAACGTGGATGAACAGCATTCGCTGGCTCCTCGTGTTTGCGGTTGATCCTTGGCCCCGGCTATCCTGAAATCCAATCCACTCGACCAGGAAAGGCAAACGCACCGCCATCCCGCCTGCTCGACGGCTGATCGCCGCTCGGCGGGTGGCGCTTGGCATGGCCCTGGCCCTGATGACTGCGGTCCACGGCCAGCCGGTTCCCTTATCCGCCGCGACTCCACCAGCGGCCTTGCCTTCGGTCTTCGCCCTGTTGTCGCCCGACCTGCACGCCCTAAAGCCCGGCGGTAATCCGGTCCCGCAGCGGAGACGCCTTCGCCGCTCACGCTGTTCTACACCAATGCCGCCACGAGTTGGAACGAAGCCCTGCCCCTCGGCAACGGCCGGCTCGGTGCGATGGTTTTCGGGACTCCCGGCAAGGAGCGCTTGCAGCTCAACGAGGAGAGCCTGTGGGCCGGATGTCCCGTCGAGGCGTGGCCGCCGGATTTTCCCAAGCACCTCGACGAAGTCTGCCGGCTGCTGTTCACCGGAAAGAACGCCGAGGCGCAGGCTTATGGGGTCGCAAATATGACGGCGACGCCGACTTCGTTCCGCTAATAACGAACCGCTCGCCGACCTGTGGCTCGATTTCGGGGCCATGGAGAATCTCACCGGCTACCGCCGTGAACTCATCCTCGCCGACGGCATCGCGCGCGCAACCTTCCGCCAGGGCGACGCCATGCTGACGCGCGAGGCGTTCATCTCCGCGCCCGACAACGTGCTGGCGGTGCGCGTGAAGACTGACAAACCCGGCACGCTGGCCTTCACGGTGAGTCTGACACGCCAGCGCAACGCCACCGTCACCGCCTTGGCCGATGGCCAGCTCCACCTCGACGGGCA
>JAFGQR010000116.1 GCA_016935555.1 Verrucomicrobiota bacterium
AACGCGTCCCTACCAGCGCGAAGCGCGGCCCCTGGCTTTCCGTTGCGCCTCTCCTGTGACGGCGCGATGGGGACATCGCGCCCTACCCGGTTCATGGCCTCGATTCACGTCCGATCTTCGGAGGTATTCCCTCCCCATGCGATACCGGCGTTCGGTTTGACACCGGCGCCGTTTTGTTGTGAGATGCGCGCGCAATGACGTGTGAGACTATGAACCCACCACATCGCGTTCGATTCATGGAACCAAGGATCTTCACCACCTGCGCGGCGGTCGTGCTGGTCATGGCCGCCGGGCTCGGCAGCCTGGTGGCCGCCGGGCAACCGGCTGCCGTGCCCAAGTGGGGCATGTTTGAAACCGCGCTGGCCAGCTCCGTTCCTTACACCAATGGCCCCCAGCAAGCCAAGGTGGGCGCCCTGTTCACGTCGCCTTCCGGCAAGACCGCGCGCGTGTACGGCTTTTGGGATGGCGGCAACACGTGGCGGCTGCGGTTCGCGCCGAACGAAACGGGCACGTGGACCTATCGCACCGCCTGCAGCGACACCGCCAACGCCGGTCTCCACGAGCAAACCGGCCGGTTCGAGTGCACGGCGCCCCGCGGCAACACCCGCTTCGCCCGGCACGGCCCCCTGCGCGTCTCGCCCAATCGCCGCTACCTGATGCACGAGGACGGCACCCCGTTTTTCTGGCTGACCGACACCGCCTGGAACGGCGCGCTGCGGTCCAGCGACGACGACTGGGCCCATTATATCCGCGAGCGCACGCGCCAGAAGTTCACCGGCGTGCAGTTCGTCGCCACCCAGTGGCGGGCTGCGCCCGACGGCGACCGCGACCATCGTCCGGCCTACACTGGCAAGGAGTGCATCGTGATCCAGCCGGAGTTTTTCCAGCGGCTGGACCGCAAGATCAACGCCCTCAACCGGGCCGGCCTGTTGGCGGTGCCCGTCATGCTCTGGGCCATCGCCGGCGGCTCGACCCCCCAGGTGAACCCCGGCGTGTCTCTTCCCGACGACCAGGCCGCCCTGCTGGCCCGTTACATGGTCGGCCGCTGGAACGCCCATGCCGTCGCCTGGATTCTCGCCGGCGACGGCGATTACCGCGGCGACAAGGCCGGGCGCTGGAAACGCATCGGCCGCGCCGTCTTCGGCGACCTGCCGCACGCGCCCGTCACGATGCATCCCGGCGGCATGCACTGGGTCCGCGACGAGTTTGCCGAGGAACCATGGTACGACTTCGTCGGCTACCAAAGCGGCCACGGCGACAACGACGCCACGTTGAAATGGCTCACCGGCGGGCCTGTGACCGAGGACTACGCCAAGCTGCCCCACCATCCCTTCATCAACCTCGAACCCGCCTACGAGAATCACGTCGCCTACCAGTCCCGCAAAACCCACGACGACGCCAGCGTGCGCCGCGCCCTTTACTGGTCGCTCCTGGCCGCGCCCACCGCAGGCGTCTCCTACGGCGGGCATGGAGTCTGGGGGTGGGACGACGGTACCAAGCCGCCCACGGATCACGCCGGCAGCGGCACGCCGAAACCCTGGAAGGAAGCCCTTCGCATGCCCGCGGCGGAGCAGATGCCGCATCTCCATGATTTTTTCAGCGCGGTGGACTGGTGGCGCATGTCGCCGGCCTCCGTGTTCATCGTCAACCAGCCCGGCCAGCAGGCTCCCGGACGGTTCGTCGCCGCCGGCCGCACCTACCCCAACGATCTGCTGGTGATCTACGTCCCCGAAGACCGCACCATCGAAGTCAAGCTCGATGCCATGCCACCCTCCCCCCAGGTCACCTGGTTCAATGTCCGCACCGGCGAGAAAAGCCCCGCCGTCGGCGTCGTCACCACCAGCACCTGCCAGTTCCCGTCACCCGCCGAAGGCGACTGGATTCTTTACATGTACACGCAGAAGGACACGCCGAAAGAGACGGCCAAGGACGCGGAAAAGCCGAAGCAGACGGAAAAGCCGAAGGGCAAGTAACGGTCGGCGCATCGGGCGCGATCCCGCGTGTTGCCCTTGGCGGCATCGGCCAGTCAATCCGCGTTTACTTCGCCGCAAACGCAAACACCGTCGCGCTGCAAAACGGTTGCCCCGGCCGGATGATGGCCGATGGGAAGTGAGCGTGATGGACCGCGTCGGGAAAGATCTGGGTTTCGAGGCAGACGCCGCCGTGACGGCCGAATCTGGCGCCGGCGGTGCCTGAGACGTCGCGGAGGTGGTTGCCCGAGTAAAGCTGAACGCCGGGGGCGGTTGTGGACACCTCCATGACCCGGCCGCTGCGGGGATCTTCGAGACGGGCGAACCGGGCGGGGCGGCGGCGATCCCCCTTGAGCACGTAGTTGTGGTCGTAGCCGTTGACGCGCGGCTTGAGCTGCTCGATGCGCGCGCCGATGGCCGCGGGCGTGGTGAAATCGAGCGGGGTGTCCCGCACCCGGGCGATCTCGCCGGTGGGGATCAGCTGGGCGTCGGCGGGCGTGTAAAGGTCCGCGTCCAACCACAGCAGGTGGTCCAGGATGTCGCCGCTGCCGCCCAGGTTGAAGTAGGCGTGGTTCGTCAGGTTCACCGGCGTCGCGCGGTCCGTCTCGGCTCCATACTCGATGCGCAGCTCGTTGTCGTCCGTCAGCGTGTAGGTGACCGTCGCGACCAGCCGGCCCGGGTAGCCCTCGTCCCCATCCGGACTGACATGCCGGAACTGGACCGCGGCCCGGTTCGGGGCGTCCGGCAGCACGCGGCCCTCCCACAGGACCCGGGCGAAGCCCCGCCTGCCACCGTGGATGTGGTGTTCGCCGGCGTTGGCCGTGACGCGGTGCTCGACGCCGTCGAGACGGAACCGGGCTTGGGCGATGCGGTTGGCAAACCGCCCGATCACCGCGGCGGCGGCCGGATAACCTTTTCGGTAGGCGTCGAAGGTGTCGGCGCCGAGCACGACGTTGGTGAGGTTGCCCCGGCGGTCAGGCACCAGGACCTCGGTGAGAGTGGCCCCGTAACTCATCACGCGCACCTCCATGCCCCGGGCGTTGCGCAGGATGAACCGTGTCACCCCCGCGCCGTCCGGCAGCAGGCCGAACGGCTGGCTCTCCACACGCACCCGCGGGGACGGCTCCTGGCTCCACCCGATCCCGCCGGCAACCGCGCTCCACACGACGGCCAGCAACAACACCGCATGCCGCCGCCCGCCCCATCCCAAGGTGTCCCCATAAGACGTATTCATCATCCCGCGCAGCCCGCGTCTCTCAGGGTTGTGGTTCGGCCATGGGCCAGTCCAGGTGGCGATGCAGGAACGCATACGTGCCGACGCCGTGAATGGTGTGTGGGCCGTCAAAGAACTCGATGGCAGTACGGTCGGCGATGCCCAGCTGCGCATAGAAGCGCCGCACCTTGGCATACTCGTACGCCACCCACTCGTCGGGCGCCACCCCGTCCTGATGGCCGCGTTCGACCATGAACGGACGCGGGGCGATCAGCGCAGCCATCTCGGCGTAGTTGAACGTGTGGCCCAGGTTCCACTCGGGCATCTCGTATTCGCCCGTGAACAGGTAGCTGTACGGGGAGTCGACGCTGGCGTTTTTCCTCACCCACTCGTTGAAATCCGCCGAGCAGATCGAAAGACAGTACCGGTCCAGCAATGCCGGGACGCGCATCGCGGTCTTGCCCCCATACGACAGTCCGTAGAATCCAATCCGCCCCGGGTCCACAAACCGCTGTTCGCCGAGCCAATCCAAGATCCGGTCGTGCTGGGCGAGAATGACCGAGAACAGCGAGCGCCCCAGCACATTGGCCTGGCGCTGCAGCACCCGGAACCGGTCGCCGCCGCGATACGGGTTGTGGGGCGCAAACACCACAAAACCGCGCTCGGCCAACCGGGCGGCGAAGGCCTTGTAGGCGCCGTAGCCGCGCGCCTGCGGGTCGGCCAAGGTGTCCGCCGGCAGCCCCTCCAGCCCGTGCTGGCAGACGACCACGGGCCGGCGTTCGCCGGGTCGGAGGTCTTTGGGCAGCAACAGCACGCCCCAGGCAAACACATCCGGCCAGACGTCCAGCACCACCTCGTAACCCGTCCACCGGGACCGGTCGTGAATCCGGCGCGTCCGGGCATGGGCCGGCAGCGAAGCCTTGGGAAACCGCCCGAGCACCTCGTCCCAAAACGCCGCCTTCAAAGGCCCCACCGCCGTCTGCCACTCGGCGGCGGACCGGGCGCGAATGGGGCTCCAGAAATGCCGGGCGCGGACCGTTTCGGACTGGCGGAGCAGGCGCTGGGTGTGTTCGACCAGTTCGGCCACCTGCGAACGCTGCCGCTCCCCGGGATCGTGCGCGCGACGCGAATCCACAGGAGCCGCCCCCGACGGAACAAGAGCGGGGTCGGAATCACCCAGGGCGGCAAGAAAGGTGCGAAGCGCCGGGTCCGAACCCGGCCCGAGGGGCATGCCTTCGTTGCCATAGACATGATCGATGAACGGCCTCCCGAAACCTTGCACCAATCGTTCGGCGCGCTTCACCTCGATCTCCGCACGGTTGAAGTCCGGAGTCGCCCACACCCCCGGAGCCGCCCCCCGGCGGCCGCCACGCGGCTCGGGCGGCCCCGAAACCACGGGGGTTCGGCTGTGCTCGATGATCAGGGGCCGGGGCGCGATGAGGCTGGCGATCTCGGCGTCGCCGAACTCCCGCAGCAGCCCGAACACATTCCGATAGATCGGCTCCTTCCAAACCTCCTGGCGCGACCCGAAATAGCCGCTGACCAGCGCCGCGTGAATCCGTGGGTCGAGCGCCGCGGCGTAAAACGCGATCAGCCCGCCTTCCCCATAGCCCGCCACCCCAATCCTGACCCCCGGGGCGCCGCCGCCGGCGCGTGGACCGTCGGCTGTCGACCGCAAGTCCCCGAAGCGTGCCAACCAGTCCACGGCGGCGAGGACTTTTTGGGCTTCGTAGCCGATGATGTGGCGGCCCAACTCGTAGGCCTGGCGATAAATCCACTCGCGATGCGGTTGGTTGGTGAAACGCCCAAGACGCGCGTTGCCGGACCAAGTGTCGCTCCGGTCCACCAGGCTCAGCACCAGCACCTGACAACCGTTTTCCGCCAGACGCCGCGCGAACTGGTGCTCGGCCGCCATGCCCGGAGCCAAACCCGCCAGCATCTCCGGCGTCTGATCCGCGTCCGGGATGGCCACCACACCCACGCCGATGCCCGTCTTGGGCTTGAGCCACAAGCCGTCCCCATGCACGCCTTCGAACACCGGCCAGCGCACCGCATACACCGTGTAGCTTTCGGTGGCGGCCACCGCCGCCGGTCGGGCCGTCGTTTGCACATAGTCGAGAGCCGTCACCGGCACCCGCGGATCGACGGCGCCGATGATCGCGCGGAACCGCTCGCGATTGCTGGCAACGGAATCCGCGTAAGCGGCGGGCGACGAATAGTCGCGGCGCCAGAACCGTTCGCGCTGCGCGGCGGAACAGTCGATTTCCTGTTGCAGAAAGACGGCGATGCCGGCCACCATGCGCGCCGACAGGTCGCCCGTCCAATCGAGAGCTTCGGTGCCCGGCAGGCTGGATTGAGTCTGTGCGCCGAGGCGCGCCAATCCCATGAGCGCCGCCAGCGCCCCCGTGGTGAGAAGTCGAATGAGTCGCATGCGTGTGGCGCACGTTACCCGCGCCATCCGTCATGCGTCGAGTGTGGAATCGCAAGGGGCCGCACCTTCCGCCGCGTCTGTGACTTGTCCTTGCGGAGGGCGGATTGGACTTGCGTTTCGACGCGGGGCGATTCATGTCATGGGGGAACATCGACACCGACCATGAATCACTCCACGCCCTGCGCCTCCATGAACCGCCGTCAGTTTCTGCAACTCGCCGCCACGGCGGCTGCCGCCGGATCGGCGGCGGCGTTGGGCGCGCCTGCGGCCGAGCCGTCGGCGGGCGTGACCGGGCTGCCCGATCCCAGCCCGTCGCGCCTGCCCCGGTGGCGCGGGTTCAATCTGCTGGAGAAGTTCACCGAGGGCGGCAATGCGCGGTATCGGGAATCGGATTTCGAGTGGATGGCGGAGTTGGGGTTCAACTTTGTGCGGCTGCCGATGTCGTATCGGTGCTGGGCGGATCCGAAGGACTGGCTGAGGTTGAAGGAACCAGTGCTGAAGGAGATTGACGAGGCGGTGGAGTATGGGCGCCGGAACGGTGTGCACGTGAACCTGAATCTGCATCGTGCGCCAGGGTATTGTGTGAATCCGCCGTCGGAGCCGCTGGATTTGTGGGCGGACGAGAAGGCTCTGGAGGCGTGTGCGTTTCACTGGGGGCACTTTGCGAGGCGCTACAAGGGCATTTCGAACCGCGACGTGAGCTTTGATCTGTTGAACGAGCCCAAGGATCTTCCGGAACCGACGTATTTCAGGGTGGTGAAACGGCTGGTGGAGGCGATTCGGGCGGAGGACCCGGGCCGATTGATCATTGCGGACGGGCTGCGGTGGGGGAACAAGCCGGTGCCGAGCTTGGCGGTGCTGAAGGTGGGGCAGAGCACCCGGGGTTATCAGCCATCCCGGATCAGCCATTATCGAGCGAGCTGGATGCGGGGGTCGGACCAATGGCCGGAGCCGACGTGGCCGCTGACGGTGCGGCCCGGGGATGTGTGGGACAAGGAGCGATTGCGCCGCGAGCAGATCGAGCCGTGGGAGGCTCTGGCGGCGCAGGGTGTGGGGGTGCACGTGGGCGAGTGCGGTGCGTACAACCGGACGCCGCACAAAGTGGCGCTGGCGTGGCTGGGGGATTGTCTGGAGTTATGGAAGACCGCCGGCTGGGGTTGGGGGCTGTGGAACTTCCGGGGATCGTTCGGGGTGTTGGACAGCGGGCGCCGGGACGTGCCGTATGAAGCCTGGCGGGGTCACAAGCTGGACCGGGCGCTGTTGGAATTGCTGCAGGCGCATTGACGCGGGTGCAGGTTCGGTGGGGGAACGGGATTATGGGCGGTAGAGCCGCTCGAGGACGGCGGGGTGCTCCGGCAAATCGGGATTGAGGATCATCACCGGGTCTGTCATCAACGCCTCCGCCAGGCTTTCGGCTTCGGGGCCGCGGGGGTCGAGATCGTCCCGCCAGAGGAGGTCGTATTGGAACTCCATCACGCCGGGGCTGTCGCCCTGGAAATTCGTATACCAGAAATTGTCATAGACGATGCTGACGAGCCGGCCTGTGTGCGGGGGTGGGCTGGCGAGGCGTGATTTGGGATGCGGTCCGTCGAGGGTCATGAGGGGTGCGTCGCGGGTGACCCAGAGCCAGTGGCCTTCGGGCGTGGCGTAGTGCGCCCAGCCGTCGATGGCAAAATAATCGCGGCACGTTCCGGGCAATTGGTCGTGGAAAGGGACAAACGGCATGCCGCCGCAGCTGAGGCGGGGCAGGGTGCGGTCGCAGGGGACCGGGCAAATGACGCAGAGCAACTCGGGGTCAAATGAGGACAGGCGGTGGATGCGGACGGTCAACCGGGCGCGCGGCTGGTGTTTCCAGAGTTCGAGGCGGCGCGTGGCCCAGCGCAGGCGCGGGTGATGGAGTCTCTGGGTGTAGCGCCGGGTGAAGGGGGTGTCATCCGTGACGGCTTGGGCGGCGGGGGTGGCGGTGACGAACTGCAGCTTTTCCCGCTGGAGCTGCTGGCGCTTGGCGGGGTCGCCTGCGTTCCAAATGTCCTGGAGAGCCCAGCGCGGGGCGAAGGCGTTGACCTTGACGGCGAGCAAATCGCCAAGACCCTCGGTGAACAACGGCCGGCTCATGCCGGCCCACGTGGCGGCTCGCGGCCAGCCGTGCGCGTCCGTGTCCGTTCGAAGAGCCGACGGGGCGGACGGCGCGGGATCTTGGGCGGGTTCGGTGCTTAGATGGTAGAGTTTCGCCCCGCCGGCATCCAGGTGCTCCACCCAGAAGCGGGCGAACCGATGGGGGACCTGGTCGGGGAAGGTGGCGGAGACATCCTCCCCGCTGAGGTCTTCGGGTTTCTGGGGGCGTCCCCACTGCGGGCCCGGTTCGAAGCTCAGCGCCCACCGTTGTCCGGTGGCCGCATCGATCACGGAACGGCACGGGCTGCGGAGGCAGGAGGCAATCATGGTGGCCCAGCCGCTGAAAGGGGCGTGGGCGGGATTGACGAGCCAGAGGCCTTCGCGGTCTTGGACGAAGCGGGTGCGGGCGCGTTGGGAGAGGAGCCACTCGGCGAGGGCCATGGGGCGCCAGGCGAAGCGGGCTTTTTCATTGAACTGGCCTTGGGCGTCGAGGCTGTAGGGCTGGCCGACGCTCATGCCGGAGCCCCAAGTATGTTCGTCGAACAGGCACACGTCCCGGGTCAGGCGGGTGATCCGGTCGCGGCTGGCGGCGTCGAGCGGACCCCAGACCTCCGATTGCGCGGCGGCGAGGTGCCGTTTGGCGAACCGGCTCGCGGCGACTTCGCGCGGCGCGCAAGCGGTGCCGTTGGCCCACCAGTCCGTCCACTCGCCCGCGTGTTCGGGCGCCGTCGGTCCGGCGGCGTTTTCGAGGTCCCGCATGGCCTCGGTGACGGTGACGAGGCGGAGCGCGGGCTGGAGGCCGCGCTGGTTCCAGGCATCGGCGAAGTCGGACAGGGGCGGGAATGGGGGGTCGTTGTCGTAGCGCCACATGCTGGTGATCGACACGGCAACCACGGAGTGCCGGTAGCCGTCGCGCTCGAGCTGCCGAAGTCTCCGGACGCAATGCTGGTGGGCGGCGCGCAGAGAAGCGTCGTCGGTTCGGAGGATGTCGCCCGCGCGTGGGGGCCGGTAACGGGCGTCGGCCGCGAGGGGCAGGGGACCGCGTCGCCATTCCTGGGTTTCGAAGAAGAAAAAGCCGTCGCCGTAGCTGAGGCTCAACCAGACAAAGAGCCGGCGGCCGTCGGGCTGTTTCCACCAGAAGGGAGTAAGCCGGGGCAGGGGCGGGCCTCCGCTGTCGCTGTTGATGCCGGAAAAGAGATACCGGATGCCGCGGTCGAGAACGGCTTTGGCGCCGGCGCGGGGGAAGCCGTTGACATCGTTTTGGACGGCGGTAAGCGGTTTGAGCTGCGTCCACAAGTCTTCGGGCAGCCAGTGGGTCATCGTTTCCCACTGGTTGCGGTTCAGGAAGGGCGTGTTGTTGAACGGCAGGGCGGTGACTTCGATTTGTCCACGGCGCACGGCGTCGAGGAACATCTGGCGCCGGGCCGGCGTGGCGGCCTGCCACCAGTCGTTGACGGCCACGGTGGTTTCGGCCGTCCAGCAGAACCGGGCGCCTTCAGGGCGGTCCCGAGTGGCCTGGGCAGTGTCCAGGGCGATGTCCAGGTAGCGCCGCTGCATGTCGCGGCACACGGCAGGATGATCCGTGAACCCAAAGTCGGTATGCGAGAAGTGGATCAGGTCCACCTGCCGGATGTGGCTCGGCGCGGCCTCAGGTTCGGCGGCAGGCGCCGCGCCGGCAAACGGCGCGATGAGCCCGGACAGGACTGCAAGACGGCAAATGGCTTTCATCGGCGGGCAGTTTACCGCAGACGCGATCGTGTTGCGCCTCCTTTTTCGGCCTTGCCCATTGCGGGTTCCGAGAAAGCCGGAACCGTCTCACTCGGCTTTAGCCGTCAAGTCCTCGTAGACCTTCAGCGCGCGTTCGTATTCGGCGACGGCCTCGGCGGGCAGCACGTTCCGGCTCCGCGCCAATTCCGTGCGGACGCGCTCTGCGAGGAAGGCGGCTTCGGCCTTGCGGGGTTTAAGGGGTTGACCGGGCACGTCGAAGTAGCTGGGGGCGGTGTGCGCAAAGCGTTTGCGTCCGTCGGCGCGGGGTTCCCAGCAGCGCACGGCCAGCCAGCCCGAGCCGGCGAGGTCGACCCGGGTCTCGAAGCGGGCTTCCCACGCGGTATCGCGGTTCTGGCGCGTCTTGGGGGCGAGCCGCGCGGCGATTTGACCGTTGCGGATGATGTCGACGGCTTCGACGGGTTGCTCGCTGAGCACGGTGCCTTCGACAGTCACGCGGCGCGTCAGGCGCGGTTTGGCGGCGAACTGGAATCCCGGCAGCTGCCGGTCGATTTTCACGAGCAGCATGGGGCCGGTGGTCACAAAGCTGCGCCCTTCCGCCAGGCGCTTGACCCACGCGCCGTAGCTGAATCCGCCGGGCAAGTGGACGTAGACCCGCCCGAACCCCAGCGGCACGGGGTGCACCCCGTTGGCGGTGCCGGCGGAAGGACGCAGGCGAAAGCCGCAGTTCAGGAGGGCGTAATAATTTTGGAAGGTGTAGTGGGTCCAATCGAGTTCGGTGCCGTGCTTGCCGGCGTTGGGCAGGTTCATCCAGGCCGGCGCCGGTGTGCTCCAATTGGTGAGGCCGAACCCGGTGCGCCAGTGGTGGTTGTTGGCCAGCTCGTAGAGATCGACGCCGATCAGTGGCACCAACGCCATCGACCACGGCCAGTCGTGCTTGTCGAGATCCAATAACGCACCCTCGAGCCGCGCCTGGCCGGCAAACGGGATCAACGGAGGAACGCCCTTCTGGAAGGGGGTCTGGTGATTCAGGGCGAACACCGCGCCGAGGCTGTGGGGTTTGGAACCGACGCTGAAGATTTCGTATTCGGTGTTGCGGGGCCAGATGACGTGCGTGGCATCGACGGCGATCAGCTTTGGGGCGGCCTCGGTGTCATGGTTCTTGTCGCTCTGCGCCGGGGGAACAAACGCCCGCGTGATCCAAAAGGTGAGCGGGAAGACGACGTTGACGTCTTCGGCGAGCATGACATTGGGCAGGTCGGCCAGCGTGCGGTGCACATGCGTGTCCCCCGAATACCAGCCGCGGGCGGCGAGGTTGACCCAACGGCGCAAGGGCAATCGCACATGCCGGTCAGCCTGGTCGATCTCCACGTGTTGCGTGACCGGCCGATACTCCTTGCCGCGTTCGGCAGTGACGGTGTAGGCGCCCGGCGGAAGTTGGATGCGGAAGGGGTGTGCGGAGAGCGTGGCATGATATTCGACCGCATTTGTGTTGAGCCAGTTTCTCCGCTCGTAGCGAATGGCCGAACCCCCAGACACGGCGGATTCGGGGAAAAACCATCGTCCGTCGGCGTGTTGGATGTAAAGCCGCGAGGGGATGAGTTTCCCGGTGGCTTCATCCAGGACCTCACCCGTCAGGGTGGGGGCAGGGGAGGCGCTGGGGGCAGCAGTGTCGGCACCCGCCCAGGGAAGGCCGGCCAAGCCGGGGGCGGCGGCGAGGACGAGGGCGAGGCTGAGCCTGGAGAGTGAAGAGCAGTGGGTCACGTGGATTTCCAGTAACGCTTCAGCACGGCCTCCTGGAACTCCAAATAAAGGGTTTCCTTGGTTACGGTTTGGTTGTTGGCGCTGAGCACGAGCAGCAGCCCCGAGTGGGTTTTCCTGGTGCGTGTGGACGTGTATCGCAACACCTCGGTCTTTTCGTTGACCGAGGAGGCGCTGGTGGGGGCGCCGAGGGTGGCGATGACCCATTCCTTGGTGGTCTTGCCGACTTCCAATTGAGCGATTGTTTCTTCAGGCACTTGGGTGCCCGAATGCGACGTGGATGAGTTGCTGGAAATGACGGTGCAGCCGGGGCTGACCGCCATGAGGAGCAATGTCAGGATCAGGGCTCGAATCATAAGGGCAATGAGGTTTGAGTTGTCGAAGAGCTGTTTGCCCCAATGCCGCCGAAATCTCAAATCAATTCTCCGACAATCAATTCTCCGACCTCCCAACGCCGAACGCCGAATGCCAAACAGCTCGCGCACGCGCACGCGCCTTTCGAGGTTGGATGCTGGCGGTTGAACGTTGGATGTTCGATGTTCGGGCTCGGGGAGAGGGCTCATGCCGCCGCTGGCGGCCGCCCGTCAACTGTTCCGGGCGTGCCGCCGCCTTCTCAGACCGGTCTAACTTGCATTTCTCACCAGGTTGCTGGTGGGAAATGCGGGCTAAAGCTCCCGGTCCCATGCGGGAATCGGCCGTTTACGGACTCTGGAACCGGACAGATTGAAACATCCAACTTGAATCGGGGCATCGTCCGTGCATTCTTATGACGTCACCGCGAACAGATTGAATATGAAGCAGCTAGCCATCAGAACGTGGGTTCTCGCCGCGGCGCTCGCCGCTGCGGCACCGGCGCCGGCGGGTGTTGTGATCCATGAAATCATGTACCGCCCGGAGTCGTTCCCGGAGAACACCGCGCTCGAATGGATCGAACTCTGGAATCCGGACCGCACCCCGGTCAGCCTGAACGGCTGGCGGATTTCGCGCGGGGTGGAGTATGCGTTCGGGAATGTCACGTTGCCGGCCGGGGGCTACCTGGTGGTGGCTGCCGATCAAGCCGCGTTCAGGACCCAGTACCCCTCAGTGACCAATGTCGTCGGGAATTGGACCGGCAAGCTCGCCAACAACGGGGAAACCGTCGAGATCGAAGATGCCCAAGGACAGGAGGTGGACCAGGTGGAGTATGCCAGCGAAGGCGATTGGGCCATCCGCAGGCGCGGCTTGGACGACCGCGGCACGCGAGGCTGGGAATGGTTCGCCGAAGCCGATGGCGCCGGCAAAACGCTCGAACTCAAAAACCCCCGGCTGCCGAATGAATACGGACAAAACTGGGGCGCCAGCCTCGTCGTGAACGGCACCCCCGGCGGACCCAACTCGCTCCACACCCCCAACACCCCGCCCCTCATCCTCGACGTGCGCCATTCCCCGGCCATCCCGCGTTCGACGGATTTCGTGCGCATCGGCGCCCGGCTGGTCGACGAACAGACGACGGGTCTGACGGCGATGCTTTATTACCGGGACGCCAGCAGCGCCACGCCGCCGCCCTTCGAGGTCCTGCCCATGCACGACGACGGCGAACACAACGACGGCGCGGCTGGCGACGGCACGTTTGGCGCGCTGCTGCCCCCAATGGCCGCCCTGACCGTCGTCGAGTTCTACGTGGAAGCCTCGGACGACGCCACCCACCAAAGCACCTGGCCTGCCCCGGCGGCGGTGGCCTCCGACCAGACCGGGCCGGCCACGCAGTCGGCAAACGCGCTCTACCAGGTGGACGACGAGGACTACGCCGGCAGCCAGCCCATCTACCGGATCATCATGACGGAGGAAGAGCGGTTGATCTACGAAGCGATCAACCGGAGCAGTGACGCCGAGATGAACGCCACCTTCGTCACGCGCGACGGCAACAGCGAGGACCTGCGCTACAATGCCGGCATCCGCACCCGGGGCGCCGGCAGCCGGGGCAGCACGCCGCGCAACAACCGCGTCAACATCCCCAATGACCGTCCCTGGAAAGGGCTTAGCGCCATCAACCTCAACAGCCGCTACACGCACGCACAGCTCGCCGGCGGCACCTTCGCCGCCCTCTCCGGCCTCCCCGTGTCCGACGTGCGCGCCATCCAATACCGCATCAATGGCGTCAACCCCGCCCGCTCCGGCTCCCCCCAATACGGTTCCTTCGTCGCCGTCGAACCCATCGGCGGCGAATGGGCCGGCCGCCATTTCCCCGAAGACGGCAACGGCAACGTCTATCGCGCGTCGCGGGCGCCGTGGACGGCGAACCTGCGGTATCGGGGGACGAACTACGTGACCTACCAGAACGAGGGCTATTCGAAGAACTCGAACTCGAGCGTCAACGACTGGACGGATCTCTTCCAGCTGACTTATGCCCTGTCGACCAACGTGTCGGACACCGACTACGTGCAGGCCGTGCGCGCCAACCTCAATGTCGAGGAAGCCCTGCGCTACTTCGCCGCCTGCAACCTCATCGATTACAGCGAAACCTCCCTGTGCATCGGCGTCGGAGACGACTACGCGCTCTACCGCGGCATCACCGACCCGCGCTTCCGGATCGTCGGGCACGACTTCGACACGGTCTTCGGGGAGGGCGACACGGCGGGCAACGCCACCGAGTCCATCTGGGTGATGATCGATCGCCCGCCCACATCCGACCCGGCCCAGCGCGCCACGGTGCTCGAACGGTTCATGCGGCATCCGGACTTTGCGCCCATTTATCACCGCACCCTGTTGGAGCTGATCGACACGACGTATTCGGCCGAGCAGGTCAATCCGATGATCGACCAGACGCTGGGAAGCTGGATGCCGCAGCTCATCACCGATCGGATGAAGACCTTCGCCAGCAACCGCCGCGCCTTCGTCCGGTCCCAGATCCCCCTGATGCTCCAGTTCACCGGCTTTGTCGCCAGTGCCACCACGCTTGTCCCTTATGGCTCCGACTGGAAGTACCTCGACACCGGCGCGGACCAGGGAACCGCGTGGCGCGCGCCGGCGTTCAACGACGCTGACTGGAAATCCGGGCCGGCGCAACTGGGTTATGGCGACGGCGACGAGGCAACGGTGGTGAGCTACGGGCCAAGTTCGAGCAGCAAATACATCACCACCTATTTCCGGCGCGCGTTCCTGGTGGAGAACGTCTCCAAGATCACCAGCGTGAACCTGGGGATCATCCGGGACGACGGCGCGGTGGTCTACCTCAACGGCACCGAAGTGCTCCGCAGCGCCACCATGCCCTCGGGCACCATCACCTTCAGCACCCGCGCCGCCTCCGGCGCGTCCGACAACACCCGCGACACCGCCATTCTCTCCTCCGGCCTCCTGGTCGACGGCGTCAATGTGCTCGCCGTCGAAATCCACCAGGACTCGGGTTCCAGTTCCGACATCAGCTTCGATCTCGAGCTGGTCGGCGTCGAATCGGCCTCGGTGAGCCCCAGCGGCAAGGTGACCCTCGCCGGGCTGGCGAATGTGCTCGACACCCGCTTCGTGCAGGTCAACGGCCTCGACGCCGCCTGGACGTCATGGAACGGCGTCTGGCACGCCAGCCTCCAGCTCCTGCCCGGCGTCAACCGCGTCGTCCTCCAGGCCTTCGACTCGAACCGGGTCGAACTCGACCGCGCCTTCGTGGATCTCACGTTTGACGACGGCAACGAGCAGTTCGTGTCCGGCGCCATCGCGGGTCCGACAACCTGGCGCGCAGTGGACGGCCCCTACCACGTCACCGCCGACATCACCGTCGGCAACGACGCCACCCTCGCCGTCGAGCCCGGCACCACGGTGTATTTCGAACCCGGCACCCGTCTCAGCGTGAGTGGCTCCGGCCACCTGGTGGTCGAAGGCACCGACACGCGACGGATCCGGTTGGCCCTGGCGCCGGGGCGCACCGGCGCGTGGGGCGGGCTGGACATCGCCGACAGCGCCCAGGAGCAGCGGATCGCGCACGCGGACTTCGATGTGGCCGGCAGCGGCGGCTATCATGTGAACGCCCGGAACGCGGTGCTGTTCATGGACGACTGCACCTTCACCAATGCCGCCGCCCAATACCTCAACCTCGACCACACCTCGTTCGCCATCCGCCGTTGCGTGTTTCCCGACAACCCCGGCGTGGAGTTCATCCACGGCGTCGGGCTCCCCCCGGCCGGCTACGGCATTCTCCAAAGCAACTGGTTTGGCAGCCCCTTGACCGGCTTGAACGACGTGATTGATTTCACCGGCGGCCAGCGCCCCGGCGCCATCCTGCAGATCCTCGACAACGTCTTCAACGGCGCCCCCGACGACATCCTCGACTTGGACGGCACGGATGCGTGGATCGAAGGCAACCGGTTCCTCCACGCGCACAAGAACAACACCCACGCCGGCGACACCGCCAGCGCCATCTCCGGCGGCGCCGACGCCGGCCGCACCTCGCGTCTGACCATCGCGCGCAACTTGTTTTTCGACTGCGACCACATGGTGTTGTGCAAGGAGGGCAACGTCTACACCCTCGTCAACAACACCGTCGTCGCCATGTCCCTCGGCGCCGTCAACTTCAACGAGCCCGAACGCGGCACCGCTCCCGGCGCGGGGGCGATCCTGGAGGGCAACATCATCTGGAATGTGCCGCAGCTCTTTTTGAATTACACCGCGGCCGTCACGCAGGTGACCGTCAACCGCTCGATCCTGCCTGCACCCTGGTCCGGCACCGGCAATCTCGTCGCCGACCCGCGCCTCTCAAACCTGGACACCAACACCATCACCTGGCAGACGCTTCCCCACGACTTTCGCCTCCGCGCCGGCTCGCCTGCCACCGGTACCGGCCCGAACGGGCTGGACATGGGCGGCTTGGTGCCCGGCGGCGCGTCGATTTCGGGAGAGCCGCCGCCCCTGACGGCGTCGTCGGACGCGACGCTCGTGGTGGGGGGGCCGGGGATCACCCATTATCGGTGGAAACTCAACGACGGCGCGTATGGCGTTGAGCTGCCGGTCGCCAGCATCATCCAGTTGTCCGGCCTGACCCACGGCACCTACGCCGTCTCCGTCCTCGGCAAGAACGACGCCGGCGTCTGGCAGGACGCCACCCGGCCGACGGTGTCGAAGTTCTGGACCGTCCAATCGGGGCTGTCCCGGATCGTCCTTAACGAGGTGATGCCCCGGAACACCTCGGCCGTGCTGATCAACGGCGGTTATCCCGACTGGGTGGAACTGCACAACGCGGGCGCCCAGCCCGTCAACCTCGCCGGCTTCGGCCTCTCCGACAATCCTGCCGACCCCTTCCGATTCACCGTTCCCGCCGGAACGACGGTGCCGGCGGGCGGCTACCTGGTGATGTTGGCGAACAACCCCGACGGCACCACCAACCACCTGCACCTTGGCTTCGGCCTGAACGCGGCGGGGGACGCCCTCTATCTGCACCGCCCGGACGGCGCGCTGATGGATGCGATCGTGTTCGGGTCGCAGGTGGCGGATCTGGCGATTGGGCGGCGATCAGACGACACCTGGGGATTGACCGAACCCACGCCGGAGGCGCGGAACGTGGCGGCGGCGGTGGGCGATTCGAGGCGCCTGTTCATCAACGAATGGCTCGCCAGCGGGCGCGCCCCTTTCACGGACGACTTTGTCGAACTTTACAATCGCGACACGCTGCCGGCGGCGTTGAGCGGGCTGTATCTGACCGATCACCTGCCCACGCTGCCCTTGCGCCACCCGCTTCCGCCGCTGAGCTACGTGCCCGCCGGCGGTTTCGTCGTGTTCCTGGCCGACGGCAACGCCGACGCCGGGCCCGATCACCTGGGTTTCCGCCTGTCCGCCGACCAGGGAACCGTGGCGCTCGTGGCGGCGGACGGCGCCGTGATCGACCAGGTTTTCTATGGGCCCCAAACCACCGACATCTCCGAAGGCCGCCGTCCGGATGGCGCCGCCTATATCGGCGCCCTGGCCAGCCCAACCCCGGGCGCACCCAACCCCGGGCCCCCACCGGTGGTCACGGTGAGCAATATCGTGGTGGACCTGATCAGCATGACCGACACGTTCTGGCGCTATGACAACACCGGACTCGACCTGGGCGCCGCCTGGCGCGACGCCGGATACAGCGACGAGTCGTGGTCGCTGGGCATCGGTCTGTTCGGCTACGAAACCAAGCCGACGGTTTACCCTTACCCGTTCAACACCACCATCCCGGCGCCCAACCAGGCCGGCGGACACCTCACCGTCTATTACCGAACACATTTCCAGTGGACCAACGCGGCGGATTTCGTGCTCTATGCCACCAATTACGTCGATGACGGCGCGGTGTACTACATCAACGGCGTCGAAGTGGACCGGCTCCGCCTTGACGGCGAGGTGACCTACGACACCGAGGCCGACAACCAGTCCAGCGAAGGCACCGCCGAGGTGCGTGTCCTGCGCCAGGACAGCCTGGTCGAAGGCGACAATGTGCTGGCCGTCGAGGTCCACCAGGGCAGCCCCACCAGTTCCGATGCCGTCTTCGGCCTCGCCCTGGCGGCAGTGAAATCCATCACCAACATCGTCGCCACCGGCGTCGTCCTCAACGAGGTGCTCGCCCGGAATCTCTCCTGGACCAACCGCGACGCATCCGTGTGCGACTGGGTCGAACTGCATAATCCTTCGAGCCGCGACACCGGCCTGTCGGGCATGAGCCTCTCCGATGACAGCACCCAGCCGCGCCGCTGGGTGTTCCCCAATGGCGTCACCCTGCCCGCCGGCGGCTATCTCGCGGTGCTCTTCGACGGCACGCGCCCCCCCACTTCCGGCGCGGACCCCGTGCTCAACACCGGCTTCGGGCTCAATGCCGGCAACGGCGATGAGGTCTACCTGTTCGACACGCCGGCAAACGGAGGCGTCCTGTTGGACGTCGTCAGCTTCGGCATCCAGGCGGCGGACTACTCGATCGGCCGCGTGCAAGACGGGGTGGGCGCCTGGGAACTCAACCAGCCCACCCCCGGCGCCCGCAACGTGCCCGTGACCCTGGGCACCGTCACCACCCTCAAAATCAACGAGTGGATGGCTGACCCGCCCCCCAATACCGACGACTGGTTTGAACTGTTCAACCCAAACGCCCAGCCCGCCGCCCTCGGAGGCTTGCACCTCACCGATAACCTCGGCAACCGCACCAAATACCAAATCCCCAAACTCTCCTTCATCGGCACGGGCCCCCACGCCTTCGTCGAGTTCCGCGCCGACGATAACGCCGGCAATGGCGCCAACCACGTCAATTTCAAACTCTCCGCCGGCGGCGAAAGCCTCGGCCTGTTCGCCGCCGACGGCTCGCAGATTGACGCCGTGGTGTTCGGCTCCCAGGCCGAGAGCGTTTCCGAAGGCAGGTTCCCGGACGGATCGGCCACCCTCGAACGGTTCCCGGGCGTGGACACGCCGGGCGCCAGCAACCTGCGGCTGCTGGAGAGCGTGGTGGTCAACGAGGTACTCACCCATACCGACCTGCCGCTCGAAGACGCCATCGAGCTCTACAACACCACAACGGAGGCGATCGACCTCGGCGGATGGTTCGTGACCGACAACGAGAATGTCCCCCACAAGTTCCGCATCCCCGACGGCACCGTCCTCGACGGCCTCGGCTATGCCGTCCTCTACGAATACCAATTCAACCCCGACTTCAGCGGCCTGTCGCCCAACTTCGCGCTCAGCAGCGCCCGCGGCGATGACGTCTACCTCTATCCCGCCGACGCCGCCGGCCAGTTGCTCGGCTACCGCGGCGGCGTCCACTTCGGCGCCGCCGAAAACGGCGTGTCCCTGGGGCGGCATCTGACGAGCGTGGGCGTGGACTTCACGGTCTTGAGCGGGATGACCTTCGGCACGGCCGTGACGGCCGAGGACCCGCCTGGCCAGGTGACCGTGTTCCGCACCGGCTTGGGCGCCTCCAATGCCTACCCCAGCGTGGGCCCCATCGTGGTCAACGAGATCCATTATCATCCGCCCGATATCGTCACCGCCTCCGGCACCAACGAAAACACCCGCGACGAATTCGTCGAGCTGTACAATCTTACCCCCAACCTCGTGCCCCTCTATGACCCGCAGTTCCCCACCAATACCTGGCGGCTGCGCGATGCCGTGGACTTCGATTTCCCCCCGGGCACCGCCATGCCCGCCCACAGCTGCCTGCTCGTGGTGAGCTTCGACCCCGCCACCAATGCCACCGAACTCGCCGACTTCCGCGCCCGCTACGGCATCGCGCCCGCCGTGCCGATCCTCGGCCCCTACGACGGGGTCCTGGCCAACAGCACCGAAGACCTCGAATTGAAAAAACCGGATGCCCCGGTCCCGCCGGAGGGCACGGAGGCCGGGCTTGTGCCTTACGTCATGGCGGACCATTTCCGTTACGCGGACGAGGCGCCATGGCCGAGCCTGGCGGACGGCGTCGGGCCGGGCATGGGCTATTCGCTGCAGCGGCGTCTGCCCAGCCTGTATGCCAATGATCCGGTCCACTGGCACGCGGCCGTGCCCACTCCGGGCGCCCCCAACGGCCCGCCCGTCACCGCCCCACCCACCATCGTGAGTCTGACGCCGCCGGTTCTCGCCCCCGCCGGCTCCAGCGTCACCCTCACCGCCGTCGTCAGCGGCCCGGGTCCGCAGACCTACGCGTGGCGGTTCAACGGCCGGGAGCTTGCCGGCGCGACCGGTCCCACCCTGACCCTGGACAACCTGCAGCCCGCCCAGAGCGGCGTGTATTCCTTCCTGGCCGTCAATCCGGGCGGCGCCGCGTCGGCCGCCACCCGCATCGACGTCCAGATCGCCCCGCACATCCTCCAGCACCCCCAGTCCGCACTGGTGGCCGCCGGTGCCTCCGTGACCTTCGCGGTGATCGCCCGGGGAACGCCCCCCTTGAGCTATCAGTGGTTCTTCAATGGCAGCCCTGTCCCGGGCGCGACGCGCGCGGCACTGGAGGTGGCTTCCGCCCAAACCAACAACGCCGGGCGCTACGCCGTTGTCGTCACCAACCATCTCGGCGCCGCCACCAGCCAGGTTGCCACCCTGGACATCCAACTGCCTCCGTTCATCGTCCGCCAACCCACCCACACCGATGTGCTCATCGGGCGCACCGTCACTTTGACCGTCGAGGCCACCGGCACCGCCCCCCTGTCCTACCAGTGGTATTACGGCGACAGCGCCATCCCGGGCCGCACCAGCACCAGCCTCGTCCTCGCCGACGCCCAGCCCGTCAATGCCGGCCCCTACTCCGTCCGCATCTTCAACTCCGTCGGCATGACCCACAGCCAGACCGCCACCCTCACCGTCCTCCCGCCCCCGCTCGTCACCGCCGCCGCCCCGGATCCCGTCGCGTCCGAGCCCGGCGACTCCGGCTGGTTCCGGCTGACTCGCACCGGCGGCACGGGCGCCCCGCTGACGGTCTATTTCCAGGTCAGCGGCACCGCGACCCGGGGCGCCGATTACCTGCCGCTCGGCGCGAGCCTCACCATCCCCGCCGGAGCCGGCGTTGCCGACCTCGAGGTGGCCGTCGTCAACAACGACGTGCTCGAAGGCAACGAAACCGTCATCCTCACCGTCCTGCCGGCTCCCGAATACGACCCGGGCACGCCCGCCAGCGCGGGGGTGACGATCTTCGACGACGACAACAAGGCGCCCCAGGTGGCGATCACGAACCTGGCTCACGGCACCGTGTTCACCCTCCCGGCGGTGATCCCTCTGCAAGCGCAGGCGTCCGATGTCGACGGGCGTGTGGTCCGGGTCGAGTTCTTCTCCCAGGGCACCAACCGGCTCGGCGTGGTGACTAACGCGCCCTATGCGATCACCTGGACCAATGCCACCGCCGGCGCCTTCGAGCTGACCGCGGTCGCCACCGACGACCTCGGCTCCACCGGCACCTCCGTGCCCCTCACGGTCCTCGTCAACCTCGCCCCCGTCGTCACCCTCATCAGCCCCACCAACGGCGCCATCTTCCCCAGCAACGCCACGCTTCGCCTCGCCGCCACCGCCGCCGACGTCGGCGGCCAGATCGACCAGGTCGCCTTCTACGCCGGCTCCAACCTCCTGGGCAGCGCCTCCCAATCCCCCTACGAATTCCTTTGGCCCCACGTCCCCGACGGCCAATACGCCATCACCGCCCACGCCCGCGACAACGACGGAACCGTCAGCGTCTCCTCTCCGGCCCTCGTCTGGGTCAATACCCCCCGCGGCCTGTTTGCCGACGCCTTCGCCCAACGCAGTTTCATCGGCGGCGACACCAATTACCTCACCGGCGATAACACCCCCTACACCCGCGAACCGGGCGAACCCCGGCACCTCGACCGCAACGGGTCGCATTCGGCGTGGATCACCTGGACCGCTCCCGCCTCGGGCCGTTGCACCGTGGACACGATTGGCAGTGATTTCGACACCGTCCTGGCCATCTACACGTTTAATGTCACCGGACCCGCCGCCGTCAGCAACCTCTTCCTCGTGGCGAGCGACGACGACGGCGGCGGCCCCATCTACCCCGTCAGCCGCGCCACGTTCGATGCCACCGCGGGCGTCGCCTACCACATCGCCGTCGACGGTTATTCCACCGTCGATTACGGAATGATCCAGTTCCACGTGAGCCTGCTCCGCTTCAGCCCCGTCATCACCCAGCAGCCCGCCAGCCAAACCGCCACTCCGGGCGACACGGTCAGCTTCAAGGTCGCCGCCGCGGGGCCGGGGCCGTTGCGCTACCAGTGGTGGCACAATGGCGCCGCCATCCCCGCCGCCACCGCCGCCACCCTCCTCCTGCCCGCCGTCCAACCGGCCCACGAAGGCATCTACCTCGCCGTCGTCAGCAACACCTCGGGCGCGGCCACCAGCGCCCCCACCACCCTCATCCTCCGCAGCCCGCCCACTCTCACCCAGCAGCCCCAAACGCAAATCGTCTCCCTGGGCAGCAGCGCCACGTTCCGTGTCGCCGCGGCCGGCGAGGGACCGTTCACCTACCAATGGAAACTCCACGGCGTTGCCGTGACCGGCGCCACCGGGCCAACCCTGGACATCCCCAATGTCCAATACACCAACGCGGGCCCCTATTCGGCCGAGGTCGGCAACGGCTGGGCCGCAGTCTCCAGCCAGACGGCGTGGCTTGTCGTCCCCCCCAGAATCGTCGAAAGCACCCTGCTCCCCGGCCAGATCCGACTGGTCCTTCACGGCACCCCCGGATGCCCCCACGCCCTCGACACGTCCTCCAACCTCGTTACCTGGACCGAGGCCGCCACCCTCCAAAGCCCCACTGTGGAAGCCTCCTTCACCCGCGAGCTCCCCCCCGGCCAGCGTTCCGAATTCTACCGCGTCCGGGCCGTGCCGCCCGCCCTGTAGACGGCCGCCATCCGCGTCCCCCGCCGGCGTTCCGTTTGCCCCGGGCGCAACGGATGTTGCTTAATTGCCAAAATAGGTGAGGGCACGCGGCCGGGGGAGTCCTAGCGTGAGCCGCGTGGTGATCGGCGAAGTGTTCCGGGAGCCGGGACGGTTGGCGGGGGGAGGGCGCTGACATTGTCGGGGGTGGCAGCACCGGAAGGAGTCCGTTCATCGCCGCGATGCGGAAGGGCATCGGTGGCAGGCAACCCGAGATTTGATTGGAACATGAGCAACAAACAATACACTACAATTGATGGCAACGAGGCCGTCTCCTACGCGTCCTATCGCCTCAATGAAGTCATGGCGATCTATCCCATCACCCCCTCCTCCAACATGGGCGAGTGGTGCGACCAGTGGGCCGCCGAAGGCAAACGCAACGTCTGGGGCACCATCCCCTCCGTGGTCGAAATGCAAAGCGAAGGGGGCGCCGCCGGGGCCATCCACGGGGCGCTCCAAACAGGGGCGCTGGCCAACACCTACACCGCCTCCCAGGGGTTGCTGCTCAAAATCCCCAACATGTTCAAGATCGCAGGCGAACTCCTCCCCACCGTGTTCCATGTCTCCGCCCGCACCCTGGCCACCCACGCCCTGTCCATCTTCGGCGACCATAGCGACATCATGGCGGCGCGGTCGACCGGCTTCGCCATGCTCGGCGCCGCCAGCGTCCAGGAAGCCATGGACTTCGCCGTCATCGCCCAGGCCGCCACCTTCCCGTCCCGCGTGCCGTTCGTTCATTTCTTCGACGGCTTCCGCACCTCCCATGAGGTCCAGAAAATCCACGTCGTCCCGGATGACGTCATGCGCAGCCTGATGGACATGGACGCCATCGCGGCGCACCGCAACCGCTCCATGTCCCCCGACCGGCCCGTCCTGCGCGGCACCGCCCAGAATCCCGACGCCTTCTTCCAGGGCCGCGAAGCCTGCAACCCCTACTTCGACGCCTGCCCCGGCATCGTCCAAAAGGTCATGGACGACTTCGCGCAAAAAGTCGGACGGGTCTACCAGCTCTTCCAATACGTGGGCGCCCCCGACGCCGAGCGCCTCGTCATCCTGATGGGCTCCGGCTGCGAGACGGCCCATGAAGCGGTGGATTACCTGGTTGAACACGGCGAGAAAGTGGGGGTCCTCAAGGTGCGCCTCTACCGGCCGTTCGACATGAAACGCTTCCTCGCCAGCATCCCGGCCACGGTCAAATCCATCGCCGTCCTCGACCGCACCAAGGAGCCCGGCGCCGCGGGCGAACCGCTCTACCAGGATTGCGTCGCCGCCTTCTACGAGGGGGTGGCCAACGGCTGGACCCCGTTCAAAACCATGCCCACTATCATCGGCGGCCGCTACGGGCTGTCCTCCAAGGAATTCACCCCCGCCATGGTCAAGGCCGTCTTCGACAATCTCCAGGCTGCCCAGCCCAAGACGCACTTCACCGTGGGCATCCACGACGACGTGTCCCACACCAGCCTCGACTATGATCCGGAGTTTTCCACCGAGGGCGGCGACGTCATCCGCGCCATGTTCTACGGCCTGGGCGCCGACGGCACCGTGGGGGCCAACAAAAACTCGATCAAAATCATCGGCGAAGGCACCGGCAACTACGCCCAGGGCTATTTCGTCTACGACTCGAGAAAATCCGGCTCGATGACCGTGTCCCACCTGCGCTTCGGCCCCAGCGAAATCCGCTCCACCTACCTCGTCAGCAAAGCCAACTTCGTCGCCTGCCACCAACCGGTGTTCCTGGAACGCCATGACGTCATCAAACCCCTCGTCCAAGGCGGCACGTTCCTGCTGAATACGCCCTACTCGAAAGACGAGATCTGGGAGAAGCTCCCGCAGCCCATCCAGGAAGGGCTCGTCCGCAAACAGGCCAAGTTCTACGTCATCGACGCCACCCACGTCGCCCGCGAAAGCGGCATGGGCGGACGCATCAACACCATCATGCAGGCCTGCTTCTTCGCCCTGTCGGGCGTCCTGCCCAAGGACGAGGCCATCGAGGCCATCAAATACTCCATCCAAAAAACCTACGGCAAAAAAGGCGAGGAAGTCGTCCGAAAAAACATCGAAGCCGTCAACCACACCCTCGCCAATCTGCACCAAGTCGCCGTGCCCGCCCGGGTCACCAGCACCGAGCCGCTCCAGCCCGGCGTCTCGCCGGATGCCCCGGAATACATCCGCAATGTCCTGGGCAAACTCGCTTTGAACCTCGGCGACGAATTGCCCGTCAGCGCCTTCCCCTGCGACGGCACCTTCCCGACCAATAGCGCCCGCTACGAGAAACGCAACCTCGCCCTCGATATCCCCGTCTGGGACGAAAAGACCTGCATCCAGTGCGCCAAATGCGTCGCCGTCTGCCCCCACGCCGCCATCCGGATGAAAGTCTACAACCCTGCCGCCCTGGCCGGCGCTCCGCCCGCGTTCAAAGCTGTCGACGCGCGCAGCCCCGATTGGAAAGGACTCAAGTTCACCCTCCAGGTTGCGCCCGAAGATTGCACCGGCTGCACGCTCTGCGTGGAAGTGTGCCCCGCCCGCAACAAGACGGAAGCCAAGCTCAAGGCCATCAACATGCGTCCCCAGGCGCCACTGCGCTTGCAGGAACGCGAGAACTGGAACTTCTTCCTCGGGCTGCCCGAGATGGACCGGCGCAAAATCAAGGTCACCCAGCTGCGCTCCCAGCAGGTCATGCAGCCCCTCTTCGAGTTCTCCGGCGCCTGCGCCGGCTGCGGCGAAACGCCCTACGTCAAGATGCTCTCCCAGCTCTTCGGCGACCGCGCGATCATCGCCAACGCCACCGGCTGCTCCTCCATCTACGGCGGCAACCTGCCCACCACCCCCTACGCCAAAAACCACGACGGCCGCGGCCCCACGTGGTGCAACTCCCTGTTCGAAGACAACGCCGAGTTCGGCCTGGGCTTCCGTGTGTCGATCGACAAGCAAAAGGCGTTCGCCGAGGACCTGGTGCGGACCCTGGCCCCCAGCCTCGGCCAGGACCTGGTCGACGGGCTGGTCAACGCCCGTCAAACCGACGAGGCCGGCATCATCCAACAGCGCGAGCGCGTCGCCGCGCTCAAGCAGAAGCTCCAGGGCAACGGCTCGCTCGAAGCCAGGCTGCTCCTGCCGATCGCCGACCACCTCGTCCGCAAAAGCGTGTGGATTCTCGGCGGCGACGGCTGGGCCTACGACATCGGCTACGGCGGCCTCGACCACGTCCTGGCCTCGGGCCGCGACGTCAACGTGCTCGTCCTCGACACCGAGGTCTACTCCAATACCGGCGGCCAGGCCTCCAAGGCGACACCCCGGGGCGCCGTCGCCAAGTTCGCCGCCGGCGGCAAGCAGATGGCCAAGAAAGATCTCGGCCTGATGGCCATGATCTACGGCAACATCTACGTCGCCAGCGTTGCCATGGGCGCCAAGGACGAGCAAACCCTCCGCGCCTTCGTCGAAGCCGAATCCTACCCCGGCCCGTCCCTGATCATCGCCTACAGCCACTGCATCGCCCACGGCATCGCCGTGGACATGGGCGTCGGCATGCGCCAGCAACGCACCCTCGTCAACACCGGCCAGTGGCTGCTCTACCGCTACGACCCGCGCCGCGCCGACGCCGGCGAAAACCCGCTCCAACTCGATTCCACCGCCGCCAAACTCAAGGTGCAGGAGTTCCTCCTCTCCGAAAACCGCTTCAAAATGCTCACCAAAAGCCGGCCGGACGAAGCCAAACGCCTCTTCGCTCTGGCCCAAAAGGACGTCGACACCCGCTGGCAGCTCTATGCCCACCTGTCGTCCCGGAAACAGGACGTCAACGGCCAGCCCCCCAAACCCGCCGCCACCCCCGCCGCCCCATGATTTGTGCCCGGGCGCCGGCAGCCCCCCCTCCAGGGGCCGCCCGCCGGCGCTCCCGCGTAACCTCCTCAACCATGTAAACCCATCCCACCATGGACCTGACCACCACTTATCTCGGCCTCACCCTGCGCAACCCGCTCGTCCTTTCCGCCTCGCCGCTGTCCGAAAACACGGACAACCTCAAAAGGGCCCAGGACGCCGGCGCCGCCGCGGTCGTGCTGCACTCCCTCTTCGAGGAGCAACTCCGACGCGAGAGCGAGGAACTCGATTACCACATGTCGCACGGCACCGAGAGCTTCGCGGAAGCGCTCAGCTACTTCCCCGAGCCCGCCGAATACCGGCTCGGCCCCGAGGATTACCTCGAGCACATCGCCAAGGCCAAGGCCGCCGTCAACATCCCCGTCATCGCCAGCCTCAACGGCGCGTCCGTCGGCGGCTGGACCGAATACGCCCGCAAGTGCCAGGAGGCCGGCGCCGACGCCCTCGAACTGAATATTTACTACATCCCCACCCGCCTCGAGCTGACCGCCGCCGAGGTGGAACAGACCTACATCGATATTCTCAAAGCCGTCAAAGGCGTCGTGACCCTCCCGGTGGCCGTGAAACTCAGCCCGTTCTTCAGCAGCATGGGGAACATGGCCCGGCGCCTCGACCAGGCCGGCGCCAACGGCCTCGTCCTCTTCAACCGATTCTACCAGCCGGACATCAACCTCGACACCCTCGAGGTCGAACACAGCGTCCTCCTCAGCACCCCCCAAGCCCGCCGCCTCCCCCTGCGCTGGATCGCCGTGCTCTATGGCCGCATCCGCGCGGACCTCGCCGCCACCAGCGGCATCCACAACGCCTACGACGTCCTCAAAGTCCTCATGGCCGGCGCCAGCGTCACCATGCTCTGCTCCGTCCTCATGAAACAAGGCATCGACTTCCTCCGCGTCATCGAACGCGAAATGCGCACCTGGATGGAACAGCACGAATACGAATCCGTCCAACAGCTCCAGGGCAGCCTCAGCCAAAAAAACTGTCCCGACCCCAGCGCCTTCGAACGCGCCCAATACATGAGAATCCTCACGTCCTGGCGTCCCCCCGCCTCCTCCTGATTCGCCCCCCCGCTCCAGTTTCGAGCCCAGTACCCCACGCGCGCCCCGCCGGAAACCCAGGCCCATGAACCCCACCGCCGCCAGATCCTGTCGACCCGCCCCAACCCCGCGATGCCCGGAAGTCCCCCACAAACCCCATGCCGGAGCGCACCTCCCCGGACGTCCCAACCTCCCATCGCCGCGGCTGTCCACGTGAACCCAACGACCGACAAAGACCGGGAACCCAGGCCCCCCGAACCCCGCCCCGCAGCCGCCGCCCGGGAGACGGCGTTCGGCTTTCCACGCAACTTCCTCGACAACCGCTTCGTCTACGTCGTGGTCTCCCCGCGCGCCCGCGGACTCTCCATCGGGATCAACATGAATCCCGACAAGCGCTGCGACTTCAACTGTGTCTATTGCGAGGTGAACCGCGAAATCCCCGGGCGCGATAGCCGCCTCGACGTGGGCGTCATGGAAACCGAGCTGCAGCAGACCCTCAAACTCGCCCACCAAGGCAAATTGCGCGAGATCCCCCTCTACCGCAGCCTCCCGCACGACCTGCTCGAGGTCCGCCACGTCGCCCTGAGCGGCGACGGCGAACCCACCCTCTCCCCCGATTTCGCCGCCGCCGTCCACGCCGTCGTCCACGTGCGCGCCCAGAGCCGCCTGCCGTTCTTCAAAATGGTTCTCATCACCAACGGCACCTGGCTCGACCTGACCCCGGTGCAGCACGGCCTCAAATCGTTCACCAAGCAGGACGAGATCTGGGTCAAACTCGACGCCGGCACCCAGGCCTACATGAACAAGGTCAACCGGCCCAGCGTCACCCTCGACAAAATCCTTCGCAATATCCTCGCCCTCGCCCGCCAGCGCCCTGTCATCATCCAAAGCCTCTTCCAGTCCCATGAGGGCCACGAACCCCCCGACGAGGAAATCCACCAATACGCCCTGCGCCTCAAAGAACTCAAAGACCAGGGCGCCGACCTTGCCCTCGTCCAAATCTATTCCGCCAACCGGCCCCCCTCCCACGCGCCCTGCGACCATCTCCCCCTCAAAACACTCTCCCGCATCGCTCAAACCGTCCGCTCCATCGCCGGCCTCAACGCCGAAGTGTTCTAGCCACTTTTCAGTTGTTGTCGCCCCCCCGGTCGGGTAACCATGCCCGCAGCGCCGGACCCCGCCCCCCGGCAGGGTCGTCCGCGCCCGGGAGGGCGGGTTCGGCCCCGAGGCTGCGAAGGGCCTCGCGGAACCAGGGAACGCTTATGAAACATGCAGCGGCAGTGGCGCCGCCGGCGGCGGCGGGCAGGAAGAGCGGCAAGCGCCCGGCGCGGGTGCACCCGGTCATCATTTATCCGTTCCACCCGCCCGGCGACTACTCGGATCTGGAGGGGCTTTACGAACTGGTCGCCCGCCTGGACCGCGAGAAGGAAAAATACGCGAGGCCCATCACCGTCATGGATCGCAAGACACATTACCTGATGGCCTCGAGCCGGACGTTCGAGGCGTTCCGGCGGGACACGGTCGCGCGGCACTCGGACATTCTGGATGCCTGGTGTGTGGACACGTGCCAGATGTGGTATACCGGCCTGGGGCGGGCGTTCGAACTGGGGGGCGGGGACGACGTGTATTGGCTGATCCCGGGCGATTTCAACTACGGCACCGCGGTGGGCAAGGAGGTGCTGGGCCGGCTGCACGACCTGCCGGAGATCATCCTCGAGCTGGGACAGGATCTCTGCATCGGCGAAATCGGCACCGACCACAACAATCCCAAACAAATCATCGACACCTACGGCACCTTTGCGCTCATGTACCTCTGGTTTCCCGAAGAGGCCCGCGCCATCCGCCAGATCACCGAACGGCCCCGGTCCGAATTCTTCGCCATCCGCCACGGCTTCCTCCGGGAAATGCTCACCCAGCGCTGGTACGCCTACGAGCAAACCGTGGTCATGCTTCTGAAGGCCGTGTTCAGCAACAAGCAGATCAGCCGGTTCTTCGTGGGCCACGTGTCCGACCTGCCGGAAGGCCGCGAATCCCTCGCCTCGGCCGTCCAACAGGTGGAACGGACCGAGCGCGTTCTCAAGTCCCTCTGGCGCGAGCGCCACCCGCCGAAACCCGGCTGGATGACGCACTACAGCCGCCTCGAAATCCAGTCGGAACACGTCCTGCGCACCGCCCTGCTCATTCTTGAAAACACCCTTCGCTGAGACCGGCTCACCGAAAGGGATTCAACACGCGATGCCGGCCCACTTGAAGGCCGTGCGCAATCGCCCGCGTGAGGAACGGCTTGGCGCGCCGCACGGCGGCCCGCAGCGAATGCCCCCGCGCGCGGTAGGCGGTGATCGCCGCCGAATAGGTGCAGCCGGTGCCATGCGTGGACACGCCCCGCACCCGCGCCGCCGTCAGCTGCACATGGGTGCGCCCGTCGTCGAAGATGTCAATGGCCTCGGCGCCGGCCAGGTGGCCGCCCTTGACCAGCGCGGCGCAACCGAAACGCCGAACGAGCGCCCGGGCTGCCCGGCGAAGGTCCTCAGGCCGCCGCAGCGTCAGGCCGGTGAGGATCGCCGCCTCGTCCACATTGGGAGTGACCAGCGACGCCAGCGGAAGCAACCCGTCCATCAGCACCCGGATGGCATCCGGCTGCAGCAAGCGGGCGCCGCTGGTGGCTACCATGACCGGATCGACCACCAGCGGAACGCGCGGAAGCTGCCGGAGCACGCGGACAACCGCGCGGATGATCTCGGCGCTGAAGAGCATTCCCGTCTTCATCGCATCGGGGGTCCAAGCCTCGAACACAGCCTCGACCTGGCGCCGCACCAGGACGGGGCGTGCAGCCTGGATGGCGCGCACGGCATCCGGGTTTTGTGCGGTCAGGCACGTGATGGCGCTTGTGCCGTGAACACCCAGCGCGGCAAAGGTCTTCAAATCCGCCTGGATGCCTGCGCCTCCGCCGCTGTCGGAGCCGGCAATCGTCAGGGCCACAGGCACCCCCCTGCGCGGTCTCGTGGGTCGCATCGGTGTCAGACGTGAAACACACGGCGGACGAACTCGCGGCTGAGGCGGTGGTTCTCGGCGGCGGACCGTGTGATCCGGGTGCCGTGTTCCAGCGCGAGTTCGACGGTGAACCGCCGCGGCAACTGGTGGGTTTGCGCATAGTGGGCCACCGCCTTGAAATCGATGTCGCCGTCTTCAAGGGCTTCGGTCCAGACGCCGTTGCGGCTTTGGCGGAGATGCCACGTGACGACGCGATTGCCGTAGGCCTTCAACACGTCGAGCGGCGGGATGCCCCCCCGCCACACCCAGTGGACATCGTAGCAGAACCCCACCACGTCAGGGCGGCTGTGCCGGAAGTTGTAATGGAATTCGCGACCCCGGCTGGCCATCTCCGGCAGGTGATGGTGCACCGCCAGCCGCATCCCCAGGCGGTTGAGCCCCTCGCCCAACGCCACAAGCGCCTTGACCTGCGTCTCGAGTTCGGCCTCCGTCTTCTCCCGGCCAATCGGATCCGGATTGCAGCTGATCACTGTGAAGCCGGCCTGCCGGCACACCCTCGCCGTGTCGAGCAGATGCCCCACCTCGTCGTCCGCCTTCCCAGCTTCGTGCAAACGCGCCCCGGTGTAGAGGCTCACCGGTTTCAGACCCTTGCGTGTCAGTTGCTCGGCAAACCGGACGTTGTTTTCCGGGTCCGTGCGGTCCATCGAGTTCTCGAGGTAATCGTACCCCGCATCGCGCAGCGCCGAGATGACGCCGGGAACGTCCAGCGGCTTGTGGTCACGCTGCGCATACTGGCTCCACCCATAAATGTTCGAACCCACCACAGCCTTGGACGCAGCCTCGGCCGCCCCCAGCCGCGGCAGCCTTCCACCCTGGCCAGCCAGCATGCCCGCCGCCCAAACCACTCCGGCCCGCCCCAGAAAACCGCGTCGGGACTGGAGCCGCTCAAACAAGGGACAGACCGTTGTGTGCATGCGTGGATTCAATCCCAACGACGGGTTGGGAGCGACAAAAAAAACGGCCCCCAACGCCCGGGGCTGCGGGAGCCCGTGGCATGTTCTGGCCGCCGGGGGCGCCGGAGGCTGTTGGCCCTTGACGAACTGCCCCTGGGGGGGCACGGGGCGGCTCGGTGCCGGCGCGCCGCCCGCGCCGAAGGCTTGCATCCGGGGAAGGCGCGGCTAGGCTGTCAACCGTGTTCAATGATGTTATTGACGCCGCGGGCGGAGGGCGGGTTGCTGCCCTGGGGCGGCGGGTGCTCGAGGGCGCCCGCGTGAGCCGCCCGGAGGCGCTGGAGCTGTTTGGGATCGAAGACCAGGCGGACCTCGTGGAGTTGCTGGCGTGGGCCAATCGCATCCGTGCCCGATTCAAGGGCAACCGCGTCGCATTGTGCTCGATCGTCAACGCCAAGGCGGGCCGTTGTTCCGAGGACTGCCGGTTCTGCGCCCAGTCCGGGCATTATCGGACGGCGTCGCCGTCGCATGGGTTTGTGGATTCGGGCGTGATGCGCCGCGCCGCGGCGGAGGCGGAGCGGTGGGGCGTGGGCGCGCTGGCGCTGGTGGCGGCTTGGCGCGGGTTGTCCGAGGGGCGTTTGTTCGACGAGGTGTGCGAGCGGATCGGCGAACTGGCGGGCCTGGGAACGGTGCGGCCGGATGCCTCGCTGGGGATTCTCTCCAGCCAGGCGGTTGCGGACCGGCTGAGGGCGGCCGGTCTGCGGTGCTACAATCACAACCTGGAAACGTCGCGCCGGTTCTTTCCGCAGCTCTGTTCCACCCACACCTACGAGGAGCGCCTCCAGACCCTGCGGTTTCTGCGCAACGCCGGCATCGCGGTGTGCTCCGGAGGCATCCTCGGCCTTGGGGAAACGCGCGAAGACCGTTGCGACTTGGCGCTGACCCTGCGGGAGGTCGGCGCCGATGCGGTTCCGATCAATTTCCTCAATCCCATTCCCGGCACGCCCCTGGCCGGGACTGCCCCCGTGCCGCCCATGGAGCTTCTGAAGACGATTGCGTGCTTCCGCTTCATTCTCCCGACCCAGCACCTGGTGATCGCGGGGGGCCGCAGCGCGAATCTGCGCCAGTTGCAGAGCCTGGTCTTCATGGCTGGCGCCAGCGGGCTGATGGTGGGCGGCTACCTCACCACCGCCGGCCCGCCGCTCGAACAGGATCTGCAGATGATCCGCGACCTCGGCCTGGACCGGGGCGCAACCCCGGCACATCCCCTCGTTCTCCACGCCACCCCGCGCCACCCCGTAGGCGGCGCGCGTTGATGGTCGCCGCTGGGGAGGTGTGCGCTTGCCGGAGTTCCTGACCCTTGAGCCGCGTTGCAGGCTGATCCAGGTCAAACGTCGGCCTGGCAGGTTCCGTGGGGGACGCCATGGACTCGCTGCCCCCGGCGCGTCCAAAGGGTCTGAGGCCGCGTCTTGTTGCTAGGCGCTGGGGTAGGCCTTGTAGTAGTCCTTGTAGCGGTAGTAGTAGTATTCGCCGGTCGAGGCGCGCACCGCATTGAAGACCACCCCCAGGACGCGCGCCTGGCGCTGGTAGAGGTTGTCCAGCGCGGCGCGGGCGACGCGGGCGGAGGTGTGTTCGGCGCGGATGACGAAGAGGACGCCATCCACAAGGGAGGCGAGGCTGCTGACGTCGTCGGCGGCCATGACGGGCGGGGTGTCGACGAGGACGTATTCATATTGGGCGGCGGCGTCCTTGAGGAAGCGTTCGGTGATTTGGCTGAGCAGCAGCTCGCCGGAATTCTGGACGCTGGAGCCGCGGGGGAGGAGGAAGAGGTTGGCGACGCGGGTGGGCTGGACGGCTTCGGGCCAATTGAGCTTGCCGGCCAGCACCTCGGTGAAGCCGGGGTGGGCGGCGACCGTAAACCGGCCGTGCAGCGTGCCTTTGCGCAGGTCCGAATCGACCAGGAGAACGCGGGAGCCGCCGGTGGCCATGTTGATGGCGAGGTTGGCGGCGGTCACGGACTTGCCGTCGTTCGGGATGGAACTGGTGACGAGGAGCAGGCGGGGGCGTTCGCCGTTGTCGTTGCTGAAGAGAAGGGAGGAGCGCAGGTTGCGGTAGGCTTCGAGGAACGCGTGGCGGGTGTCGTCGGCTTGGATCAGCGCCAGTTCGCGGCGTTTGCCGACGCCGCGTTCCTTGGGGATTTGGCCGAGGATGTTCTCCTCGAACAGCTCCTGCAATTCGGTAAAGCTGCTCATGCGGTCGTCCAGCCGTTCCACCAGCATCAGGACCAAGCCGCCCAGCATCAGGCCGCCAAACACGGCCAGGAGGATGCTCTTGAGAATCCCCGGCCGCCCCGGGCGCGCGGGCGTGGCATTTTCCATGACGGTGACGGTTTCCTGACTGATGCCTTTGTTGACATCGACGGTCTGCATGGTCGCCAGCAGGCGCTCGTAGAGTTTCTGGGTGCGGTCGGTATTGGCCTGCAAACCCCGGTATTCCGCCATGAGCTTGCTGCTCTCCAGGGCCTTGGCCTCCCATTCCTTGATGTCCTTTTCCAGGTTCTGGATCTGGAGGGTCAGGGAACTCTTCTTGCTTTCGAGCTGTTCCAGACTCTGCGCGCGGAAGATCTCCAGCAGCCGTTCGCGGCGGGCGATCTCCTCGGTCAGCGCAATCATCTTGGGATGCTTGGGTCTGAGGAACTCGCTCAGTTCCTGCTGCTCGGCCTTGATCATGAGAATGGCCTGCTTGGCGCGGAGGTAATCGCTTTCGTTGCCGAACACGGTGGCGCTGGTGGGCAGGTCGAGGCTGGCGGAGCCGCCGGCGGGCGAGGCCAGCAGGCGCTGGCGTTCAAGGTTCTGCTCGAGGGTGAGGGTCTCGAGGAGGGCGTATTCGGACTTGAGCCCTTCGATCTGGGTGTTGAGGGCGGCCAGGCGGCTGCCGGCGCTGTTGCCCTGTTCCTGGAGAAACACGATGCTGTTGCTGCTCTGAAAGTTGACCAGGCTCTGCTCGCCTTTGCGCAGCTCGATCTCCAGCCGGGCCACCTCCTCCGTCAGGCCCGCCAGCGTGGTGTCCGACGTCTGCTCGCGCATTTCCCGTTTCAGAAGGCCGTATTCCTCCATGACCGCCTGCACAAATTCCCTCACATACTCGGGGTCGTCGGCCACGCCCTGGAGTTTGAAAATGCTGGTGCGGGGGAAGACGGACACCTTGAGGGCGGGTTCCTTGGCGGTCCAGCGGGGTTCCTTGGCGGTCACGCGGCGCTGGGCGCGCGACAGCACCACGTCGCTCTCCATGAGGGCGGCCTGGGTGCCCAGGAAGTTGTTCAGCTCCTCGGAATAGACAGACCCGTCCGGAATGGTGAGCTTGATGCTGACGATCATCTTGCCCACGGAAATGTAGGAGGGGGGCGACAGCCACAGGTAGGCGCCCAGCGCCATCAGCGCCATCAGCACCCCCGTCAAAAGAACCCACCACCGGCGTTGCAGCAAAACCCTGTAGCGGTTGAGCCGGGCGTAAAACTGCGCCGCCCGCGCGGGGCGGTCTGGCGTCAGGGCAATGGGTTGCTCGCTCATCTCGGCCTCAGAAGTTCACCAGCCGCGCGGGAACAATGACAAAATCGTCGGGCTGCAACTGCACATCCAGCTCCATCTTGCCGTCCTCGAGGATGTCGACCATGTTCAACTCGAACGTGCGCTTTTCGGCGCGATTGGTGGCGGGGTTGCGGATCACTCGGACCTTCTTCTTGTTGGCGAAATCTCCAAAGCCGCCCGCGCGCAGAATGGCCTTGCCGGCGGTGAGGGGCTCGTTGACCTTGAGGTCAATGGGCCCCTGGGTGCGGACCTGGCCCCAGACATAGACTTGGCCCAGGATCTTGTTCGCCTCGTCGAGCGAGATGATCACGGTGGCGCGGTAATAGTACTCCTTCTCGAGAAGCGTTTTCAGCTCGTCGGCGAGCTGCTTGCAGGTCTTGCCCTCCGAGCCCACACGACCCAGGTAGGGGACGTCCAATTCGCCGGAATCCGTCACCAACAGCGGCACGGGCGGCTCGCGGTCTTCGAGGATCTGGAAGCTGATCTTGTCCCCCTTGCGCAGCTTGTAGGTGTCGTCCGGCACGTAGCCGCTCGGAACCATCGGCACGGGCGCAATCGGGCGTGTCACCAGGTTGGACCAACCCGACATGGGGCGCGTGTAATCGAGGTGGACCCCCGTGGCCGCCCCCCAGGCGGCGGCGGCCGTCGCAAGCCATAGGACACTCAAGCGCATGATCCCCAGTATCATTCAGAATCGGTACGTGAAAATCAAGGAAACAATGTCGGCCAGATAATCGCCGCCCCGGCGGTTCGAATCCTTTCTCAGAAACCGATAGGTGACGCGCCCGGAGAGTTTGGCGGTGAGCATGCGGGCGGCGGAAAAGCCGGCGCTCAGGTAGGCATAGCGTTCACCCCCGCGACTGTCCTCCTCGCCGAATTGGAAGCTGACGGGCGTGGTGAGGTGGATCTCGTGGAGAAAGAGCCACTGGGGATTCCAGTGGGCATAGGTGACCGTTAGCGGACGGGTCCGGGAGCCGTACTCGAGGCCGGTCCGGACATGGTGGCCGATGGAAAGGCGGTGCCGCATCAGCCTGCCGGGGTCGTGGGACAGGGAGACGTCGCCATACGGGTTCCCGGAATCCGGTCCTGTCATGGTCCAGCCGCTCGATTGACTTTCATAATACGTGTAGCCCGCCCGCAGCTTCAGCCCGAGATGGGAGGAGAGCTGGCTCTGGTAAAACAAGCCGGCGCTGTATTGCAGCGCGTCGTTCACCCGCGCGTCGGTGTAATCCACCGTGGTGAGGCCCAGTTCGGGCCCGATCGAACTCTCCGGGCCGAGCGCCAGGCCGCCCCGGGCAAACACAATCTCAGACCTACCATCGGCAAGCCGCAGCACCGAGTTGAGCGAAAGGTAGTCGGCATGATCGTAACCCAGCGTCAAAACGAGCGCGTTCAGATCCCAGTGCGCCGTCACCCCGGCCACATTCTCGAGCCGCTGGTAATCCTCGCGGTTGCTCGCCACCGGGATTTCGCCCACGTCGGTCTGAATGGTCACCCGGTCATGCACGTTGAACAGGAAATCCCCCACGCTCAAGTCGAAGCCAAGCTCGGATCCGGGCTCGATGTAAAAACGGTCGAACTCCGCGTGGGTCAGGTATTTCAAGTACCCCAGGCCGAAGTTGATGTTGAGGCTGTTCTTCTCGGTGATGGTCCATCGCATCGCGGTGTCCGCCTGGGGCCGCAGAATGCCGTCCGCCCGCGGATCGTCGTCCGAATAACTGATGTTGTCGTGGGCCTGGATGCCCGCCGAGGCCTGAAACCGCCATGCCAGCGGCCCCAGCTTCAAATTGTAATACCCGAACGTCGACGCCGCACGGCGGCGCGCCTCGGCGGCGGCCTCGCCGGCCAGCGACATCCGAATCGCCTCCTGGGCCGTCACGGTCAGCGCGGCTGCCGTCCCTAACAGCAGCCCCGCCAACCACGCGCCGCCGCGGGCCCAGCGCCGCCGGACCGCGGTTCGCCGTGTTCGATTTCGTGCTGTCAACGCGTGTTTGATCACGATACGGAAGCAGGCGTGGGAGCATGGCGGGAGTGGCGGGGCTCGAACCCGTAACCTCTGCCGTGACAGGGCAGCGCTCTAACCGATTGAGCTACACCCCCGCGTACCGGGGCCGCGCAAATTATAGGATGCCGCCCGCCCCGTCAACGCCGAAGTGCAGAATTTGCGGCCAGCCGGCCAGCGGCCACCGTCTCCGCGGCGTGCACCAAACCAGCCCCCCGGCCCCGGCGCGCAGGCTCGCAGGCGCCGCGGTCCCCACCAGAGCGCAGAGGAAACTGGCCTGGAAAAGCGCCAAAACCTCCCCGCAAGCTCGGCGACGGGAATTCTGCCTTGAAAGCCTCGCTTGGCTTTTGCGAAACCGCCTCGTAGCGTCGGAGCACCGCCGCGACATCCTCTTCCACGGCAGGGTGGTATTCGCCCCTCACTGTTTCGAGGGGGCCTCCACTCGCTCCGACCATTTCTCGCCCAGGGGCGGCAAGGAATCCAGCAGCGACTGCGCGAGCAACACCCGCTGCTCCACCGGCAAAGCTGACACCGTCTTTTCGATCTGTTCAATCGCCGACATGCCCATAAACTGCCGCACCCGCTCGCCGTTGGCAAGCCTCGGCAACTGGCGGAGAACATCTGGTTCGACCGAAAGCCAACGATTCCCCACTGCCGGCGTGCGACAACCATTCCTTGGGGGCCAAATCCCGGGGCAAGGAATCGCCACGGGGCCGCGCGGCCTACCATGGAAGGCGGAGGCGGTAAAGTGGTTCGGGATCGAGCCGGAGGTGCCGGAGAATGTCATCCAGGCGCCGATGGAGACCGTTGCCTGAGTAACGCGCTCTGTGGCGCCGATTGGGGAAGCACGCCATTCACTTCTTCCACCGGTGTAGAGAGAAGAAAGCCGCGGACGATCCTGATCTGGGGCAGATTTGGCAATTTTGTGGCCGCCTCGACGCTCGCGGTTAGCAGGTGACGGGGCAGACTTCATCGGAAACTTTGTCGGGGACTTTGTCGACCTCATGTGCCCCGGAATCGACAAAGTGTACGACAAAGTTTCCGACAATGGCAGGAGGCTTTTCAGGGGCCTTGAACCCCGATGCGATAGAAGAACGGTCCAGCACCGACCGCGTTAGTATCGGTGTAGGTGGTTGTGCCGGCTTGGCCGGGGACATCCGTAGCGGCGGGCATGAAGCACGGGGTCGCCCCCAGGTTCGTGCTGCACTCAACGACATAGTTCATCCCGGCTACACTCTGCCACGTCAAAGTGATCCCGCTCTGCGGGATGCCGTCCGATGATGCCGACAGCAGACGCAGGACGGACAGGGCGTTGGTGGGATCGGTCAGGCAGCGCCACTCCTGCCAGGTGCTGTGGCCGTCGGCGTCCGGGTCGGTGGCATCGGCCGAGCCGTCGGTGGGCAGGCAGAATTGGTGGAGCCAGGCGTAGGAGATCATCGAACCTGCCCTTGGCATTCGTAGGCGCCGATGTCGACGGTGCCCGTGACGATGCGCGGATTTCCGTCGAGGTCGGTGGGACCCGGGGCGTAGGCATTGAGACCGGCGTTGATGCAGGAGGACCCGGGGTGCAGGCGCAGGTCGCCGCCGGCGTAATCCACGAACAGTGGCGCGTTGGTGATGTTGCCGACAAAAGGTTCCTGCCAACCCTCAGGCACGGGCAGTGGCGTGGTGCAACTGTAGTTGATCGTGGCACCCGGGTTGTAGTTCGCACAATGTGGAGCCGTATTGAAGTAGATGATGCAGTTTCTGAGGATGCTGGAGGGGCCAAAGGGAGCATAGCGCACTCCACCCCCATCTGCTGCCGAGTTACTGGTCAGTATGCAAAGGGAAACCACCGCATTTGTCGAGTCGCACCACACCCCGCCCCCGCCGCAATCGTCGAGCCCGGTGTCCAAATTCGTTCTAGTCCCCCCGTTGGTCAGGGTGAATCCGGACAGGCTGGCGCCGTCGGCCAAATAGACGCACCGGATCGCGCCGTCCCCGTTGGTGGTGCCGGGCACCTGGTAGCCTTGGATCACCGTGAACTGTGGGCCGTTGACGCTCCGCACTGCCAACGGCTTGTCCACCGCCACGCGGTTGACCAACAGGTTGGTCCCCACCGTCCGGCCGCCCGTGGCGTAAACTCCGTTGGTGACCACAATCTCGTCAAACAACGCAGCGGCGTCTACGGCGTCCTGGATAGTGTGGGCGGCCGTTGACCAAGTGGTGTAGGGTAGCGCGGGACTGGTGCTGTTGGCGTCCACGTAACGCAAGCCGGCGGAGCCGATTGCGGTGCTGGCCACGAGCAGCAGGAGCCAGACGGGGATGGAGGTAATAGAACTGAACATCGAGCGTCGAAGATCGCACAGCCAACGTTGACCCCCGCCGCCTGCCGCCTGACCCCTGACCCCTGAACCCTGGCCCTTGAACCCTGAACCCTGAACCCCGAACCTCGAACCTCGGATCTGATTTGCTTTCATAGTTGTTCTGTGTCGCACCAGGACAAATCCCGCACGACGTTTTGTCCGTTCAACTGGGTCCTACAACGAAACGCGGTAAACTTTACGGGATTTCTGCAGGCGAGCCACAACGGGACGCGATTCTGGGCCGACGCAAGATCGGAAAGACGAGTCTGGTGCTCCAAGCCGCGCGCCGCGCGCAAGTCGCCTAAGAGCCTATCTGAGAATTGCAAGGGGCGCTGCGGCGAGGGATTTTGGCCGGGGCCAAAGGCGGCGAGGCCGGCGCATCCCCGTCCCGCGACGGCGGGATAACGGCCGAGCCAACGACGGCCCCGGCCAAAAGACCCGCCGCCCGGAGGGTTTTCGCAGAAAAGGCCGTCTGGCTTCGTTGCTCCTC
>JAFGQR010000117.1 GCA_016935555.1 Verrucomicrobiota bacterium
GGGACAAAACCGCGCAGCGGTTTTGTGGAGCGAGCCGCACGCAGACCCACGGCCCTCTCGATGAACACCCACGGTTTGTGGCTCCTGAGCACCTCGAAAAGTCTGAGCCGGCGGCTCGCTGGGTCCAACCGTCAGTGCGTGGTCAAAAGATCAAGTTCCGCCACGTGCGGAAACTCAACCGGGATTCCCTGCTGTCTCAAGGGCGCCTGTGCGCGTCCACCCACATTGCCGCAGCGACGAACGACGGCCGCCGTGGGTGGCATCCGCCCTGCCGGCTGCCACCCGCTTTACAGACCCTTTACAACATCGCACTCACGTCCGGGGGCCGGTTGTGCTAAGACAACGCTCGAACGCGGCGGCTCCGGGTGCGGAGCCGGGCGGAGTTGAGCGATGAACGCGGGCATGTCAGTGCGGACAGGCGGAAGGCCTGTCCGGCAATCTCGGGAGCCTGTTATGACGATGAATCCATGTCTTCCCATCCCGGCAAGCGGCCGGCCGGCGACGATTCGCGAGATGCGCCGGAGGTCGGCGCGCCTCACCATGCCCCTCCACTGGGCGCCCCTGGCTCGGCGTGCCCGAACCGCCGGCTCCCAGCCGCTCGAATCGCCGCCGGGGCAGCGGCTCGCGGCGGCACGGCGCGCGTCGCCGGCCCGGCGGCATCCCAAGTCGCGCCTCGCCGCCTGGTGGATCTGCCTGCTGGCGCTGGCGGGCGCCGCATCGGCGCAGACGCTGATCAACGTGGACTTCGGGGTGGGCGCGCGCAGCGCCAAGACCGGCTTGGCGGGCACGGGCCAAAGCACGAACGATTTTTGGAATCTCTACCGTCATTACGAGCCGCGCTTCACGCCCGGGACACCCCTGGTGGCGGACGGCCGGCTGGAGGGGTTGACGTTGGCGGACGGGGCGGCGGCGGGCGGGGTGTCGGTGACGGTGTCGAACGGGCCTGGGGTATGGGGCAATGCGAGCGGGGATCCGATGTTTGACACGTATGTATTTGCGCCGAACGGCAGCAACCTGGTGGTGACGCTGCGCGGGCTGCGGCCGGGCAGCTATTATTTTTACCTGTATGGGCACGCGGATGCGGACGTGCTGGGCGAGCAGAACAGCGTGTTCAGCCTGCGGATCGGTACGAACCGGTTCGGCCCCCTGACCACCACGGGCGCGGGAGGTTGGCGGACCAACACGCCCATGCGCGAACACGTGCATTACGCGGTGTTCCGCGACATCCAGGTGCCCGCGAACACGCCAGTTCTCATCGACGTCGCCCCCACGCCGAACGGGGTGGCGGTGCTCAACGGGCTGCAGGTGTTCTCCCGCGGCACCAGCCCGCCCCGGCTGCCGGCCCCCGCCGCCGCCCTCGCCGGCGCGGCACCGCCGGATCCGCGTCTGACGAACCTGGTCTTTCGGGAGGTCCATTACGCGGGCCGTGTGAGCGACCACGAGGCGCGTTTTGCGGTGACGCTTCAGGCCGAATCGTTTGTGACCAATGAAGTCGCCGGCCCGCTCGTCGACGGTGACGTCGCGCTGCTGGCCACCGATTTCCCGGCCGGGGCGCGCGTGGTGTCCGGGGGCCGCCGCTCGCAGCTGGTGCTGTCGGCCCCCGGCCGGTATACGCTGCAATTCGATCTGCTGGCACGGATTGCGAAGGCGGAGCCGTGGAACCAGGTGTCGTTTGTCGGGCCCCCGGCGGCCATCGCCTCGTTTGAGGCGCAGTCGGAGGCGGCGGGGGTGGAGCTGCAGCTTTTGAACGGCACGCAGACCGAATCGACCAACGCGTCGCGCGTCAGCGGAGCGATCGGGTCGGACCGGGTGGTGGCACTGCGGTGGCAGAGCAAGACTGCGGAGATCACCCGCAAGCCGCTGTTGACGGTGGACACGGACAGCCGGGCGCTGGTGAAGCCCACGGGCATCGAATACACGACCGTCCTGCGCTATGAAATTCTCCAGGCCCCCGCCGCCCGGCTCACGATTGAACTGCCCGCCGGCCACAGTTTGACCCGGCTGCAGGGGCCGCAGATCCGGGACTGGCAGGTGCGTGCCGACGGGGGGCGGCAGGTGCTGGCAGTGGAGTTCATCAAGCCGCTCGAAAGAACCGGCACCCTCACCCTCTTCTCGGAGCAGGGCCTGCCGGCGCAGGCGGCTGCCGCCGTCCTGGTCCTGCCGCAACCGCTGGAGGTCCAGCGCGAAACCGGGACGCTCACGCTCGCCGCCGAGGAAATGGCGGTCGACATCCAGTCCGCACCCGGTCTGCATCAGGTGAATGCGCCGAGCAACACGGTTGCGGCGTTTCGGTTCTTCGGGCGGCCGGCGACGGTGGCGGTGCGTCTCCAGCGCTTTGAACCGATCGTCAAGGCGTTTGACCGCGTCACGGCCCGTCTCGAGGAGAACCGCCTGCTGGTGGTTCACGCGCTGACCCTGTCGGTCGAGCGCGCCGGCGTGTATGCGCTCGACCTGGTCCCCCAGCCGGGACCCGTGGTGGCCCACGTCCGGGGCGAAGGCATCGAGGATTGGAAGGTGGCCGGCGAGAAGCTCCACGTCAGCTTCGGCAGCCGCGTGCTCGGCACGCGCCGGATCGAAGTGCACCTCGAACAACCTCATAAGACCTTCCCCGGCCAGATCCGCGTCTCGGCCCTGCGCGTCACCGGCGCCACCAACGAAACCGCCCAGGTCGGCGCCGCGTCCGCGCTCGGCATTCGCCTGAAGACGGCTGCGGAGCGCGTCGGGCTGCGGGAGATCCCGGTGGGCGAGCTGGCGCGGGCGGCTGGCGGTTCGAGGGGGGACGAGTTGTTGGCGTTTCGGGCGACGCAGCCGGACTGGGGGCTGGTGTTGGCGGCGGAGCGTCTGCCGGCGCGGGTGGTGGCGGAGGTGTTCAATTTGATCACCATTGGCGACGGGCTGGTGGGGGGGAGTGCCACGATCCGTTACGGCATTGTCAACCAGGGCGTCCGGGAGTTTCGCGTCAGCCTGCCTGCGCACTGGCGCAACGTCGAGTTCATCGGGCCGAACATCCGCCGCCGGGAACGGGTGGCGCCGGAGGCGGGTGCGGGGACGAACCGGGTGCAGTGGGCGTTGAGCCTGCAGGACAAGGCGTGGGGGGGCTACACGCTCGTGGTCACCTACGATTACCCGTTCGATCCGCAGCGTGCCACGCTCGACCTGGGCGGCGCGCACGTGGAAGGCGTCGAGCGCGAGACGGGCTCGGTGGCGATCACCTCCGCGGACCGGATGGAGTTGGAGATGCGTTTTGAGGAGCCGCTGCGCCAGATCGATCCCGTTGAGCTGGCCGAATCCGACCGCGCGCTCATCACCCGCACCGTGCTGCGCGCCTACCGTTACGCGGGCGCCGCCTTCACCCTGGCCGCCAACCTCACCCGCCACGACGACCTGCGGTTCATGCTCAACGCCGTGGCCGACCGGACCCAGCTGACGAGCGTGCTGACCGACGAGGGGCAGATGCTGAGCCAGGCGTCGTTCATGGTGAAAAACAACGACAAACAGTTCCAGCGCTTCCGCCTTCCCTCGGGCGCCGAGCTGTATGGCTGTTACGTGAACCGGCAGCCGGTCAGGGCCGAGAAGGACGGCGACTGGCTGCTGGTGTCCCTGCCCCGAGAACCCGACCGCGACGAGGCGTTCGCCGTCGACATCAAATACAAACAGTCGTTGCCCCCCCTCAAGGATCGTCTGCTGCCGGCGCGGCTGAACCTGCAGGCGCCCCGAAGCGACGTGCCGAACACCTACGCCGAATGGACCCTCTACGTCCCTTCCCACCAGCGCCTCTCCAGCTTCGCCGGCACCATGACCGTCGCCCGCGGCACCACCTATGGCCTGCGCGACGGCTGGCGGCGTTTCGTCGAGTTCTACGCCGGCGTGTGCCGCCACCATGGTGTCCTCATCGCCCTGCTCGGCGGTGGCGCCGTGCTCCTGCTCGCGCTGATCGCCGCCCTGGGCCGGAGGGGCGTGCGGGGCGTGGTGGCGGTCCTTGGGGTTCTGGCGATCCTGGCGCTTGCCGCCGGCATGCTCCTGCCCAGCCTCGCCAAAAGCAAAGCCAAATCCCAACGCGTCAACTCCATCAGCAACCTCAAACAAATCGGCCTCGCCGCCCGGATATGGGCGGACGACAACGGCGGGGTGTTCCCGGCCAACTTCGAGCACATGCGCGAGCAGCTCGCCAGCGGCCGCATCCTGAACGATCCCGACAGCGGCGAACGCTACGTCTGGCTGGGCGCCGGCAAGCGCGACGGCCAGCCCCGGGCCATCCTGGCCTATTCGCCCGTCGACCACAACGGGCGCAACGTGCTGTTCGCCGACGGCAGCGTCAGCCACCTGACCAGCCAGCAGTTCGCCGAGGCGATCGAACGCGACCGCCAGTTCGCCGCCCAAGCCCAGGCGCCCGGGCTGGCGCCCGCCCAGCAACTGGCCGTGCAACAACGCCAGGAAGCCCCCTCCAGCCAGCCCGCCCCGCGACCCCCGGCAGTTCCGCCCCCGGCCCCGCCTGCCGCGCCGCCCCAGGCCGCAGGTCCCGTTCAGGGCGCCAGCAGTCTCGTCCCGCCCGCTCAGCCGGGCCGCCCGCCCCTGGCGGCGCCCGTGGCGGCGGGAATACGGTCGATCCCGATTGACATCCCGATCGCGGGGCAGGCCTACACGTTCACGAAGGTCCTCAACATCGGCGACGAGCCGCTGTCGGTGTCCATGCGCGCCACCCGGTTGCGGGTGGTGCGCGCGTGGCGCGCGTCGCTGCAGTTGGCCGGCCTTCTGGTGGGCTTGGGCCTGGTGATATTCGAGTGGCGTCGCCGGCCCACCCGCAGTTTGCCGCTCGCCGTCGGGCTGGCGTTGATCGCGGGTGCGATTGCGCACTGGCTGATCTCCGCGCGGGTGTTGCACAGTGGACTCATTGTCGGCGCCCCGCTGCTGGTCCTGGCGCTCCTCGCCTGGCTCTTCGCCAAATGCCGGCCTCGCCGGCAAGGCCCGTCGACTCCCCAGCCGCCCGCCGACCCGAACCCGCCCGGTGGCGGCACGGCGCCGGCCGCGTCGAACCCGGCGGCGGCACCGGTGGCGGGGTTGATGTTGCTGGCGGGGTTGATGCCGGGATGGGCTCAGACTGCCGCTCAGAAATTCCAGGACCCGGCACCACGATTGGCAAAGTCGCAGCTCAAATCCGAAATCGTCGCCATCCCGCCGCGTTTTCCGCAGGCGACGATTGTGTCGGCGGTCTACACGGGGACGGTGGGGGAGAAGGCGGCGCAGTTTGAGGCGGTGCTCGAGGTGGCGGCGTATGCGACGAACCAGATCGTGGGGCTGTTTGGGGACGACGTCGCGCTGGCGCAGTGCACCACCGACGCCCGCGACGCGACGCTGCTGCGGGACGGGGCGTCGGTCAGCCTGCGTCTGCCCGACCGTACCAACGCCACCGTCAAGGCCCGGTTCCTCGTGCGCCTGGCCGGCGATGTCACCCGCCGCCAGCTCATGTTCGCCATTCCGCCCGCGCTGGCCAGCCGGTTGGACCTGACGATTGACGAAGAGGATGCCGACGTCGACTTTCCCGCGGCGGTGACGTTCCGGCGGAGCGTGGTGGGGAAGACGACGCGGGTTGAGGCGGTGCTGGGGGCGGGCGGCAGGGTGGAGCTGGGGTGGACGCCGCGGATGAAGCGGGCGACGGACGTGGCGGCGAGCGTGTTTGTCCAAAACACCTCCCTGGTGTCCGTCGGCGGTGGCGTCGTGAACACGCGCACCCGTCTCGACTACCAGCTCGCCCAGGGCGAACTGCGCCAGGCCAAGGTCCGCCTCCCGTCCGGCCACCGGTTGTTACGGGTTGAAGGCGATGCCATCCGGTTGTGGGAACTGCAGGACGAAGCCGCGGGCCCGGTGTTGATTGTGCAGCTCGTCAAGCCGGCCGCCCCGGCCTACCAGCTCACGCTCGAATCCGAAAAACCCCTCGAACCGCTGCCTGCCTCCCTCAACGTCGCCGTGCCCCACGCGCTGGAGGTGCTCCGCGAAACCGGCGTCGTGGGGCTGCGGGGTGCGGAGGAGTTGAGCCTGGCGGTTGAGAGTGCCGCGAACCTGCAACGGATCGATGCCGGCGAACTGGCCCGAGCGCTGGCGGTGAAAAGCGAGGACGTCCTCAGCGCCTACCGGTTCCTCAAGCCCGACTTCCGGCTGGCGGCGCGCGCCGAGGCCGTCGAGCCGCAGATTGAGGCGGTGGTGCACAACGCCACCCGCGTCGGTTTCGACCAGGTCACCCTGACCGCCCGCGTCGAGTACACCATCAAAAAAGCCGGCGTGTTCACCCTCCGGCTCGCGCTGCCCGACGCGTTCAACATCGTGTCCGTCTCCGACGACCGCGCCCCCCTGTCGTGGACCGAAACGCCCAACCCGCGCACAGTCGAAGTCGCGCTCAAGGAGCGTGCCATGGGCGCGCTGGCGTTGCGGCTGCACCTCTCCCAAACGCACCGGGACGTGCCCGCGCCGTTGTCCGTCGCCGGCGTTCTGCCCCTGGGCGTCGCCAAACTGACAGGCTACGTGAGCGTGACCGCCGAGCCCGGCCTCGCGCTGAAGACGGACTCGTTCGAGGGCCTCACCGAAATCCCTCCCGTCCAGTTGCCGGCGCCGCCGCGCGCCGCCGCGGCCTCCCAGGCCCGGAACGGCGCGGAGGCCGCCTCCGACCGGGCTGCGGCCACCCAGCAGCCCGTGCTCGCGTTCAAGTCCATCGGCACCGACCCGGTCGCGGCCGGGCGCTGGCGATTGAGCCTGAGCCCGGAAACGGTGGAATCCTGGGTGCGGGTGGAGGTGGTGAACGTGGTGTCGGTGTCGGAGACCCTGCTGAGCGGGCGATCGGTGTTACGCTACGACATCCAGAACGCCCCGCTCCAGGAGTTCCGGGTGGCGACGCCGCCCGGCTGGCGGAACGTGGAGGTGTATGGCGCCGAAGTGCGGCGCCGGGACGAGACCAACGGGCAATGGCGGGTCGAGCTGCAACACAAGGTGCGCGGCGCCTTCACGCTCACCTTCACCTGGGAACAGCCGCGGCCGCCGGGAACCAACGCCCCGCTCGAGCTGCCCGCCCTCGCCACGATCGGCACCGAACGCGAGACCGGCTGGCTGGTGGTCCAGTCCCGACCCGCCCTCCAACTCACCGAACACACCGCCTCCGACACCCTCGTCCGCATCGACGCCCGCGAACTGCCCCCGTGGGCCGGCGTCCCCGGGGCCGGCGCCGCGTCCGGTTCCGATGCCGAGGTGCCCGTGCTTGCCTACCGGTATTTGCGGCCCGGCTACCGGTTGGCGGTGGAATCGCGGCGGTTTGACGAGGCGGCCGTGTTGCAGGCCCTGGTGAACGACGCGCAGCTCACCACGGTGGTGGCCGAGGACGGCCAGATGATGACCGAGATGGTGCTGACCCTGCGCACCCACGGGCTCCAGCATCTCGTGCTCGATCTCCCCCCGAAAGCCCGCGTCTGGTCGGCCTTCGTCGGCGGCCAGCCCGTCCGCCCCAGCCTTCGCGCCGGCCAGCTTCTGCTGCCTCTCGAACGCGCCACCGCCGAGGCCGTGGCCGTCGAACTCACGTATGTCCAGACCGGCCCTTTCCCCCGTTCCAAGGGCCGCGTCACGCTTGCCTCCCCCAGCCTTGCCGCGCCGCTCATGAACGCCCGCTGGGAACTCTATCTGCCCCTCGACTACGAATACACCGCCTTCCGCGGCAGCATGACCCACGACGACGCCACCCCGCCGGCCGTCCAGGGATTCTCCGCGGGCGACTACGTCCGCCAGCAGAAAGCCAAGCAGGTGGCGGTCAAATCCGAGTTCACCAAGGCCCTCCTCAACGTGCGTAGCCAGCTCGCCCGCGGGAACGTCAAAGACGCCAATTTCGACTTCAACCAGGCGTTCACCCTCAACAGCTTCGTCAGCCAGAACCAGCCCGCCCAGCAGGAACTCGACAGCCTCAAGCGCGACTTGAGCCGCGTCCAAGGCAGCAACCTCATCGAAGCCCAGCGCCGTTACACCTACGAAAACGTCGGCAAACTCGCCGCCAAAGGCGCCCCCGCCCCCGCCGAGGGCGCCCAGCAGGCCGCACAAACCGCGCAATTGCTCCAATACGACGAAGCCGCCGCCGCACGCCAGGTCGGCGCCCTGCAAAAAGCCCAGGAAGTCACCGCCGCCAAAGTCCAGCCCCTCCGCGCCAACCTCCCCACCCGCGGCCAGCGCCATGTCTTCTCCCAGGTCCTCCAAACCGAGGTCGGCAAACCCATGACCCTCGAGTTCACCGCCCGCAACCTCGGATCCGCCGGCTGGCTCGGCCGGCTCGCCGCCGCCTCCGCCGCGTTCCTCGGCCTCTGGATCCTCGCCGCCTTCCTCGCCAGCCACCGCCGGAATCCCTGACCCAACTCCACCCAGCGGGGATCGCCTGAGATGGTGCGCCTCATGAATGTGGAGCACGTTCGGCAACGATTGAGTGGCGGTTCTCGGCCATTCAGTCTGCGAACTTCGGCCGGCCGCGAATACGTTGTCCGCCATCCCGAGTGCGTCCTGGTCGGTCGCCACAGCTTGGCGGTCTTGGATTCAGACCGCGAAATTGCCACTCTTGACCCGCTGCATATTGTCGCCATCAAAGACCTGCCGAGGAGGAAGAACGGCGCGGCCAAGGCCTGAAGTGGATCTTGCCCCGCGTCCGTTGTCCAAGACTGGGACCAGCCGCTTCGCGTGGGCTTCTGACCATCCGGCGATTTTTCTGACCGCAAATCCGGACGGGCCTCGCATATTCCGCACATGAGCGTTGAGCCACTGGAACAACAGATCCAGCGCCTGCCGCAGGAAGACCTCGCGCGGCTGGTCGGCTGGCTGGAGCGGTTTCCGAACCGACAGGCCCCCGGACACTCCGATGACTCTGCCGAGCTGACCGACGCCGAGAGGAGCGGGCTGTTGCGGCGCCGGAACGAAGTGCTGGCCAACCCGGACCTGGCCCAGCCCATGGACGACGACTACTTTGACGGCCTGAAGCGCCAACTCGCGGACTTAACCCGAGCTTGAAACAGAGGCATTCCGCCGCTACGTTTCGCCCATGATTACAGCGAAACAGATTCGCGAATTGCTGGAGACCAAGCCTTTCAAGCCCTTTCGCATCTGCATGTCGGACGGATCGCGCTTCGACATCACCAACCACGACATGGCGTTTGTGGGCAAGAACACCGTGGAGATCGGTCTGAACATCGATCCAGATGGATTTGCCGAGTATTTCGCCCGCTGTTCCATCCTGCACATCACGAGGCTCGAAGACCTCCCGGAGACTGTCGCCCGGTGAGGATCGAACCATACCCTCTGCCGACCAGCGTGTCGCCAACCCACCCTGAGAGCCTGTTGCGGAGAGCTTGCGCGAATACGTTCCGATGCCCGACGTGACGAAATGGAGCCGGGACCTTGAGGCGGGCATCCGCAAGATCGTCTCGCGCCTTCACTCGATTGCGCCGAGTGTGGTCGGGCTGCCGGTGGCGGACGCCGAGGCGCGGCTCAAGGAAGCCGAGGACGAAATTCTCCAGCAGTTGGACGACATCAAACTTCGGGCATAAGGACGCCTTGAGTGTAAAACTCGAAATCGCTCCCACTCGGACGGCCACCGCCATGACTCTCGACCTGCGCCTGCCGAGCAAAACTAATAGATGTCCTTCAATGGGGGTGGCCCCGTGCCCTCATCGCCCAACGCGGGCGGCGATCTCCTGGCCACACAACCTTGCGCGGATGCCGGCCCAAACAAACAGAAGGCAGAAATATCCCGGGCAGAAAAATGGGGTCCCCCATCTTTTTGCCCGCCATCTTTCTGCCTTCAAAACGCCCAAGTCTGGCACAAGCGTCGTCATTTGATCTTGCCGGAACGCGACGCGCAACGGTTCGTGGTCCTTCGGTCTGTCCGGCTGCGGTAATCCGACCTTCGACACACGCTTGGCTCCTTTGTGCCCAACGCGGCAATCGGTTGACGTTCGCGCATTGGTATGGACGACATCCTTGAACTTGTGACGGTCAACGAGCTTGCACGCCAGACGCGCATCTCGCACGCGGCGGCTCGCCGTCGGTTGACCAAAGCGCTGGTTGCCCCGGATGCGCTCGCCGTCATCGGCGGCAGTCGCGGGGTGCAACCGCTGTACCTCGCGGCTCGGCTGGGCTGGCTGGTGGAGACCCTCACTGTGCGCGCCGAACAGGCGACGCCCGACGAACTGGTATGCCGGCTTGCGCCTCGCCCGGACGGTACGAAGGTCATCCGCCCGTTGCCGCTGCCGACCCCGTGGCGCGTGGTGCTGCTCGGAGATCGTCCCGGGACGCTGCTCGAATCGGGCACGCTCTATTGTCTCAATGATCCTCCGGCCGTCCCGGACACATCGTGGATCAAGCCGGGCAAGATCACCTTCCCGTGGTGGAACGGCGATGCGTACGATGGCCAGCCCGGAGCGCCCATTCTTTCGTTTGAAATGGTCAGGAAATACATCGACTTCTGCGCGCGTCACGGCCTGCCCACCCACTCCCTGGCTTCCACCGAACTAAGTGTACACCTCTGCCGGTGCTGGTGCCCTATAGACTTTGAGGGCGTGGCCTTCCATGATTTTATGTCCTCCAAGAACCATCGCAAAGCCTTCCCCTTGGTGACGGCGGCGACCCCCTGCTCGTCGCCGCCTTAGTGCTCCGCGGCATTTCGCATTCCGCGCTCGACAATGCCCCCGTTTTGGGTGCATGATAGAGGGCAATCAGCCCGTTTCCCGCGGATGGCTTGCATTTCGGTCCACCCGCTCGGATGGAGATTGTCCGTGTGATGTGTTTGCCATGATGCGCCTGTTGTATATGACCACTGAAGCTCGTTTCCGCCTCGCGATCCTGAGAGATCCACAACCCCTCCCTTCCCGCCAGCGGGTCCGCCCGATGGCCCGTCCGGCCCGATGGCGGCCCCTGGCACAAGCTGTGGCGCTGCTGCTGGCGTGCGCGTGGGCGGGCGACCTGCGGGGCGGCGCGCTGTACCTCGACGGCAACGCGTCGTATGTGACGTTTGCGGGGACCGGGATTCCCAGCGGCGGGCAGAGCTTCACGATCGAGGCGTGGATCAATCCCACGACCATCCCGACGGGCGGTGAGAATGGCGGGCAAATCACGTTCTGGGGAAACCAGACGGCCAACCAGGCCAACGGGTTCCGCCTGCGCGGCCCGAGCGGCGTGCGCCATTATTTCTGGGGCAACGATCATGACGCGAATTTCGGGATGGACATTTTACCGGACACGACCGGTCCGAACCATGACGGCTGGCACCATTTGGCGCTGACCTACAACGGCAGCCAGACCGTGTGGTATTGGAACGGCAGCCCGATCGGCACCCGCACGACCGCCGCGGGCGTCGCCGTCGTGGCGTCGAACCACCGCATCGGCAGCCGCCTGGGCGCGGAGTATTTTCACGGTTACCTCGACGAGATCCGCGTCTGGTCCCGGGCGAAGTCGGGGACGGAGATTGCGGCGGACCTGGCCCATTCGCTGGGCGGGACGGAGTCGGGGCTGGTGGCGTATTTCGATTTCGAGGGCGACCTGGCCGACCGGGCGGGGGGGGACAACAACGGCACGGCGGCGGGCAACGCTGTTGTTCATCCGTCGGCCAACGCGCCGATATCGACGACCGGGCCCCGGATCTACGCGTTCACGGCGAGCACGAACTGGGTGGTGATCGGGACGCCGGTGACGTTGTCGTGGCAGGTGACCAACGCGACCTTGCTGGTGATCGATCACGGGGTGGGGATTGTGGACGGTCTGACCAACAGCGTGTCGGTGACGCCGCTCCAGACCACCACCTACACCCTCACCGCCAGCAACGCGTTCGGAGTCCGCACCGCGCTGGCAAACGTCCAGGTCGATCCCGGCGCGCCCGTCGCCACGCCCATGACCGTGGCCACCATCAAGAACACCCCGGTGGCCGTCACCCTCGCCGGCACCGACCCGAACGGCGGCACGCTCACGTTCGCCACAGTGACGCTGCCCCAGCATGGCCAACTCACTGGCTCCCCGCCCCATCTCCTCTACACGCCCGCCACGGATTACTTCGGCACGGATTTCTTCACCTTCAAGGCCAACGACGGCACCCACGACTCGGCCCCGGCGACGGTGTCGATCCGCATCGAGGCCGAGCCCACCCCGCCCACCCAAATCCTGCTCAGCTCCACCAATGTGAACAGCCTGGCCGGGCCGGGCACGTTCCTCGCCGCGTTGCGGGCGGTCGATGCGAATCCGCTCGACACCCACACCTTCACGCTGGTCGCCGGCGCCGGCGACACCGACAACGCGCTGTTCACCACGAGCAGCAACCTCCTGCTCGCCGGCCCCGGCTACGCGCCGGTGCCGGGCACGGACCTGTTCATCCGCCTGCGCGCGACCGACAATGCCGGTCTGACGGTCGACGCGGCGGTGGTGCTGCGCGTGGTGGAGATCGCGCTGAATGTGGTCATCAACGAAATCCATTACAACGGCGCCAACAACACCGTGTTCGACGAGTTCATCGAACTGCACAATCCGAAAGCCGGCGCGGTGGACCTTTCGGATTGGCGCCTGCGCGGCGGTGTCGATTTCCATTTCCCCGCAGGCACCACGATTCCCCCGGGCGGGTTCCTGGTCGTGGCGCAGAATCCCGCCGTCGTCCAATCGGTGTATGGGGTGGCGGCGCTCGGGCCCTGGGACGGTTTGTTGGCCAGCGAGGGGGAGCGCGTCACGCTGCGGGATCCGTTGGACCGGGTGGTGGACGAGGTGGATTTCCGCGCGGAATTCCCATGGCCCATCGCGGCCGACGGCGAAGGTCCCTCGATGGAGCTGATCCATCCCTCCCTGGACAACGACCTGGGCAGTTCGTGGCGCGCCCCGCTCAGCCCGGCGCGCCCTTCGCCGGGCGCCATGAACCAGGTCTGGGCCTTCAACGTGGCGCCCAATATCCGGCAGGTCAACCACGTGCCCGAACGGCCCAACTCGGCTCAGCAGGTCGTCGTCAGCGCCAAGGTCACCGACCCCGAAGGCGTCGCGTCGGTGCAACTGCACTATCAATGGCTGACGCCAGGCGGCTTCATCCCCGCCACGGTTCCCCTCACCACCGCCCAGCTCAACAGCCTTAACTCGAATCCCACCCTCACGAATTCCCTGAACCCGGCCTTCGAGGCGTCCACAAATTGGGCCACGGTCGCGATGCACGACGACGGCCTGGATGGCGATGCGGCCGCCGGCGACCACCTCTACAGCGTCATCCTGCCGCCTCAAGCCCATCGCTGCCTCGTCCGCTACCGGATCACGGTCACGGACACGTTCGGCGCGTCCCGCCGCGCGCCGTTCGAGGATGATCCGTCGCTGAATTTCGCGTATTTCGTGTATGACGGGATTCCGGCCTACGAGGGTTGCTCCGCCGAGGTATTGGAGAGCCTGCCGGTGTATTGGCTCATCACGCGCGATGCGGACATGACCCACTGCACCGCCTGGTTGAACGGCGGCGACCAACTGCCCCAGGACCTGGGCGGCGTCCGCAACGCCGGCCGCCTCCATTACAACTGGGAAGGCGCACTCGTCTACGAGGGCGTGGTTTATGACCATGTCACCTACCGCCTGCGCGGCGCCAACGGACGCTACCATAACGGCAAACGCAGCTTCCGGATCCGGTTCAGGAACGGCCATTACCTCGAAGCCAGGGACCAGGACGGGAATCTCTTCCCGAAGAAATGGCAGGGGCTGACCACCGGCAAAGGCCAGAGCAACCGCGGCTCCGAGAGCTTCGGCTTGAACGAAGTGATCAACTATTTCCTCTGGAACAAAGTCGGCGTGCCGTCCCCCTCCACGTTTCACTTTCACTTTCGCGTCGTGCGGGGTGGCGACGAAACGAACCGCTACCAGGGCGACTTCTGGGGGTTGAACTGGGCGCAGGAGGAATACGACATCCGGTTTCTCGAGGCGCACAACCTCCCCAAAGGCAATCTCTACAAGCTGGTGGACAACTACGTGCTGGGTCTGGAGGAACTCCGCTACCAGGGGCCCCTGGCCGTCACCAACGCCGCCGACTTCTTTAACATCGAGAATGGGCTCACCGGCTCGCAGTCCCGCGAGTGGCTCGAGGCGCACGCCCATTACCCCAACTGGTACCATTACCACGCGGTGGCCGAAGCCGTCCGCCAATACGACGTCTGGCCGAGCTGCAACAAGAACGGCGCCTGGTATTTCGAGCCGGTTTACACGACGGCCAACAACCAGTACGGGCGGATGTGGCTGCTGCCCTACGACGGCACGGACACCTGGGGCCCCACCTGGAACGGCGGCCAGGACGTCCTCCACAACGGCATCTTCAATGATTCCGGCGTCAGCGGCGGCGATACCGGCCAAAACCTCGCCATGCAGATGGAATACCGCAACGTCGTGCGCAACCTGCGCGATCTGCTCTTCCAGCCGGATCAGATCCACGCCGTGATCGACGCCTTTGCCGGGCCTCTCCAGGCGTTTGCGCCGGCGGACATGGCGCGGTGGCTCGATGCGCCGGCGCCAGCCAGGTATTTGTCCCTGGGCATCCCGACTTGCCCGGGCGTGACCGGTGGTCTCCCGGCGTATGTCAGGGATCTCAAGGATTTCATGTTCGTCGGGGGAACCCATGCCTGGTGGATCGACCGCAATAGCGTCAGCGCCGGTGGCTGGGTCACACGGCTCGACACGCTGGCGGCGGATGCGGCCGTGCCCACCCGCCCGACCCTCACCTACATCGGCGCCGAGGGCTATCCGCTCGACGGCCTGGTGTTCCAGTCGTCCGCCTTCGCCGATCCCCAGGGCCCAGACACCTTCGGCGCCATCCAGTGGCGCGTCGCCCAGGTCCTCGACCCCGGCACCGTCCCCACCCACCCCGCCCAGCTGCGGCTCGAATATGATGCCGCATGGGTCTCCGAACCGCTCCCCACATTCAACGCCGTCGTCACCGTCCCCGGCCACCTCCTGCAGCCCTACCTCCCCCACCGCGCCCGCGTCCGGCACCGGGACAACACTGGCCGCTGGAGCCATTGGTCGCCGCCGTTCGAGTTTCGCCCGGGCTGGCGCGACCTGTTCAGCGCGCTGCGCACCAACCTCGTCTTCAACGAAGTCATGTACAACCCGCCCGGCCAAGGCGCCATCGACGGCGACGAGTTCGAGTTCGTCGAGCTGAAGAACATCGGCGCCTCCACCCTCGACTTGGGCGGCCTCTACTTCACCGGCATCACCTTCGTCTTCACCAACGGCACCACCCTCGCCCCAGGCGCCACCTTCCTCGCCGCCCGCAACCCGGCCGTGCTGGCCACCCGCTACCCGGGCGCGGTCCCCGACGGCGACTATTCGGACAAGCTCAACAACGACGGCGAGACCATCGAACTGCGCCATCCCGTCGCCGGCGAGATCCTCTCCTTCGAATACAGCGACCGCGCCCCGTGGCCCGTCGCCGCCGACGGCTTCGGCTTCTCACTGGTGCGCGCTGCCGACGGCTCCTATCGGGCCAGCGCCGCTCCCCTGGGCACGCCGGGTGCCGACGGCGGCGCCGGCGTGATCGGCGGGATTGTGGTCAACGAGGTGCTCAGCAGTTCCACCCTGCCGCTCAAAGACACCCTCGAGCTGTGGAACGCCGGCGCCGACCCCGTCGACCTCAGCGGCTGGTACCTCACCGATGATCCCACCTACCCCTGGAAATTCCGGATCCCCGCCCGCCCGGCCCTCGCCCCGGGCGAGTTCGCCGTCTTCGACGAAGACCAGTTCAATCCCGCACCCGGCACCGGCACCGGCTTCAGCCTCAGCGCGCTGGGCGACGACGCGTATGTGTTCAGCGCGGACGCCTCCGGCCAGCTCACCGGCTACAGCCACGGCTTCACCTTCGGCGGCGCCCGGGACGGCGTCAGCTTCGGCCGCCACCTCAACAGCGTCGGCGACGAACAGTTCCCGGCCCAGATCGCCCGAACGCCAGGCACGGCCAATGCCGGGCCGCGCATCGGCCCGGTGGTGATCAGCGAAATCCATTATCATCCGTTCCTGCCGGCAGACGAATTCCTCGAGTTGGAGAACATCTCGGGCACCAACGTGGCGTTGTTCGATCCGGCCATCCTCACCAACACCTGGCGCCTCGGCGGCGCCGCCTTCACCTTCCCGACCCTCGTCACGCTCGACACCGGCGGACGGCTGCTGCTGGTGGCCGACGACCCCGCAAGTTTCCGCGCGCGGTTTGCCGTGCCCGCTGCTGTGGGCGTCTGCCAATACCCGGGCGCGCTGCAGAACGGCGGCGAGCTCCTCGAACTGCTCGCCCCGGACGCGCCCGCCGGCACCAACGACCCGCCGTATTACGCGGTGGACGCCGTGCGTTACAACGACCGGAAACCGTGGCCGCTGGCCACGGACGGCGCCGGGGCGTCGTTGCAGCGTTCGCCCGTGGCGGTCTACGGCAATGACCCGGCCGCCTGGGTCGGCGCCACCCCCACACCGGGCAGGCCCGCCGCGGTCGGGACGCCGCCGGTCTTCACGGCGCATCCGGTGTCGCAAACGAACCTTGTGGGCATGCCGGCGGGTTTCAGCGCCAGCGCGGCCGGGACGCCGCCGCTCTTCTACCAATGGCGCTTCAACGGGGGCAACCTGGAAGGGGCCACCAACGCCACCCTGACGCTGGCCAGCGTGCAGCTCGCCGACGCCGGGGTTTACCAGGCCGTCGTCTATAACGCCGCCGGAGCCACCGACAGCCTCAACGCCACCCTCACCGTGCGCGTCGGCCCGTTCATCACCAGCCACCCCGCCAGCGTCACCAACAGCCCCGGACAGAACACGACCTTCACCGTGGTCGCCAGCGGTGCGGGCTCGCTCGCCTACCAGTGGCAGCACCAAGGCACCAACCTCCCCGGCGCCACCAGCGCCTCCTACACCGTCACCAACGCCCAGTTCGATGTGAACGACGGCTATTACCGCGTCATCGTCACCGACCTCGACGGTTCGCGGCCCAGCGGCCTCGCGCGGCTCACCGTGAGATTGAGACCCGCCATCCCGGCGGGCCAAGACCTCACCGTCACCCCGAACCTGTACCACCCCACCAACGGCGTCGTCGACGAAGGCCGCTCCTTCACCCTCACCGTGTCCGCCGACGGCTGCTGGCCCATCAGCTACCGTTTCCGGGCGCCGGGCAACCAGTATTTTGCCGTGCTGGTCTACGACACGAATCACAGCACCGCCACGCTGGTCGTCGACAATGCCAACCCCACCAACGCCGGGTTGTGGGACGTCGGCATCGTCAACGCCGGAGGCAGCGTGTTGACCCGGAAAATCAAGCTGACCGTCATGCCTGCCCCGCCCTTCTTCGCGCTGCATCCCACCAGCCAGGAATCCGCGGTTGGCGACGACCTGCTGCTGGCGAGCGAGGCGCGCGGCACCGGCCCGATCGCCTACCAGTGGTTCTTCAATGGCACCACCCCCATCCCCGACGCCACCAACGCCACGCTCAGCCTTTCGAACATCCAAGCCGCCGCCTTTGGCGACTACGTGGCCGTCGCCAGCAATCACCTCGGCATCGCCACAAGCGAGGTCGCCCAAGTCACCC
>JAFGQR010000010.1 GCA_016935555.1 Verrucomicrobiota bacterium
ACCCGCCCGCCCCCGCCCCCTCAAACGGCCCGAACGCCGCCCGCCCCCCTCCGCCGCGGCGCCGCGCCGCAACGCCGCCCGCCCGGCTGCCGCCGCTCTCGCCGCGTTCCTCACCCTCGCCATCCCCCACCCCGCCGCCTCCGCCCCACAGCCCCTCCGGGAATCGCTGGCAGCATCCCCCTTCAACATCGCCTGCGAGTGCTACCTCGACGACAACTGGGACATTCTCGTCATGCACGCCGACGGCTCTGACCCCGTCAACCTCACCCGCACCCCCAAGGAACATGAACACTATCCCCAGGTGTCGCCCGACGGCACCAAGCTGTGCTATTCCGTGGACGCAGGCCAGGACCGCAACACCGTCCGCAGCCTCTGGGTCATGGATATCGACGGGCGGAACCGGCGCAAGCTGGCGGACGGGGCGCGCGAGCCGTTTTGGGGACCGGACAGCCAGACGATCGGCTTTTTGCCCCAAGAGTATCCCAGGTTCAGCGTGACCGATTACGCAACCCGCGGAATGACCTTCTGCGACCTCCGCACCGGCCAGCTCACCCCCCATCCCAACACCTCACGCCTCCATCACCTCTATAACCCCTCCTTCGCCCCCAACGGCAAATGGATCGTCGCCACCGTCCACGCCGGCATGAGCTGCGACCACGCCATCCTCGCCATCGAAGCCCGCGGCCCCCGCATCGTCAACCTCAACATCCCCGGCTGCCGCCCTTGCATCAGCCCCGACAGCCGCCAAATCGCCTGGGGCTCGGGCGACCACGAACTCGTGCTCGCCCCCATCAGCCTCGAGTCCGCCGCGCCCGCCGTCGGCCCCTGGCGCCGGCGCATCCAACACAAGACCGAAAAGGTCTACCATGTGGACTGGTCGCCCGACAGCCGGTTCGTCTGCCTCAGCCGCGGCCCGGCCAGTAAAGGCGATCCCACCAAGCCCGGCACCTTCGTCGGCCCCTGCGAAATGGTCGGCGTCGTCGCGCCCGGCTGGGACCTGTGGGCCGTCAACGCCACCGGCGACGGCATCGTCAACCTCGACTGCGCCCTGGACACCGATGCCCACCGGCTCACCAATGACGGCCATAGCAACAAGGAACCCGACTGGTTCAAACCGCCCGCAAGGCGCCTCCGGTGAAAGCGCGCGCCAGCGCAAGACGGCATGCCGGCATCCATGAACCGTGACCACCTCCCCATCCCCGGCCTTCGGCAAACCCTGACGCGGTCCCGCATCGCACCCGCCCGCCCGCCTGTCCTTCACACCCCCTCGCGCCGTGTCCGCACCCGCCCGCCCGGCCCGCCGCCCCCGCGCCTCCTCGCCCTGGCCCTGGCCAGCCTCCTGCTCTCCGGCTGCGGTCCCGCCCCCTCCACAACGCCCAGCCCGCACCCCGCCCCCGTCACGCCCCGCGACGTCGTCACCGCGTCCGGCATCGCGATGGTTTCCCTGCCTGGAGGCACATTCACCATGGGCAGCACCCGGGGCCATCCCGACGAGTCCCCGCCCCACACGGTCCGCGTGAGTGCGTTCCTGATCGACAAATGCGAGGTGACCCACACGCAGTTCACCCGGGTGCAGTTGCCCAATCCCTCCCGCTGGCAGGATCATCGCGACCGCCCCGTCGAACGGGTTCGCTGGCTGGACGCCAAACAATACTGCAACGAACGGTCGCGGCTCGAAGGACTGAAGCCGTGTTATGACGAAACCACCCGCGACTGGGACTGCGATTACACCGCCCCTGGCTACCGGCTTCCCACCGAGGCCGAATGGGAATACGCCGCACGCGCCGGCACCGGCGGCGACTTCGAGTTCGGTGCCGCCAGCCAACTGCGCTTCCACGCCTGGTTCAAAGACACGTCCGACCAGAAAACCCACCCCGTGGGCCGCAAACGACCCAACCGCTGGGGCATTCATGATCTCCTTGGCAACGTCTCCGAATGGTGCGAGGACGTCTACGACCCGGCCTATTACACACGCAGCCCCGCCTCCAATCCCACCGGACCCCAAAACCCCGGCAACGACGTGCGGCGCGTCATCCGCGGCGGCAGCTGGCGGTCCGGCGCCGATGCCTGCCGCGCCAGCGCCCGACAGGGCGAAAAGACGGGCGACAGCGACGCCTGTTTCGCCACGGATCATTGCGGATTCCGCTGCGTCCGGCGCGCCACGCCCGAGGAAATCAACGCGCTGTCCGGTCCCGGCAGGCTGACGCCATGAACCCGGCAACCCATCCCACCACCCCGTCGCCGCAACACATGGAACCCTGAGGAGAACCCCCGCCCCCATGCTGTTCCATACGTGGCCGTTTCTGGTGTTTCTGATGATTGTGCTGCCGGGGTTCTTCGCCCTGGGCCGCACCCGGCTTTGGCTGCCGTGGCTGACGCTGGCCTCCTACTGTTTCTACGGCTGGTGGAACCCGTATTATCTTTTCCTGGTCGCCTATGCCACCGTGCTCGATTTCTCTCTCGTCGCGCTCATGGACCACTGCCCCCGCAACGGGCGGCCGGTGGATGTCGTGGGTCGGCTGACACGGCTGCGGTTTGAGGACACGGTCTTGCGGCGGGCCTTCGTGGGGTCGGCGCTGGGGGCGGCGGGCCTGGGAGTTCTGGCGGCGGCGGGTCCGGTCACGATGCGTGCGACGGTGGCCGCCCTGGGTGGGCTGGTGTTGCTGATGGCCCTGGGAGCGCTGTTCAGCAGCCGGGGCATCTGGCTCGGGATCAGCCTGGTCAACAACCTCGCGCTGCTCCTGTTCTTCAAATACGGCCGGTTCGCCGTCGACAACGTCAACGCCGCGCTCGCCGCAGGCGGCCTGGCACTCCAGTTGCCCGATCCGTCCACTCTCATGCCCTTCGGCTTCGAGTATGTCCTGCCGGTCGGCATCTCGTTCTTCACCTTCCAGTCGCTGAGCTATACCATCGACTTCTACCTCGGCAAGGTGCCCCGGGAACGGCATTTCCTGCGCTTCGCCACGTTCGTGTGCTTCTTCCCCCAGCTCATGGCCGGCCCCATCGAACGCGCCCGGCGACTGCTCCCCCAGTTCCAACAGTTTCCCAAACCCCAACTCCAAAACGTCGCCGACGGCGCATCCCTGTTCCTGGTCGGGCTGTTCAAAAAGCTCGCCCTGGCCAACTACCTCTCCTTATACGTGGAACGCGTCTACGACTACCCCGAGGCCCACAGCGCCTCCGCCCTCGTTCTGGCCACGGTCGCGTTCGGGTGGCAGATCTTCTTCGACTTCAGCGGCTACACCGACATGGCCCGCGGCGTCGCCAGGGTGATGGGGTTCAACCTGATTCTGAACTTCAACCACCCCTACCTCGCCACCAGCCTCGGAGACTTCTGGTCGCGCTGGCACATCAGCCTCTCCTCGTGGTTCCGCGATTATGTCTATATCCCCCTCGGCGGCAACCGCACAGGCGCCTTCCGCACCTACCGCAACCTCCTCCTCACCTTCCTCGTCTCCGGCCTCTGGCATGGCGCAAACTGGACATTCCTGATCTGGGGCGCGTTGCACGGCGTGGGCGTCATGGCCACGCGCGAACTGGAACGCTCGGCCTTCTACCGCGACCGCGTGCCGAAGCTGCTCAAGCAGGCCGGCGTCTTCGGGTTCGTGTCCTTCACGTGGATCTTCTTCCGGGCCGAGTCCCTCGACCACGCGCTGCGCATCGTGCGGCGTCTGTTCACCGGCGCGTGGAACGATCCGCAAATGCCGGGGCTGATGCTGGGACTGGTGGCGCTGGTGTGGCTCTACGAATGCCTTCATGAATCGCCCTGGCGACCCCTCCTCAAAACCCGCGCCGTCCGCCTGGGCCTGGCCCTCTCGATGCTCCTCTACCTGTGCCTGTGTTCGTCCGGCGGCGGCACGTTCATCTACTTCCAGTTCTAACATGCCCCCCCAACCCCCATCCTCCCCGCCCCCGCCACCCGGGAACACCGTGCCCCCAGGCGTCAACGAAATGCGGTTGTCCGCGCCGGAATGGGTGGCGGTGCTGGCCATCCTCGCAGCGATCGCCCTCGTGACACCCCCCCTCTGGGAACGGCTCGAACAGTTCCATCCAAACCCCGATTACCGCATCCCCTATGCCCTCAGCCGCGATTACTGGCTCTACGGCCGTTACCTGCGCCGTGTCGCGGATTCGCACCCCGTCGTCGTGCTCGGCGACTCCGTCGTTTGGGGCGAATACGTCGCCCCCGACGGAACCCTGTCCCACTTCCTCAACGGTGTTGCAGGCGAAACCAACCGGTTCGCCAACGCCGGCCTCAACGGCCTGTTCCCCCTCGCCCTCGAAGGCCTGCTGCGCCATCACGGCCAGGCGCTGCGCCGCCAAAAAATCATCCTCCATGCCAACCCCCTCTGGCTGACCAGCCCCGAAGCCGACCTGAGCACCACCAAGGAACAACCCTTCAACCACGCCCGGCTCGTCCCCCAGTTCCACCCACGCATCCCCTGTTACCGCGCCGACCCAACCGAGCGGCTCAGCGCCGCCATCGAGCAACACTGCCGCTTCTTCGCCTGGGTCAGCCACCTCCAAAACGCCTGCTTCGACCAGCAAAGCCTCCCCCAATGGACCCTCGCCGACAACGACACCACCCCCCCCCGCTACCCCAACGCCTGGCGTAATCCACTCTCCGCCATCTCCCTCCGCATCCCCAACACCCTCCCCGACAGCGCCGAACGCGGCCCCGACAGCCCCCGCCATAAGCCCTGGTCGACAAAGACCACGGGCACAACCCATTTCCAGTGGGTCGCACCCGAACACTCCCTCCAATGGCACGCCCTCCAACGCGTCATCCGTTCGCTGCGCGCGCGCGGCAACGACGTGCTCGTCCTGGTCGGCCCCTTCAACGAGCACCTCATGGCCCCCCAAAACCGCCCCGCCTACCGCACCATCCGCACCCACATCACCCACTGGCTATACCAAAACCAAATCCCCCATGTCCTCCCCGAAACCCTCCCCAGCCTCCTCTATGCCGATGCCAGCCACCCCATGACCGCAGGCTACGCCCTCCTGGCGAAACGATTGTGGGAAACCCACACCTTCCAAGCCTGGCTGCGCAGACCTCATCCGCCACGCGACGCCTGAACACGCCCAACATGAACCCCCGCAGGCCACGCATCAATCCCCCCAGCCTCC